>NZ_JBFAIR010000040.1:0-108316 GCF_040654815.1 Streptomyces sp. NPDC050619 | reverse complement strand
CGGAACGTCGCGGAATCGGTCGGCTGTCAACGTGCCCGGGTTGACGCGACAACCGCTGCGGGCGGACACCCCCCGACACGTCCCCTTCGCGCCGTACGCGACTGCCGCGCCTTGTGTCACTCGGGGTCTTGGCACTGTCGCCCGCAGTGTCCTCCTGTGCGGCACGCGTGCGTGGTGCCTCAGACCAGGGAGCGGCCGTACGCGTGCAGGGTGCGCAGTGCCTCGATCGTGACGATGGGGCGTGCCTCCAGGGCGGTGCCCGGAGCCCACTGGCGCCAGCGGATCGGCCAGCCGCCGTCGTGCTGTTGCTCGTTCACGAGGAAGTCCAGGGAGCGGGACATCTCGTCGTCGGTGAACCACGCGCGCGCGAGCGAGTCCGGTGTCTTCGCGTAGTCGTGCGGGAAGTGGTGCTCGCCGGGGGCGTAACCCGGTGCGACCGGATACGCGTCGAGGTGGTCCGGGTCCAGGGCCGCGAGCCGGTGGTCGCGCACCAGGCGGCCGAGGCGGTCGGCGACCGCCTCCGCGCGCGGGCGGTCGGGAGCGGAGTCGAGGAAGGCCACGGCGGCCTGGACCTCGTACGGGTGGGACTGCTCCAGGGACTCGACCGTCTGCCAGCAGAAGTCCGTGGCCCGGAACAGCCAGGCGTGCCACACCTCGTTGCGGTGCAGGAGGCCCACCACCGGTCCGGTGGCGAGAAGCTCGCTCGGTGGGTCGTCCAGGATGGAGATGAAAGGGGCCGCCGGGTAGCCGCGCTGGCTGGGGTGGATCGCCGGCAGAGCGCCGTCCGGCGTGGTCACGGACGTCAGATACCGGCACACGCGCTCCACGCGCTGTCCGCCGCAGCGTTCGATGGCGTCCAGGACTCGCAGGGCGTGACCGGTGTGCAGGGGCTGGCTGACCGGGCCGCGCAGATCGGGTTCCAGCGCGTGGCCGTACCCGCCGTCCTCGTTGCGGTAGGCGTCCAGCGCCGTCTCCACCGGGTCGGCGCCTCCGTTCAGGAACTGGTACGCGAAGAGACGCTGTTCCAGCACCCGCGCGGTGAGCCAGACGAAGTGCTCGGCGCGTGCGAGGGGGGAGCGCGCCGGGGGCGTCGGGGGGAGTGGGGAAGCTCCTGTTTCGGCCATGTGTCAGACCGTAGGACGGAAAGCGGTCTCGGCAAGTGGTCCCGGGTCAGGCCCACTCTCAGGGGCGGGATACTGGAGTCATGCGGTTGACGGTCTTCTGGCAGCGGATGGCGGATCACTTCGGTCCGGACTACGCCGACACCTTCGCGCGCGATCATGTGATGGCGGAGCTCGGCGGGCGCACCGTGCACGAGGCGCTGGCCGCCGGCTGGGACGCCAAGGACGTGTGGCGTGTGGTGTGCACTGTCATGAATGTTCCGTGGGAAAGGCACTGATCGGTCACGAAGATCGCAGGACGGCGGCCGATTGTCAGCCATATGGGCGAGACTTACTCTGTGGCACCCACTGACGAGTCCGACCAGGTCGCCGAGCACGCATCCCCGCTCGGCACGACGCCGCCCAATCGGCCCCCGGCCGCCGGCGCCGCCGGGCCGGACGCCCGCATGCCGCGCTGGCTGCCGCGCGCCATGGTGCTCGCGCTCACCCTCATCGCCGTGTTCCAGCTCGGCAGTTGGGCCTTCCACCAGCTCACCGGCCTGTTGATCAACATCCTCATCGCGTTCTTCCTGGCCCTGGCCATCGAACCCGCGGTGAGCTGGATGGCCTCGCGCGGCATGCGCAGAGGGCTGGCCGCCGCCGTCGTCTTCCTCGGTGTCATGGTCGTCTCCGCGGGCTTTGTCACACTGCTCGGCTCCATGCTCGCGGGCCAGATCATCAAGATCGTCGAGGATTTCCCGGCCTATCTCGACTCCGTCATCAACTGGATCAACACGCACTTCAACACCGACCTGAAACGGGTGGACGTCCAGGAAGGCCTGCTTCGCTCCGACTGGCTGCGCAACTACGTCCAGAACAGTGCCACCGGCGTCCTGGACGTGTCCGCCCAGGTCCTCGGAGGGCTCTTCCAGCTGCTGACGGTCACGCTGTTCTCGTTCTACTTCGCCGCGGACGGCCCGCGACTGCGCCGCGCGCTCTGCTCCATCCTGCCGCCCGCCAAACAGACCGAGGTGCTGCGCGCGTGGGAGATCGCCGTCAACAAGACCGGCGGTTACATCTACTCGCGCGGCCTGATGGCGCTCATCTCCGGAGTCGCGCACTACATCCTGTTGCAGGTTCTGGAGGTGCCGTACGCGCCTGTGCTCGCCGTGTGGGTGGGACTGGTCTCGCAGTTCATCCCCACCATCGGCACCTACCTCGCGGGCGCCTTGCCCATGCTGATCGCCTTCACGGTCGACCCTTGGTACGCGCTGTGGGTGCTGATCTTCGTCGTGGTCTACCAGCAGTTCGAGAACTACGTGCTCCAGCCCAAGCTGACCGCGAAGACCGTGGACATCCACCCCGCGGTCGCCTTCGGCTCGGTCATCGCGGGCACCGCCCTCCTCGGTGCCGTCGGCGCACTGATCGCCATCCCGGCGGTCGCCACGCTGCAGGCCTTCCTGGGGGCGTACGTGAAGCGGTACGACGTCACGGACGACCCTCGCGTTCATGGACACCGTCGACGGGTGGCGGGGTCCGGACTGGTCACGCGCGCGCGTGCCTTGTGGGCGAGACGGCCGGGGGCAGAGGGCCCGCCGTCGACTCCTCCTGACGCGTAGCGATACTCGGAGTCGACTCCTTGTGCTCCCTTCCGTGGAGGGCCGGTCAGTACGTGAGACCGGCCCAGACCGCGGCGCCGACGACGGCAGCCACGTAGCAGCCGACCGCCACGGCCACGATCCGTTGCCGGGCCGTCCCGCTCCAGGATGTGCGCGACAGGAGCCAGGCCAGTGCGGGCAGGACCAGGACGGCGTGCAGGCTGACCCCGTGCAGCGGCTTGAGCGGGGCGGTCGAGTGGTACGCCGCGTCCTGGTGGCCGGTGCGGGCGAGCACGACACCGCGCGCGATCATCGCGGCGCCCGAGGCCAGGGCGACGAGCAGGATCGCGAACCCGGAGCGCACCGCGAGGGACATCCCCGCGGGTCCGGCGGGCCGGTGCCGGAACGAGGCGAGCGCGAACACCGTGAGCAGCACCACGAGGACACCGCCGCCCACCGCGAGCGTCATGGACACCGCCGTGTCGAACGGCGTCTCCATGTCGAGGTGCGAGGGCACCCTTCGCCACGCCTGGAGGGTGATGCCGCCGACCTCCACGACGCAGTCGGCGGCGAACGCGAGCAGCAGCGCAGTGCGCAGCCGCGGCCCGATGCGCAGATACGACGTGACCCAGGTGACCGCGATCAGCGTCGCCCCGAAGGACAGCCCGAACGTCACCGGCTTGCGCCAGGAGACGGGCCCGTCCCAGGGGCCGCCGTCGACCGCGAAGACCACCAGGTGCGCGAGGCCGGACAGGACCAGGAGGAGACCGGTGGCATGGCACAGGCGCTCGGCGCGGTGCGCCCCGGGCGCCCACCGTGCCGGAGTCGACGGCCTTGTCTGCCCTGTGGCCGCTCCCATCAGGTCCGCGCCCATCAGTCCCGCGCTCCCTTCCACAGCAGTGCGGCCGCGGCCGCGGCGACCACCAGACCGGCGAGGGCGACGAGTTCGGCGACGGTCGAGACGACGAGAGCGGTGTCCCCCGACGCGAGGTGGTCGCCCGTGTTCGGGGTCACGAGCGCGCCTACGCCGATGAGGAGGCCGACGGCGAGGGGGAGCCCGATAGTCCAGCGGTTCGTACGCCAGAGCAGCAGGACTGCCGCCCCGAGCGGGATGACGACGCCGGGCGGTACGGCCGGATAGTCCGCGCCGGCGGCTACCTGGCCGACGATGGACACGGCCAGCAGGAGCAGCGCGGCCAGTGTCGCGGTGACGGCAGGGAGACGTGCCGTGCCGCCGCCTTCTCGGGTGCTCTTCGTGTGCGCCATGCCCCAAGCCTCGCGAGAGCGCCTCACCCAGTCGTCGTCCGGCCGAAGACACCTGTCGTACACCGCGGGAAGTAGGACTGGGTCGGGGTCCGTGGCGTTGTCTGACCCGGAACGTAGTCTCGGAGGTGTCGCGTGGTGCGCTTGACACGAAAATCGAACATCCATTCTTATGAAGGCTCCGGCGAGGTTCTCGACGGGGATTTCGACACGGTTTTGATGGAGAAGTGCCCTAGTTATCCACAGGCTGGACAAGCGTCGGGGCGCATTGTCAGTGGCAGGCGTTAGCGTCTTTGACGTGAAGCGATCGACTCAAGCAAATCGGGTGGAACCCATGGCAGGAACCGACCGCGAGAAGGCACTGGACGCCGCGCTCGCACAGATTGAACGGCAATTCGGCAAGGGCGCGGTCATGCGCATGGGCGACCGCCCGAACGAGCCCATCGAGGTCATCCCCACCGGGTCGACCGCGCTCGACGTCGCCCTCGGCGTCGGCGGCCTGCCGCGCGGCCGCGTGGTGGAGGTGTACGGCCCGGAGTCCTCCGGCAAGACGACCCTGACCCTGCACGCGGTGGCGAACGCGCAGAAGGCCGGTGGCCAGGTCGCCTTCGTGGACGCGGAGCACGCCCTCGACCCCGACTACGCGCAGAAGCTCGGCGTCGACATCGACAACCTGATCCTCTCGCAGCCGGACAACGGTGAGCAGGCTCTGGAGATCGTGGACATGCTGGTCCGCTCCGGCGCCCTCGACCTCATCGTCATCGACTCCGTCGCCGCGCTCGTCCCGCGCGCGGAGATCGAGGGCGAGATGGGCGACAGCCACGTCGGCCTCCAGGCCCGGCTGATGAGTCAGGCCCTGCGGAAGATCACCAGCGCGCTCAACCAGTCCAAGACGACGGCGATCTTCATCAACCAGCTCCGCGAGAAGATCGGCGTGATGTTCGGCTCCCCGGAGACCACGACCGGTGGCCGGGCATTGAAGTTCTACGCCTCCGTGCGGCTCGACATCCGCCGCATCGAGACCCTGAAGGACGGCACCGACGCGGTCGGCAACCGCACCCGCGTCAAGGTCGTCAAGAACAAGGTCGCGCCGCCCTTCAAGCAGGCCGAGTTCGACATTCTCTACGGGCACGGCATCAGCCGCGAGGGCGGCCTGATCGACATGGGCGTGGAGAACGGCTTCGTCCGCAAGGCCGGCGCCTGGTACACGTACGAGGGCGACCAGCTCGGCCAGGGCAAGGAGAACGCGCGCAACTTCCTGAAGGACAACCCCGACCTGGCCAACGAGATCGAGAAGAAGATCAAGGAGAAGCTGGGCGTCGGGGTCCGGCCGGAGAAGCCGGCCGCCGAGCCGGGCGTGGACGCCGCGGTCTCCGCCGCCGCGGACGACGCCGTGAAGACGGTGCCCGTTCCGGCAGCGGCCAAGGCAGCCAAGACCAAGGCCGCGGCAGCCAAGAGCTGACCGTGACACGGCGAACGGACTGGGCCGAGTACGCCGCTCACCCGGACGCCCCGCGTGAGCGGGGCGGGGGAAGCGACAGGGGCTCCGCCGGCCTGAGCGGCGGCGACCCGGTGCAAGGCATGGATGGGAACTACGCCCGCGCGGCGTCGTACGACACGGAAGGGTCGTACGACGACGAGCCGGGCGGTGGACAGTGGCCGGACGGGACGGGCGGCGGCTCGGCGTTCGGCGCCGATTCGCCCGTCGGCGGCTCGCGCCCGAGGGGCGGGGCTCGTGGCGCGGGCGGCTCACGCGGGCGTCGTCGGCGCGGTCGCGCAGGGCCGTCCGGTGAGGACGGAGGCGACTTCTCTTCGTCGAGGGCCGAGCAGGAGGAGCCTCCGGGGGACCCGGTCGAGCGGGCACGGGCGATCTGCCTGCGCCTGCTCACCGGGACCCCGCGCACGCGGAAACAGCTCGCGGACGCCCTGCGCAAGCGGGAGATTCCCGATGACGCCGCCGAGGAGGTGCTGTCGCGGTTCGAGGAGGTCGGCCTGATCAACGACAGCGCGTTCGCGGACGCCTGGGTGGAGTCCCGGCACCACGGCCGAGGACTGGCCCGGCGCGCGCTCGCCCAGGAACTGCGGACCAAGGGCGTCGATTCCACACTGATCGACACTGCCGTCGCCCAGCTCGACTCCGAGCAGGAGGAGGCGACCGCGCGCGAACTCGTCGCCCGCAAGCTGCGCTCCACGCGAGGCCTCGACCGCGACAAACGGCTGCGCCGCCTCGCGGGCATGCTGGCCCGCAAGGGCTACCCCGAGGGCATGGCCCTGCGGGTGGTGCGGCAGGCGCTTGAGGCGGAGGGGGAGGACACGGAGTTCCTCGGAGACGAAGGGTTCTGAGGGGCGGCGGCGGTTCTGAGACCGCCCGCACCTCGCCCGGTCTTTCCGCCCGGTGCCTTCCGCCTTCTGAGCTTCCCGTCTTCTGTGCTTCCCGTCTTCTGTCTTGCCGCCTTCCCGCTAGGTAGGGCTGGTCCCCCGCTGAAGACGCCTGGACACCGCAGTGCACCACAGCCTGTGCACAGACGACTGTGCACCCATGTCACAGGAACCCGGTGCACAGGCCCCCGCGCAGGCGCCGCAGACCCCCGTCGAGCTATCCGACCTGGCCACGCTGAAGGCTCTCGCGCACCCCCGCTTCTCCGCGCGCGTCCGGGAGTTCGCACTGCTCCGCCTCGCGGGAGCAACCCGCCGCCAGGTGTTCCGCATGCTGCGTACCGAGACGCTGTCCGTGCTGCTCCTCGCCACGGTCCTCCGCCTCGGCAGCGGCATCGCCCTCGCCGTCCTCACGGGCTTCAGCATCGGCATGACGGGCGGCGCCGCACCGGCGGTCACACCCTTGGTGTACATCACCGTCGTCGCGGGCGCGGCCCTGCTCGCCCTCGTCGCCACCGCCGTACCCGGACGCGTCGCGCTCACGCCCCGCCCCGTGACGGCGGCCACCGCCAAGGAGTAGCCGGGCCGCACGAGCCAGAGATCCGGACCAGCGATCCGGGGCCCTCCGGACGACTACTGACGCCTGACCCAGGCCAGGCCAGGCCAGTCCCTGGCCCCCGCGCCCCAACGAAGCCGACGCCTACGACGTCACCGGAAGCCCCGCCGCCCGCCACGCCTGGAACCCACCGACCAGATCGGTGGCCCGGCGCAGCCCCAACCGGTGCAGGGAGGCAGCCGCCAGGCTGGAGGCGTACCCCTCGTTGCAGATGACCACGATTCGCAGGTCATGGCTCGTGGCCTCGGGGGCGCGGTGGCTGCCCCGAGGGTCGAGGCGCCACTCCAGTTCGTTGCGTTCGACGACGAGGGCGCCGGGAATCAGGCCGTCCCGCTCGCGCAGGGCCGCGTAGCGGATGTCGACCAGCAGCGCGTCTCCGGCCAGGGCGGCGTCGTACGCCTCTCGGGGCTCTATCCGCTCGTAGCCCTCGCGCACCCGCTCCAGCAACTCGTCGATGCCGACGGGCTGTTCGCCCAAGCCACTGCCAAGGCCCCCACCCAAGCCCCCACCCAAGCCGCTGCCAAAGCCACCGCTCAAGTCACCGCCACCGCCCGAACCGCTCTCCCGGCCCGTCACTGCCAGTCCTCCGGGCGCTCCACCTGCTCGAGGCGCAAGGTCTGTCCGCTGCGGCTGTAGCGGCGGATCTGGGGCAGGGGCGGGTAATAGGCGTGGACGGAGATCGCGTGCCGTTCGGCGGACTCGTTGAGTACCTCGTGGACGTGGTGCCGGCCGAAAGCGCGGCCCTGTCCGGCCGGCAGCCGGCGCTCGCGGTCCACGCCGTCGGTCAGCTCCAGGGTCTTCCAGCCGTCGGTGGGCAGCCGGGCCGCGAGGGAGTTCTCCTTGAGCTCACCCGCAGCGGTCAGGAAGGCGCCGACTGAGTCGGCGTGGTCGTGCCAGCCGGTACCACTGCGGGGCGGCCAGCCGATCAGCCAGGCCTCGCTGCCGCCGGGCCCCTCCAGACGCACCCAGGTGCGGCCTTCCGGGTCGAGGGGCAACGAGTCGATCAGCGCGGTGTCGGCGGCCGTACGCCGTGCGAAGGCGAGGAGGTCCGCCTGCGTAGGAGCCGAAACGGCAGGAGAACCAGCAGGAGAGACGGAAGGGGACACAGCGGGAGATGGGGATACAGACATGGGCACCGTCCTGAAGCGTGTTCGCAAGGGCGCGCGCTGGTATGGGAGTGGCGCGCGGGAGAAAGGAGGGAAGCGAATTCAGCAGGACAGGCGACACACGCAGCCCGCATAGCGGACGAGGTCCATATGGACCCTCCGCCACAGGTGCACACAGGTGTCGGTCACGATCCGGAGTACACCATGACGGTTGGAACCGGTCAACTCACCGTCACTATCTGGACGCTCAGTGACGGCGAGCACTCGTACATCAGCGCGAGCCGGCTCCCGCCTCTGCCCCCGCCTCCGCCTTGGCCGGTCCGCCGAGCGCCGCCTCGGCCGCCGCGTACAGGTCGGCCGGACGGACCCCGCTCAGCGCCGTGACCAGGTGACCGTCCGGCCGTACGAGAAGGACGGTGTGCGGGGCCGCGCCCGGGTACTCCTCGGCGACCAGCAGCTCGGCGGGACGCGGCAGCGCGGTCACCGCCGCCGCCAGCCGGGGCATGATCCCGGCGGTCACCCAGTGCTTGCGCTCCCACACGCCCGTGCCCGGCGCGATCAGCACGACGAGCAGCGCGCCGCGCCCGAGGCGGTCGCGCAGCCGTACGAAGGAGCCGTCCTCGGCGGTGACCCGCACATCGGTGACCGGCGCCCCGGGGAATGTGGTCACAAGGGTTTCCCCTTCGAGGTGTCGGGGCGCGAGCGGCGAGTCGGTGTACGCCCCCGGCGCACCCAGCGCTCCGCGCCCCAGGTGACCGTCTGTGAGCAGCGCGTCGTGGCCGCGAGCCGAGCCGGGGACGTACGCGCGCAGGCCCCCGCCGCCGCGCAGCAGCGGCAGCACCTGGTCGGCGGCGCGCAGTCGGGCGGCGACGACCGCGCGCCGCTCTGTCTGGTAGCTGTCGAGCAGCGCCTCGTGCGGCCCGTGGTGCCAGGCCAGCGCCAGCTTCCAGGCGAGGTTGTCGGCGTCCCGCAGCCCTTCGTCGAGCCCTTGTGTGCCGAGCGCGCCGAGCAGGTGCGCCGAGTCCCCGGCGAGAAAGACCCGGCCGACGCGCCACCGGCGGGCCACCCGGTGGTGGACCGTGTGGACTCCGGTGTCCAGGAGTTCGTACGGCGGTGTCGGCCCGTCCGCCCAGCCCGCGAGGGTCTCGCGGACGCGGGCCACCAGCAGTTCGGGCGTGACCAGGTCCTTGCCCGGCGGCAGCAGCCAGTCCAGCCGCCACACCCCGTCCGGCAGGGGGCGCCCGGTGATCTCGCCGGCCGAGGGTCCGGACGTCCGCCATGGCGGCATCCGATGGAGCAACGCCTGGTCGGGCCAGGGAAGTTCCGCGCGCAGGGCCGCCACGGCGTGTCGTTCCACCGCCGTACGGCCGGGGAAGCGGATGTCCTGGAGCTTGCGGACGGTCGAGCGCGGTCCGTCGCAGCCGACCAGGTAACTGCCACGCCACCAGGTGCCCTTGGGGCCACGGGTGTGGACCGTGACGCCCGAGACCTCCTGTTCGACGCCGTCGAGGCGGCTGTCCACCGCGATCCTGACCAGCCGCTCGCCGACGAGGGCGGCGCGCAGGGCGCCGGTCAGTACGTGCTGGGCGATGTGCAGCGGCGCCGGGCCGGCGTCGGTGTCCGTGCCGAGCTCAATGTCGGCGCCTGTGTCGGTCTCGCCGAACGTGACCTCGCGCATCACCTGCTTGCGCCGCATCGACCGCCATCCGGCCCAGTGGGCGCCGGCCCGCGCCAGCGATGTTCCGGTCAGTCGTTCCACGAGGGCGGCGGTGTCCTCGCGCAGGACGACGGTGCGCGCGAGACGCGGTTCGTCCTTGCCCGGCCCCTCGTCGAGGACGACGGACGGTACGTCCTGACGGGCCAGAGCCAGGGCGAGCGTGAGCCCGACGGGCCCCGCTCCGGCAATGATCACCGGGTCCACTGCGCGGCGCCTCCTGCCCGCGGCGGCGTCCGGAAGGACCTGGGTGAACAGGAAGTTGGAGCAGGGTGCACGATCACAGAACGTATGCAACCTATTGCCGGTGCTTGCGTCAAGTGACGGAGGGCAGCGGCGATCATGCCACTGCCCTCCGTGTCGATCAGATCACCTGACTATTGATCAGAAGCCCCCGCCGCCACCGGTGTTCTCACCGGTCCCGAGGGTTCCGCGCACCGCCGCGGGGTTGACCTCCACCGTGTCCTCGGCGAGGACCGCCCCCGTGCTCCGCTTGCTGCGCCGCAGCCTGGCCTCCAGCCAGCTCGCGAAGCTGGTGAGGATGAAGTTCAGCACGATGTACATGACCGCCACCACGATGAAGCTGGGGATGACGTTGGCGTAGACGGCCGCCAGCGTCTGGCGCGAGTTGAGCAACTCGGTGAAGCCCAGCATCACACCGCCCAGGGCGGTGTCCTTCACGATGACGACGAGTTGGCTGACGATGGCCGGCAGCATGGCGGTGACGGCCTGCGGCAGCAGGACGCTGGTCATCGTCTGGCTCTTGCGCAGACCGACCGCCTTGGCGGCCTCTGTCTGTCCCCTGGGCAGGGAGAGGATGCCCGCCCGCACGATCTCGGCGAGGACGGACGCGTTGTAGAGGACCAGGCCGGTGACGACCGCATACAGGGGCCGCTGTTCGCTGCTGATGTCCGTGTAGCGGACATAGAGCTCGTTGGCGAACAGCATCAGCAGCAGGACGGGGATCGCCCGGAAGAACTCGACCACCGTGCCGGCCGTGCCCCGCACCCACCGGTGGTCCGAGAGGCGCGCGATGCCGAAGACCGCGCCCAGCGGCAGGGCGATCACCATGGCGAGCGCCGCGGCCTTCAGGGTGTCGGCGAGGCCCGGCAGCAGATACGTCGTCCAGGCCTCCGACTGGGTGAACGGCTCCCACAGGGCCCACTCCAGCTGGCCCTTGTCGTCCATCGTCCGCCAGATCCACCACAGGAGCAGGGCGAGCAGGACGAAGAAGAGCACGGAGAAGAGCACATTGCGCCGTTTGGCGCGAGGGCCCGGCGCGTCGTAGAGAACGGAGGTCATCGCTTCACCGCCAGTCGCTTGCTCAGCCAGCCGAGGATAAGGCCGGTGGGCAGGGTCAGTACCACGAACCCGAGGGCGAACACCGCGCCGATGGCCAGCGTCTGTGCCTCGTTCTCGATCATTTCCTTCATCAGAAGAGCGGCTTCCGCCACGCCGATCGCGGCCGCCACGGTCGTGTTCTTGGTCAGCGCGATCAGCACGTTGGCCAGCGGACCGATGACCGAGCGGAAGGCCTGCGGCAGGATGATGTGCCCCAGGATCTGGCTGAAGCTCAGCCCGATGGCGCGTGCGGCCTCGGCCTGCCCGACGGGCACGGTGTTGATGCCGGAGCGGATCGCCTCGCAGACGAACGCGGCGGTGTAGGCGACGAAGCCGAGAATGGCCAGCCGGAAGCTCTGGGCGTCGAAGTCGTCGGCGGCGCCCATCGTCACGCCGAAGACGTCGGAGAGGCCGAGCGAGGCGAAGACGATGATGACGGTCAGGGGGATGTTCCGGACGATGTTCACATAGGCGGTGCCGAACCCGCGCATGAGCGGGACCGGGCTGACTCGCATCGCGGCCAGCAGAGTGCCCCAGACCAGGGAGCCGAGGGCGGAGATGGCGGTGAGTTTCACCGTCATCCAGAACGCCGCTAGGACGTCGTAACCTTCAAGAAAGTCGAACACGATCTCCCGCGCTTCCGGGTGTGTGGCGTACGTGGACGGCGCGGCGCGCCGCCGCCGTGATCGCGTGGACGGCGGCGCGCCGGTGGAATCCCTGAGGCGCTACTTGACGACGTTGCCGATCTTCGGCGCGGGCTCGTTCTTGTAGTCGGCAGGACCGAAGTTGTCCTTGACCGCCTTCTCCCAGGCGCCGTCGCTGACCATCTTCTCCAGGGCGGCGTTGATCTTGTTCACGGTGGCGGTGTCGCCCTTCTTGACACCGATGCCGTAGTTCTCGTTGCTCAGCTTGAGGCCGGCGAGCTTGAACTGGCCCTTGTACTGCTCCTGCGCGGCGAAGCCCGCGAGGATCGAGTCGTCGGTGGTCACCGCGTTCACGGCGCCGCTCTGCAGGCCGGCGATGCACTCCGAGTAGCCGCCGTACTGCCTCAGCTGCGCCTTCGGCGCGAAGTCGTTCTTGACGTTCTGCGCCGAAGTGGAGCCGACCACCGAGCACAGCTTCTCGCCGTTGAGGTCCGTGGCCTTGGTGATGTCGGAGTCCGACTTGACCAGCAGGTCCTGGTGGGCCAGCAGGTAGGGGCCGGCGAAGTCGACCTTCTGCTTGCGCTCGTCGGTGATCGAGTAGGTGGCCGCGATGAACTTGACGTCGCCGCGGGCGAGCGCGTTCTCGCGGTCGGCGCTCTTGGTCTCGACGAACTCGATCTGGTCGGGCTCGTAGCCGAGCTCCTTGGCCACGTACGTGGCCACGTCCACGTCGAAGCCGGTGAAGGACCCGTCGGGCTCCTTCAGGCCGAGACCGGGCTGGTCGTACTTGATGCCGACCTTGATCTTGCTGCCGCCACCGGAGCCCGAGCCGCTGTTGCTGTCGCCGTCGTCGCCGCCACAGGCCGTGGCGGTGAGGGCGAGGACGAGTGCGGTGGCCGCCGCGGCGGAGACCTTTCGGAGCTTCATGGTGAACATCCTTTGCGTGATGAGGAGAATGCCGTCGTTGCGGGTGACGCGGGGCCGTCTGGGATTCGCACGTGCCCGTGGGGGCGGATTCGTCAGTGGTGAAGGATCTTCGACAGGAAGTCCTTGGCACGGTCGCTGCGCGGGTTGCTGAAGAACTGGTCCGGCACAGCCTCTTCGACGATCCGACCGTCCGCCATGAACACCACCCGGTTGGCGGCCGAACGGGCGAAGCCCATCTCATGGGTGACGACGATCATGGTCATGCCGTCGCGGGCGAGCTGCTGCATGACCTCCAGCACCTCGTTGATCATCTCCGGGTCGAGCGCCGACGTGGGCTCGTCGAACAGCATGACCTTGGGGTCCATGGCCAGTGCCCGCGCGATGGCGACGCGCTGCTGCTGACCGCCGGACAGTTGGGCGGGGTACTTGTCCGCCTGGTTGGCGACACCGACCCGGTCCAGCAGCGCCCTGGCCTTCTCCTCGGCCTTCTTCTTGTCGACCTTGCGGGCCTTGATCTGGCCCAGCGTGACGTTCTCGAGCACGGTCTTGTGTGCGAACAGGTTGAACGACTGGAAGACCATCCCGACGTCGGCGCGGAGCCGGGCCAGCTCCTTGCCCTCCTGGGGCAGCGGCTTGCCGTCGATGGCGATCGCGCCGGTGTCGATCGTCTCCAGGCGGTTGATGGCGCGGCACAGCGTGGACTTCCCGGACCCGGAGGGCCCGATGACCACGACGACCTCGCCGCGGGCGATCGTCAGATTGATGTCCTGGAGCACGTGCAACGCGCCGAAGTGCTTGTTGACGCCCTTCAGGACGACCAGGTCTCCGGTCGCGGCCACATCTTCCTTGGCCACCGATACTTCGGTCATCGCTCTCTGGCTCCGTCCTGCTCGGTTTCGGTGGACCTTAGTAACCCACGCGACCAGCGTCATTACATCTGAGGGGAATCTGAGGATCACGATCCGATAGCAATCGGACACGTGTCGTAGCACTTGTCACCAGCGCGCGTATCGGCCGGATAACGGAAGTGCCGCGCAACCGGAAGCCCCTTGACGCCGTCCTCATCCATCAGCGTGACTGCACACGGTGCCCGACGACGTGCACGCGCGCGCGTGCACGCGTTTTGTACACATTCAGCACATATTCAGATCGTACGTCCGATGAACCGAAGGGGGCCTGAATGAGACTCCTCCTCGTCGAGGACGACAACCATGTGGCAGCCGCCCTGTCCGCGGTCCTCGCGCGACACGGTTTCGACGTCACACACGCCCGCAGCGGTGAGGAGGCCCTCCAGGCCCTCGTTCCGGAAGGTGCCGGCTTCGGGGTCGTCCTCCTCGACCTGGGCCTGCCCGACCAGGACGGGTACGAGGTCTGCGGCAAGATCCGCAAGCGCACCAGCACCCCGGTGATCATGGTCACCGCGCGCTCCGACGTCCGTTCCCGCATCCACGGCCTCAACCTCGGCGCCGACGACTATGTGGTGAAGCCGTACGACACGGGGGAACTGCTCGCCCGTATCCACGCCGTCAGCCGGCGCACCACCCACGAGGACGCCCCGGGCGGCCAGACCGCGCTGCGTCTCGGCCCGGTGCACATCGAACTGCCCACCCGTCAGGTCAGCGTGGACGGTTCGGTCATCCAGCTGACCCGCAAGGAGTTCGACCTCCTCGCCCTGCTCGCCCAGCGCCCCGGTGTGGTCTTCCGCCGGGAACAGATCATCAGCGAGGTGTGGCGCACCAGTTGGGAGGGGACCGGACGCACCCTGGAGGTGCACGTCGCGTCCCTGCGCGCCAAGCTGCGCATGCCGGCGCTGATCGAGACCGTACGAGGCGTGGGCTACCGGCTCGTCGCCCCGGGCTCGTAGCGGGGCCGGGTGCGCACACGTCTTCTCCCGCTGCTCATCGTCCTGATGGCGGCCGTGCTGCTCGCGCTCGGCATTCCGCTCGCCGTGAGCGTGGCCGCGGCCCAGCAGCAGAACGTGGTCGTCGACCGGATCGACGACACCGCACGCTTCGCGGCCCTCGCCCAGTTCGTCACCGACGCACGCGGCGAGTCGGACGGGCGCAAGGAGACGCTGAACAGCGAACTCGCCAGCTACTACGGCGTCTACGGCATCCGGGCGGGCGTCTTCTACCGCACCGACACCCCCATGGCCAAGGCCCCGAAAGGCTTCTTCCTCCCCAAGACGGGCGAAGTGCGCGAGGCTTTCGACGAGGCGCTGCTCAGCCGGCGCAGTCACGACCCCAAGCAGGTGTGGCCCTGGCAGCGCAACCGCCTGATCGTCGCCTCGCCGGTCATCCGGGACGGTGACGTGATCGCGGTCGTCGTCACCGACTCGCCCACCGGGCAGTTGCGTTCGCGGACCCTGCACGGCTGGCTGATCATCGGGGCGGGCGAGATCGCCGCGATGCTGCTGGCCGTCGGCGCCGCGCTGCGTCTGACGGGGTGGGTGCTCAGGCCGGTCCGCGTCCTCGACGCCACCACCCACGCGATCGCGAGCGGTGCCCTGAAGTCCCGGGTCGCGGCCGCCGGCGGCCCGCCGGAACTTCGCAGGCTCGCCCGGTCGTTCAACGAGATGGCGGACAACGTCGAGGACGTCCTGGAACAGCAGCGCGCCTTCGTCGCCGACGCCTCGCACCAGCTGCGCAACCCGCTCTCGGCGCTGCTGCTGCGCATCGAACTGCTCGCCTTCGAACTCCCGGAGGGCAATGAGGAGATCGCCTCGGTCCAGGCCGAGGGCAAGCGTCTGGCCGAGGTCCTGGACGACCTGCTCGACCTGGCCCTGGCCGAGCACACCGAGGCGGACCTGAGGGTCACCGACATCGGCGCGCTGACCGCCGAGCGTGTCGCGGCCTGGACACCGACGGCCGAGGCCAGAGGCGTACGCCTGGTGGGGGACTGCCCGCCCACCACCGCCTGGGCCGACCCGGTCACCCTCTCCAGCGCCCTGGACGCGGTGATCGACAACGCGGTCAAGTTCACCCCCAAGAACGAGACCGTCGAGGTCACGGTCGGCTCCGACGGCGACACCTCCACCGTCATGGTCTCCGACCACGGCCCCGGCCTGGCCGACGAGGAACTCGCCCGCATCGGCGACCGCTTCTGGCGCAGCGGCCGCCACCAGAACGTCAAGGGCTCCGGCCTCGGCCTGTCCATCTCCCGCGCCCTGCTCGCGGCGGGCGGCGGCGCGATCTCGTACGACCACCACGAGCCGCACGGCCTGACGGTGACGGTGACCGTGCCGCGGTCGGGGCCGGTGGCGTGAGGCGGGGTACGTCGACGGGGTCGGGTCCAGTACGTCGTGCGCGTGGGCCCGCTGCGGCTTGCGTGAGGTCTGACGCGGCACGCGCGCGTGCCGCCCCGTACGACATTCGCGCGAGGCCTGGCAGGACGCCTCCCAAGACGTCCGTACGGCATCCGCGTGAGGCTTCCTACGGCTTGACCGAGCGGTAGTAGCGCCGGGCGCCCTCGTGCAGCGCCAGCGGGTCGGTGTAGATCGCCGTGCGGACGTCGACCAGCTGCGCGGAGTGGACATGGGCGCCGATGCCGTCCCGGCTCTTGAGAACGGTCCGGGTCACCCACTCGGTGAGCCTGGGATCCATGTCCTTGCGCGTCATCAGCAGGTTGGACACCGCGAGCGTCGCCACGGTGGAGCCATGCTGGATCGAGGGGTAGGCCGACTCCGGCATGTTGGTGGCGCGGTAGTAGTGGGTGGCGCCGCCCTGGTCGTGCAGCTTGGTGATGAGATCGGTCCCGATCGGCACGAACCGGAAGCCGGATTTCTCGGCGAGCTTCTTCAGCCCGTCCGTCGGCAGCCCGCCTGACCAGAAGAACGCGTCGATCTGGTGCCCCAGCCGATTAGGCCCGGTGTCGATGCCGTCCGAGGAGGGCGTGATGTCCTTCTCCGGGTCGATGCCCGCCGCTTTGAGCACCCGGTCGGCGATCAGCCGCACGCCCGACTGGGGCAGCCCTATGGCCACCCGCTTGCCCCGCAGATCGGCGACGGAGCGGATGTCCGAGTCCGTCGGCACGGCGAGCTGCACGTAGTCGTCGTACAGGCGAGCGACACCACGCAACTGGTCGGCCTCGGCCGGATGGAGAAGTTCGTACGTCTCCACGGCGTCGGCCGCCACGATGGCGAAGTCGGCCTCCCCGTCCGCCACGCGCTTGACGTTCTCCTGCGATCCGGCGCTGGTCAGCAGCTCCACCTTCAGGTTGGGCATGTCCTTGGCGAGCTCGGTGCGCAGGCGCACCCCGTACTGCTGATACACCCCGGCCCGTGTCCCCGTGCTGAACCTGATCGTCCCGCTCGGCGGCTCCTCGCCCAGGGGAAGCAGCCACCACAGCAGCAGCCCGAAGGCGACGAACCCGGCGGCCGAGCCTTGCAGGGCACGGCGCCTGCCGATACGGGGGAACATGTTGGACATGGGCGCGATCCTGCCAGCCGGTACGCGGTGCTGACCAGGGGAGGCGATGCCGGCGCCCGGCCGGACGGCCTGTCAGTGGCGCTCGCTAGGGTCGGCGTATGAGCTCATCGCCCGTCGACCTGGTCCGTGCCTTCCACCTCGCCGTCGGGCTCGACGCGCGCAGTACGCCCACCGAGGTCCCGCCCGACCTGGCCGCCCACCGCGGTGAGCTGCTCGCCGAGGAGGCCGCGGAGGTCGCCGAGGTCTCCGTCACCGGCCCTCTCGACAAGCTCGCGCACGAACTGGCCGACGTCGTGTACGTCGCCTACGGCACCGCCCTGGTCCACGGCATCGACCTCGACGCGGTGATCGCCGAGATCCACCGCTCCAACATGACCAAGCTGGGCCCCGACGGCCGTGTCGCCCGCCGCGCCGACGGCAAGGTCCTCAAGGGCGAGCACTACGAGGCGCCTGACGTGTCGACGGTGCTGCGCCGCCAGGGGTGGGTGCCCGGCGGCGCGTGAGGGGGCCACCAGGGTGGCGATGACGGGGCTCAGTCGCGGGCCCACCGGGGTGGCGATGACGGGGGCTCAGTCGCTGCCCACCGACGCCCCGGCCTCGGCCGCCTGCGTCCGCTCCCCACGAACCTCCGGACGGTCGCCGAAGCGCCGGGCCCACCGGGACGCCAACGGCTCCGTGAAGCGGGCGGTGAGCGGACCGAGGATGACCAGGATCAGGACGTACGCCGTGGCCAGCGGGCCCAGGGACGGGTCGATGCCCGCGCTCACCGCCAGCCCGGCGATGACGATGGAGAACTCGCCGCGGGCCACCAACGTGCCGCCGGCGCGCCAGCGGCCCTTGACGGAGATCCCGGCTCGCCGGGCCGCCCAGTACCCGGTGGCGATCTTCGTCGCAGCGGTGACGACCGCCAGGGCGAGGGCCGGCAGCAGCACCGGAGGGATGCTGGCGGGGTCGGTGTGCAGGCCGAAGAAGACGAAGAAGACGGCGGCGAACAGGTCCCGCAGCGGGCTCAGCAGGGTGTGCGCGCCCTCCGCGACCTCACCGGACAGGGCGATGCCGACCAGGAACGCGCCCACGGCGGCCGACACCTGGAGCTGCTGCGCGACGCCCGCGATCAGGATCGTCAGCCCCAGCACCACAAGGAGCAGCTTCTCCGGGTCGTCGCTGGAGACGAAGCGGGAGATCAGGCGGCCGTAGCGCACCGCCACGAACAGGACGAGCCCCGCCGCGCCCAGCGCGATCGCCAGTGTCACGCTCCCGGCCAGCAGCCCTGCGCCGGCCACCAGCGCGGTGACGATGGGCAGGTACACCGCCATCGCCAGGTCCTCCAGGACGAGGACGCTGAGGATCACCGGCGTCTCCCGGTTGCCGACCCGGCCCAGGTCGCCCAGCACCTTCGCGATGACGCCGGACGAGGAGATCCAGGTGACACCGGCCAGCACCACCGCGGCCACCGGGCCCCAGCCGAGCAGCAGCGCCGTCGCCGCGCCCGGCAGCGCGTTGAGGGCGCAGTCGACCAGGCCCGCCGGGTAGTGGGACTTGAGGTTGGTGACCAGGTCACCGGCCGTGTACTCCAGGCCGAGCATCAACAGCAGCAGGATGACGCCGATCTCGGCGCCCGTCGCGATGAACTCCTCGCTCGCCCCGAGCGGTAGCAGCCCGCCCTCGCCGAAGGCGAGCCCCGCCAGGAGGTACAGCGGGATGGGCGAGAGCCGGAAACGGCCGGCGAACCGGCCGAGCAGGCCGAGGCCGAGGATGATGGAACCGAACTCGATCAACAGGACCGCGGAGTGCACCAGTTCACTCCCGACCGAGTATCGCCGCGGCGGCGTCGACGCCCTCACGGGTGCCGACGACGATGAGGATGTCACCGCCCATGAGCCGGAAGTCCGGCGCCGGCGACGGGATCGCCTCGGCCCGCCGCAGCACCGCCACCACGGACGCGCCCGTCTCGGTGCGCATCCGGGTCTCGCCCAGCACCCGCCCGTTCCACCGGGAGGCCGCGGCGACCTCGATGCGCTCCGCCACCAGCCCCAGGTCCGAGGTGTACAGCAGGCTCGCACTGTGGTGGGACGGCTTCAGCGCGTCGATCAGCGCGCCCGCCTCGGAGCCGGTCATCCGCAGGGACTGGGCACAGGAGTCGGGGTCGTCGGTCCGGTACACGTTCACCGTGCGGGCACCGTCGCGGTGTGCCACCACGGACAGATGGCGTTGTTCCCGGGTGACGAGGTCGTACTGGACCCCGATCCCCGGCAGTGGCGTCGCCCTCAGACGTGGAGCAGACACGTTTCGTCCCCTTGCTTGTCGGTTTGCTGTCGGTTTGCGCTTGCCTGTCGGTGTGCTTGGCGGGCTCGTGGGTGCCTCAGCGATCACGGTTGCCCGGTCTGCATGCTGTCACCCACCCGTAGGTTGGCGACATGGGTGTTGTCACGGATATGCGCGGCCGGTACCGGGCCGAAAGGCTGGCCGCAGTGGTGCGGTGGGCCAAGGGAGTGCGAGACGGAAAGGGCGGAAACAGGAACGTGTCGCTGTTCTGGCGGATCTTCTCGCTCAACGCCGTCGGCCTGATCGCCGCCGCCGCGCTGCTGTTAGGGCCGGTCACCGTGTCGACCCCCGTCCTGCCGGGCGAGGCGCTGGCCGTCGTCGGCGGCCTCGTGGCTCTGCTGGCCGGCAACGCGCTCGTGCTGCGCGTCGGCCTCGCCCCTCTCCAGCGGCTGGGCCGCGCCATGGCCACCGCCGACCTGCTGCGCCCCGGCGCCCGCGCTCCCGTCGCCGGTCCCGCGGAGGCGGCCGAGCTGATCACGACGTACAACACGATGCTCGACCGGCTGGAAGCCGAGCGGGCCGCCGGCGCGGCCCGCGCGCTGTCCGCCCAGGAGCGCGAACGCCACCGCGTCGCGCGCGAACTCCATGACGAGGTCGGGCAGACGCTGACCGCCGTCCTCCTCCAGCTCAAGCGGGTCGCCGACCGGGTACCCGAGGAACTGCGCGACGAGGTCGGCCAGGCGCAGGAGGCCACCCGCGCGGGCCTCGACGAGATCCGCCGCATCGCCCGTCGGCTGCGCCCCGGCGTCCTGGAGGAACTCGGCCTGGCCAGCGCCCTGCGCTCCCTGGCGGCCGAGTTCACCACCCACGGGCTGACGGTCCGCCACCACATACCCGGTGACCTGCCCGGCCTGAGCGCGGAGTCCGAACTCGTGCTCTACCGGGTGGCCCAGGAGGGCCTCACCAACACCGCGCGGCACGCCGCCGCCGACCGCGCGGAAGTCCGGCTCCGGCCGGTCACGGACGGCGTCGAACTCCTCGTACGCGACAACGGCAAGGGGCTCGCCGGAGCGCCGGAGGGCTCCGGCATCAGCGGCATGCGCGAACGCGCGCTCCTGATAGGCGCCGCGCTCGCCCTCGAGCCGGCCCCCGGCCGGAGCGGCACGGACGTACGCCTGCGCATCCCCGCAGCGACCGGAGCGAGCCGCCGATGACGCCCCCCATACGCGTCCTGCTCGCCGACGACCACACCCTCGTACGCCGAGGCGTGCGCCTCATCCTCGAGGGGGAGCCGGACCTCACCGTCGTGGCCGAGGCCGGTGACGGGGCGGAGGCGGTCGACCTGGCACGCGCGCGTGACGTCGATCTGGCGGTCCTGGACATCGCCATGCCCCGCATGACCGGTCTTCAGGCGGCCCGCGAACTCTCCCGCCGCCTGCCCGGCCTGCGCCTCCTCATCCTCACGATGTACGACAACGAGCAGTACTTCTTCGAGGCCCTCAAGGCCGGGGCCAGCGGCTACGTCCTCAAGTCCGTGGCCGACCGCGATCTCGTCGAGGCCTGCCGGGCGGCCGTGCGGGACGAGCCGTTCATCTATCCGGGCGCCGAGCGGGCGCTCGTCCGCTCCTACCTGGAACGTCTGCACCGGGGCGATGGTCTGCCCGAGCGGGCCATCACCGAGCGCGAGGAGGAGATCCTCAAGCTCGTCGCCGAGGGCCACACCTCCAAGGAGATCGGCGAGCTGCTCTTCATCAGCACGAAGACGGTCGAACGCCACCGCGCCAACCTCCTCCAGAAACTCGGTATGCGCGACCGCCTGGAACTCACCCGCTACGCGATCCGAGCCGGGCTCATCGACCCGTGAGCGCGTTGCCGACCGGCACTCCTTGATCGCACGGCTACGACAGGCAGACGTCCGCGTCGCGGCGGCCGGCCCGGTCGACTGCCCGCCCGATGTGGTGGGCCAGGCCTGCCGGGTCCTGCGCGTGCGCGAGGTGGCCCTGCCCGGGCATGGTGACGACGACGGCACGGGGCAGGGCCGACGCGATCTCGGCGAACACGTCGCCATAGGGCGGGACGCCTTCGTTCTCGCCTCCGAGCAGCAGGGTGACGGGCAGATCAAGGCTGCCGAACGCCCGCAGGTCGGCGGGGTGTTCGTCGAGGGCCGTCAGCTCCCGGGCCAGCGGGGCGGCCAGTGGCCTGAGGACCTCCCAGGCGGCGCTCTGGCGCAGTCGCGCCACGTACTGCTCGGAGAACCCGGACACGTCCCGGTTCACGATCTCCACGGCGCGGTCCAGGTCGTCGGCCTCGGCGGCCTCCCGCAGGGCGTCCAGCGCCCCGCGACCGAAGGGCCGTACGACCGGTTCGTAGAGGGTGAGCGAGTGGACGGTCCCGGTGCGCCGCGCCGCCGCCTCCAGCGCGACGAGCCCGCCGAAGCTCCAGCCGAACAGATCCACCCCCCGCTCAGCGCCCTCGGCGACGACGACCTCCTCGAGAACGCGGTCCAGGTCGTCGATCTCGGTGCGCATCGAGTAGTCCCGGCCGAGCGCGCCGCTGGGCTCGCGCCCGCGCCGGTTCAGCACGTAGACCGGTCCGGCCACATCCAGCGCGTCCACGACCGGCTGCCAGGCGGCGGCGTCGGCCATGACTCCCGGCACGATCAGCAACGGCCTGCCCGAACCGGCACGCCGGGTGAGAGCGAGCGGGACACCCTCGCGTTCCACGCGCTTCAGCACGGTAGTGCACCTCCAAAACGAGCCTCGCGCCCTGCGAACCGGCGTACATGGTATGTACAACGACGCGGCCCGGAAGGGGGGAACCGGCGTGTTCCGGCCGCGGCCGGGTCGGGGCCGTCGGCAGGGCGACTCCGGTGAGCACCTACCCTTGAGGAATGACCAGCAGCAGCGACCGGAGCCCGGCAGCGGACGTGAAGACATACGAGGTTCGCACCTACGGGTGCCAGATGAACGTCCACGATTCCGAGCGATTGTCCGGGCTGCTCGAAGACGCCGGGTACGTGCGCGCCCCCGAGGGATCGGACGGTGACGCGGACGTCGTCGTCTTCAACACCTGCGCGGTCCGCGAGAACGCCGACAACCGGCTGTACGGCAACCTCGGCCGGCTCGCGCCGATGAAGACGAAGCGGCCCGGCATGCAGATCGCGGTCGGCGGCTGTCTCGCGCAGAAGGACCGCGACACCATCGTGAAGAAGGCGCCCTGGGTGGACGTCGTCTTCGGCACGCACAACATCGGCAAGCTGCCGGTCCTGCTGGAACGCGCGCGCGTGCAGGAGGAGGCGCAGGTCGAGATCGCCGAGTCGCTGGAGGCGTTCCCGTCGACGCTGCCCACCCGCCGCGAGAGCGCGTACGCCGCCTGGGTCTCCGTCTCCGTGGGCTGCAACAACACCTGCACCTTCTGCATCGTCCCGGCCCTGCGCGGCAAGGAGAAGGACCGCCGGCCGGGCGACATCCTCGCCGAGGTCGAGGCCCTGGTCGCCGAGGGTGTCTCCGAGATCACGCTGCTCGGCCAGAACGTCAACGCGTACGGTTCCGACATCGGCGACCGCGAGGCCTTCAGCAAGCTGCTGCGGGCCTGCGGGAGCATCGAGGGCCTGGAGCGCGTCCGCTTCACCTCCCCGCACCCGCGCGACTTCACCGACGACGTCATCGCGGCCATGGCCGAGACACCGAATGTGATGCCGCAGTTGCACATGCCGTTGCAGTCCGGCTCGGACACGGTCCTGAAGGCGATGCGCCGCTCCTACCGCCAGGACCGCTACCTAGGGATCATCGAGAAGGTCCGCTCCGCCATCCCGCACGCGGCGATCACCACCGACATCATCGTGGGCTTCCCCGGCGAGACCGAGGAGGACTTCGAGCAGACCCTGCACGTGGTGCGCGAGGCGCGGTTCGCGCAGGCGTTCACCTTCCAGTACTCCAAGCGGCCCGGCACCCCGGCGGCCACCATGGACGACCAGATCCCAAAGAAGGTCGTCCAGGCGCGGTACGAGCGTCTCGTCGCCCTCCAGGAGGAGATCTCCTGGGAGGAGAACAAGAAGCAGGTCGGCCGCACCCTCGACCTCATGGTCGCCGAGGGCGAGGGCCGCAAGGACGGCGCCACCCACCGCCTCTCCGGCCGCGCCCCCGACAACCGCCTGGTCCACTTCACGAAGCCCGAGCAGGAGGTGCGCCCCGGCGACGTGGTGACCGTCGAGGTCACCTACGCCGCCCCGCACCACCTCCTCGCCGAAGGCGCCGTCCTCGACGTGCGCCGCACGCGCGCGGGGGACGCCTGGGAGAAGCGCAACGCGGCGCAGGCGGCGAAGCCGGTCGGCGTGATGCTCGGCCTGCCGAAGATCGGCGCGCCCGAACCTGTGCCGGTCGCCACGGGCAGCGGCTGCGGCTGCGACTGACCCGCACGTCGACGGCCGCCGCACGGAGGCGGTCGTACGCGGTTACCCTGCCGATCATGCTTGTCGCCGCCGCAGTCTGCCCCTGCCCGCCTCTGCTCGTGCCCGACATCGCCGCGGGCGCCGCACCCGAGCTGGACGCCGCGCGTGCCGCGTGCACGGACGCGCTCGGCGTCCTCGCCGCCGCCCGGCCCGACCGCCTCGTGGTCGTCGGGCCTGCTGAGCAGAGCGGGCGCGGGGTCCACCGCGAGGGCGCGCGGGGCTCGTTCCACGGGTTCGGGGTGGACGTCGACGTACGCCTGGGCGCGGACAAGGGTTCGGACAGGGCTACGGAGCCCGAGCGCCCGCTGCCGTCCTCGCTCGCGGTGGCCGCGTGGCTGCTGGAGCGGGTCGGATGGTCCGCCGCCCCGGTCGAGGGACTCGGCGTGGGGGAACCTCTCGCGGCCGAGCGGTGTGTTCAAGCCGGAAGGGACATCGCCACCCGGGCCGAGCGGGTGGTGCTGCTGGTGATGGGCGACGCCAGCGCGTGCCGCACACTCAAGGCCCCCGGCTACCTGGACGACCGGGCGGCACCCTTCGACGCGCAGGTCGCGTGTGCGCTGGGCGCGGCGGACGTGGCGGCTCTCCAGGCGCTGGACGCCGAGCTGGCGTACGAGCTGAAGGCCTCCGGCCGGGCCCCGTGGCAGGTCCTCTCGGGCGCGGCCGAGGATGCGGGCCTGGGCGGCGCGTTGCTGTACGAGGCCGCGCCGTACGGCGTGGGGTACGTCGTCGCTGCCTGGTCGTAGGCGCCGACGGCGGGGCGGGGGCCGGGACGGCAAGCGGCGAACCGTAGCTCCGGACACGGCGGACGGCCGGGAGCGTCGAGCTCCGGGCCGTCCGTCGATATGCCGATGCCGGTATGCCGTTGGCCGATCTGCTGTGCCGTTCAGGAAGACGGCGGGGGTGATTCCTGGGGCGGCGAGCCCGGCGGAGGCGCGGTAGGCGGCGTGCCGCTGTCCGTGCCCGCGACCGGGGCGTCCTTGTGTGCGAGGCGGTCCATGGCGCCCTTGGCCTTGCCCGTCCCTGTCTGGATTTTGCCGCTGTACCTGCCCTTGGTCGTCTTGTCGACGACCTTCGCGGCCTTGTCCAGGCCGTGCTGAACCTTGTCCCCGTGCTGTTGCGCGAGGCCGGAGACCTTGTCCTTGGCCGGGGACAGCTTGGCCTTCACATTGTCCAGGAGACGCATGGTCCACCTTCCCTCGCGGGGCAGTTACGTGCGGGCGCCCTCACCGGCCGCGCTGTCGGCAGACTTTTCGGCGGACTGCTGCTTGGGGATCTCGACGCCGTCGCCGGAGGTCTCCTCGGCACCCTGCGCCGCCGTCTCCTCCACCGGGCCCTCGGCCTTGGCCTCTGCCTCGGCCGACTCCTTCGCCTCTGCCGCCTCCTGAGCCGCGGGCTCGGCCGTCGCTGCCTCGGCCTGCGCCTCGGCGGCTGACGCCTCCTCCGTGGCCTTCGACCTCCGAAGAAGTCGTGCGAAAACACCCATATCCACTCCATACGTTACTCGTGCGGGCGAAATCCCGCGTCGTCCGGTGCGTCCGTTTGCGTCGCCCGGGTCGCCGCCTCTGCGAACGGGCGGCGGAGAACCTCGCAACTGGCAACGACCCCGGGTACGGGCCGTCACGTAACTCGTTCGAGGCGAGGGTGCGAGGTTTGCGAGACTGGGGCGGTGAGCAGTGCACCCCCTACCCCCCGCGTCATCGCCGTCGTTGGACCGACCGCAGCCGGAAAGTCCGATTTGGGCGTCTTCCTGGCTCGGCGTCTCGGCGGCGAGGTCGTCAACGCCGACTCCATGCAGCTCTACCGAGGGATGGACATCGGCACCGCGAAGCTGACGCCCGCGGAGCGCGCCGGCGTCCCGCATCATCTCCTGGACATCTGGAACGTGACCGTCACGGCGTCCGTCGCCGAGTATCAGCGGCTCGCGCGGGAGCGGATCGACGCGCTGCTCTCCGAGGGCCGCTGGCCGATCCTGGTCGGCGGCTCCGGCCTGTACGTCCGAGGGGCCGTCGACAACCTGGAGTTCCCCGGCACGGACCCTGATGTCAGGGGCCGGCTGGAGGAGGAACTCACCCTGCGCGGCTCCGGCGCGCTGCACGCCCGCCTGGCCGCCGCCGATCCCGAGGCCGCGCACGCCATCCTGCCCAGCAACGGCCGCCGTATCGTCCGGGCCCTCGAAGTGATCGAGATCACCGGCAAGCCCTTCACCGCCAACCTCCCCGGTCACGACTCCATCTACGACACCGTTCAGATCGGCGTCGACGTGACGCGGCCCGAGCTCGACGCGCGCATCGCGCGCCGGGTGGACCGGATGTGGGAGGCGGGCCTCGTGGACGAGGTGCGCGCATTGGAGGCGCAGGGGTTGCGCAAGGGGCGTACGGCCTCGCGCGCGCTCGGCTACCAGCAGGTGCTCGCGGCGCTCGCCGGGGAGTGCACGGAGCAGGATGCGCGGATGGAGACCGTACGGGCCACCAAACGCTTCGCGCGCCGCCAGGATTCGTGGTTCAGGCGCGATCCGCGGGTGCACTGGTTGAGTGGGGCCGCGGTGGATCTCACGGAACTTCCGCAGCTCGCGCTGGCATTGGTCGAACGACCGGTTACAGCCTGATCACGTCATGGCATCGGGACGCTCCGGCCGTCATCCCGGCCTCCGACGTCGTGCCATCATCGAGCTTCGATCGACCAAGTGGAGTCCAAGTTGGGAGGGCGCGTGGCGATGGAGGCCGGCCCTCGCGACACCGCAGAAGGCACCGAACACAGCACCGTCGAAAATGGCGAACCGGAGCAGGACGACGACCGTCTGAGCCCGGACGGGCCCGACGATACGCACGACGGTGTGACCGCCGACGGTCCCGAGCCCGAAGAGATGTTCGCGGGCGGCCCGGAGGTCGAGGTCGAGCTGCGTCCGCAGCGTCGGCTGCGCATCTGGCAGCTCGCGCCCATCGTGAGCCTCGCCGCGGTCGGCTCCCTGATGTTCGCCTTCCCGCTGGCCTTCGACTTCGGCGACAGCGGTGCCGTGATCGCCATGCTGGGGTTGCTGATCTGCTCCTGCGCGGCCGGCTGGGGCATGATGGCCGCTCGCCGGGTCGGTTACACGTGGCCGGGGCTGCCGCAGCGGGGCTCCGGGCGCCGACCGGACTGGCGGGTCGTGATCGCGTACGTCGTGATGGTCGCCGCGGTGGTCGTGCTGGCCGTGTGGAGAGTGGCCCGGCTGCGCTGACGGCGTCGGCTGTCATGTCGTACCCACCCCGTACGATCGAGGAATGAGCACGCGGATCGCCTTCCTCAAGGGGCACGGCACGGAGAACGACTTCGTGATCGTCCCGGACCCCGAGAACGCCATCGACCTGCCCCCGCCCGCCGTCGCCGCCCTGTGCGACCGCCGCGCGGGCATCGGCGGTGACGGACTGCTGCACGTGGTGAGGTCCGCCGCGCACCCCGAGGCGAAGCACCTGGCGGCCGAGGCGGAGTGGTTCATGGACTACCGCAACGGCGACGGCTCGATCGCGGAGATGTGCGGCAACGGCGTGCGCGTGTTCGCGCGCTACCTCCAGCGCGCCGGGTACGCCGGTGAGGGCGACCTCGCGGTGGCCACGCGCGGGGGCGTGAAGACCGTCCACATCGCGAAGAACGGTGACATCACGGTCGGCATGGGCAGGGCTCTGCTCCCCGAAGGGGACGTCAGCGTGAGCGTCGGCGAGCGCAGCTGGCCCGCACGGAACGTGAACATGGGCAACCCGCACGCCGTGGCCTTCGTCGACGACCTCGCGCACGCGGGAGACCTGTACTCCCCGCCGCCGTTCACCCCGGCCTTCGCCTACCCGGACGGGGTCAACGTCGAATTCGTGGTCGACCGCGGCCCCGGGCACGTCGCCCTGCGGGTGCACGAGCGCGGCTCCGGCGAGACCCGCTCGTGCGGCACGGGCGCGTGCGCCGTCGCCGTGGCCACCGCCCGCAGGGACGGCGCCGACCCGGCGGTCACCGGCACCCCGGTGACGTACACGGTCGACGTGCCCGGCGGCACTCTGGTGATCACCGAGCGGTCCGACGGCGAGATCGAGATGACCGGACCCGCGGTGATCGTCGCCGAGGGGGAGATCGACGCGGAGTGGCTGGAAAACGCGGTCCGTTGAGTGGGTGAATCGCCATCGCGGCAGCCCAGGATGCCCGGATCCGCACCCTTCGGCAGTGCGGATTGTTCGACATCGCAGACGGTGGCGGATCACATGGCTCGAAATCGTAAACCTGTAAACCCTCGCTCGAATGGGTGATCCGTTTCACGCTCGGCGAGAGGCGGTCAGTCGGGCATGGTGGGCTCGGTAGCATCAAGCACCGGCCCGGACGGGGGACTGATGCCAATCCCCCGAGCCGTGTCCGCCCTGGGGCACCCCGTCCGCCGGTCCACGCAGCCGGAGGTGCCCATGAGTGCGGAGGCCACGAATCCTGCGACCCCGGGTCCGGTGGTGTCATCGGCCCAGGCGGCATCAGGCCCACTGACGCCGACAGTGCCCCGCAGGAAGGCCCGCCCCCGGATCGACCTGCGCCGCCTCGGCCGGGCCGCGCTGCTCGGCCCCGCCGCCCGCGACCGGCTGCCCGACGCCATCGGCCATGTGGCCGAGGCGCACCGCGCCCACCACCCCGATGCCGACCTCGAACCGCTGCGCCGCGCCTATGTCCTGGCCGAGTCCTCGCACCGCGGCCAGATGCGCAAGAGCGGTGAGCCGTACATCACACACCCGCTCGCGGTGACGCTGATCCTCGCCGAACTGGGCGCCGAGACAACGACTCTGACGGCGTCTTTGCTCCATGACACCGTCGAGGACACGGACGTGACGCTCGATCAGGTCCGCGAGCAGTTCGGCGAGGAGGTCCGCTTCCTCGTCGACGGCGTCACGAAACTGGAGAAGGTCGACTACGGCGCGGCCGCCGAGCCCGAGACCTTCCGCAAGATGCTCGTCGCCACCGGCAACGACGTCCGCGTGATGTCGATCAAACTCGCCGACCGGCTGCACAACATGCGCACCCTCGGCGTGATGCGCCCCGAGAAACAGGCCCGCATCGCCAAGGTCACCCGCGACGTCCTCATCCCGCTCGCCGAACGGCTCGGCGTCCAGGCGCTCAAGACCGAACTGGAGGACCTGGTCTTCGCGATCCTCCTCCCCGAGGAGTACCAGCACACGCGGGAGTTGATCGTCGACAACGCCTCCCGATCGGACGACCCGCTCGCCGAGACGGCCGACGAGATGCGCACGGTCCTGCGCGACGCCGACATCCAGGCCGAAGTCCTCATCCGGCCACGGCACTTCGTCTCCGTGCACCGCGTGGCCCGCAAACGCGGCCGGCTGCGGGGTGCCGACTTCGGCCGCCTGCTGGTGCTGGTGAACGAAGACGCCGACTGTTACGGCGTACTGGGCGAACTGCACACCTGTATGACGCCCGTCGTCTCGGAGTTCAAGGACTTCATCGCCGTCCCCAAGTTCAACCTGTACCAGTCGCTGCACACGGCGCTCGCCCGCGAGGACGGCCAGGTCACCGAAGTCCTCATCCGCACCCACCAGATGCATCAGGTCGCCGAGGCCGGAGTGATCGCGCTCGGCAATCCCTACGCTCCTCCCTCGGAGGAGCAGGCCGCGGCAGATGGTGAGCGGGTCGACCCCACCCGTCCGGGCTGGCTCTCCCGCCTCCTCGACTGGCAGGAAGCCGCCCCCGACCCCGACACCTTCTGGTCCACCCTCCGCGAGGACCTCGCCCAGGACCGCGAGATCACCGTCTTCCGGCCCGACGGCGGCACCCTGGGCCTGCCCGAGGGAGCCACGTGCGTTGACGCCGCGTACGCGCAGTACGGCGAGGACGCGCACGCGTGCATCGGTGCCCGCGTCAACGGCCGCCTGGCGACCCTGAGCACGGTCCTGAGGGACGGCGACACCGTCCAGCTCCTCATGGGCCAGGACCCCGCCTCCGAGCCCTCCAGAGAGTGGCTGGAGCACGCTCACACGCCCGGCGCCCGGATCGCCATCCAACGGTGGCTCGCGACGCATCCGGCGTCCGCCGCGGCGCAGGAGGAGGCGCCGGCTCCGTCGCTCCAGGCCTCCGAGGCGGCCTTCCGGTCCGCCGGCGAAGGTCTCTCGCCCCGTCCTGCCGCCGACCGCCCCGCCGCCGCGCATGCCGGCGAGCCCGGCCCCGCCGTCCCCTCGGTCGACCGTCCAGCCGCCGCAGAGGCCGTCGTCGACCAGCCCGGCGCGAGCGTCCGGCTCGCGGGCTGCTGTACGCCCGTACCGCCCGACGAGGTGACCGGCTTCGCCGTACGCGGGGGAGCGGTGACCGTCCACCGCGTGGAGTGCGCGGCGGTGGCGCGCATGAAGAGCGCGGGGCGCGCGGAAGTCGGCGTGCGCTGGGGTGACACCACCGCGTGCCGGGTCACCCTGGTCGCCGAATCGTTCGGCCGCCCCCATCTGCTCGCGGACCTCACCGAAGCGATGGCCCTGGAGGGCGCGGAAATCGTCTCGGCCACCGTCGAACCGCCCAGCGAGCAGCGAGTACGCCACACCTACACGGTTGAGCTCCCGGACGCGGCCCACCTGCCGGCCCTCATGCGGGCGATGCGCAATGTGCCGGGCGTGTACGACGTGGGCAGGGCGCAGCCGCAGACGCCGGGGGCGTGAGGCAGGAACCGAGCGCCTGGGGGAGCGCCGGCCTCATGGGCTGAGCGCCGCGCTCGTGGGCGCGTGACGGGCGCTGAGGCGCGCGGCGAACCCGGGTGCCCTCCCGGCGACCAACCCGTTCGAGTGGGCCGGGCGCGCGCCGCCGCCGTACGGCACGCGCGCGCTGGTAGCGGTGATGCATGCTGCTCACCCCCCGCACCCGGACGCACGGACCCGGCTCCGACGCCTCCCGCCCCCGCACCAGGACCGGCCGACGGCGCCAGGCGGCCGCACTGCTCGCCTCCGCCGTCGCCGTCTGCCTCGTCGCCGCCGGCGCCCCCGCCGCCCCGCTGGGCGTCGGTGACCGCCTCTTCCCGTACCTCGGCAATCCCGGATACGACGTGGCGTCGTACGACCTCTCCTTCACCTATCCCGGCACCAACAGCAAGCCGCTCCAGGCGGTCACCACGATCGACGCCTGGACGACGACCTCGCTGGACCACGTCAACCTCGACTTCGCGCACGGCGAGGTCGACTCGGTCGAGGTCGACGGCGAGCCCGCGGCCTTCACGAGCGCCGCCGAGGATCTGGTGGTCACGCCCGAGGAGCCGCTGACCGAGGGCAGCTGGATGCGGATCACCGTCCGGCACACCAGTGACCCCGTGTCCGCCGCGGACCGCGACGGCGGCTGGGTGCGGACCGCGGACGGCCTCGCCATGGCCAATCAGGCCGACGCCGCCCACCTGGTGTTCCCGTGCAACGACCACCCCTCCGACAAGGCGATGTTCACCATCAGGGTCACCGCGCCCAACGGCTACACGGCCGTCGCGGGCGGGCTGCCGGCCGGTGTGGACCGGGCGGGCCGGGCGACGACCTGGACGTACCGCACCCAGCACCCCATGGCCACCGAACTCGCCCAGGTCTCCATCGGCCGCTCCACCGTGCTGCATCGCACCGGCCCGCACGGACTGCCCGTACGGGACGTCGTGCCCACCAAGGACCGCGCCGTACTCGAACCGTGGCTGAAGAAGACGCCTGACCAGATCGCCTGGATGGAGGGCAAGGTCGGGCCCTATCCCTTCGAGACGTACGGCCTGCTGGTGGCCGAGGCCGACACCGGCTTCGAGCTGGAGACGCAGACCCTCTCTCTCTTCGAGAGAGACCTGTTCGCCGAGCCTGCTTACCCCAAGTGGTACATCGAGTCGATCATGGTGCACGAGCTGGCCCACCAGTGGTTCGGCGACAGCGTCAGCCCGCGCACCTGGTCCGACCTGTGGCTGAGCGAGGGGCACGCCACCTGGTACGAGGCCCTGTACGCGCAGGAGAAGGCGGACCGGCCGATCCAGGCGCGGATGAAGGCGGCGTACGGCTCCTCCGACCGCTGGCGCGCGGCCGGCGGACCGCCCGCGGCCCCCAAAGTGCCCGATCCTGGCCAGAAGACCGGCATCTTCCGGCCGAACGTCTACGACGGCGCGGCGCTCGCCCTGTACGCCCTTCGGCAGGAGATCGGCCGCCAGGCCTTCGAACGTCTGGAACGGGCCTGGGTGAGCGGCCACCGGGACGACACGGCGACGACCACGGACTTCGTGCGGCTGGCCTCCGAGATCTCCGGGCGCGACCTCGGCGGGTTCTTCGAGGCCTGGCTGTACGGCAAGAAGACGCCGCCGATGCCCGGCCACCCGGACTGGAAGCCGACGGCGCCCGCGAAATGACCTGACGGCGGACGCGGAACACGACGCGGAATAAGACAGTGACGGGCCGTGCCGTGCCGTGCGACCATCATCGGGTCGGCGCGGTACGGGACTCGGGAATCTCCCGGAGTGCTCGTGCGTTGTGAGCAGTGACGCAGCAGCTCAGAAGCTCCGCTTCCGCTCTGTCGCCGCCTAACGGAATCACCATCGACGTAAGGACCCAATGACCTCCTCTTCATCCCCTTCCCAGGACGCTCAGCGCCTCGCGCCTGCCCACCCCGAGAATCTTCGGGCCGATGCCCTGATGGAAGAGGACGTCGCCTGGAGCCACGAGAACGACGGAGAGCGGGACGGCGACCAGTTCGACCGCTCCGAGCGCGCGGCCCTGCGCCGCGTCGCGGGCCTCTCCACCGAGCTCGAGGACGTCACCGAGGTCGAGTACCGCCAGCTCCGCCTGGAGCGGGTCGTACTCGTCGGCGTCTGGACCACGGGGACCGCGCAGGACGCGGAGAACTCCCTGACGGAACTCGCCGCCCTCGCCGAAACCGCGGGCGCGCTCGTGCTCGACGGCGTGATCCAGCGCCGCGACAAGCCCGACGCGGCCACCTACATCGGCTCCGGCAAGGCCGAGCAGCTGCGGGACATCGTGCTCGAATCGGGCGCGGACACCGTCATCTGTGACGGTGAGCTCAGCCCGGGCCAGCTGATCCACCTCGAAGACGTCGTCAAGGTCAAGGTCATCGACCGTACGGCCCTGATCCTCGACATCTTCGCCCAGCACGCCAAGTCCCGAGAGGGCAAGGCGCAGGTGGCGCTCGCGCAGATGCAGTACATGCTGCCGCGGCTCCGAGGCTGGGGTCAGTCGCTGTCCCGTCAGATGGGCGGCGGCAAGGGCGGTGGCCTCGCCACCCGTGGTCCCGGTGAGACCAAGATCGAGACGGACCGGCGTCGGATCCGCGAGAAGATGGCGAAGATGCGCCGGGAGATCGCGGACATGAAGACCGGCCGCGAGATCAAGCGCCAGGAGCGCAAGCGCCACAAGGTGCCGTCGGTCGCCATCGCGGGCTACACCAACGCCGGCAAGTCCTCCCTGCTCAACCGCCTCACGGGCGCGGGCGTCCTCGTCGAGAACGCCCTGTTCGCGACCCTCGACCCGACGGTGCGCCGGGCCGAGACCCCGAGCGGACGGCTGTACACGCTGGCGGACACGGTCGGTTTTGTACGGCACCTGCCGCATCACCTGGTCGAGGCGTTCCGCTCCACCATGGAGGAGGTCGGCGAGTCCGACCTGATCCTGCACGTGGTGGACGGCTCGCACCCGGACCCTGAGGAGCAGCTGGCCGCCGTGCGCGAGGTGATCAGGGACGTCGGCGCCACCGGCGTACCGGAGATCGTCGTGATCAACAAGGCCGACGCGGCCGACCCGCTGACGCTCCAGCGGCTCATGCGGATCGAGAAGCGCTCCATCGCGGTCTCGGCCCGCACCGGCCGGGGCATCGCCGAGCTGCTCGCGCTCATCGACAACGAGCTGCCGCGGCCGTCGGTCGAGATCGAGGTGCTCGTGCCGTACACGCACGGCAAGCTGGTGGCCCGCGCCCACGACGAGGGCGAGGTGATCTCCGAGGAGCACACCCCGGAGGGCACGCTGCTCAAGGCGCGGGTGCACGAGGAACTGGCGGCGGACCTCGCGCCGTACGTTCCGGCACCGCTCGCCTGAGCCGTCGTAGAACAGCCTGAAGGCCCGCCCCCGCTGTCGCGGAGGCGGGCCTTCAGCATGTGCGGGTCACCGGCCGCCGCACGTCCTGCTCATGGTCTCGTGCAGCGTGTCTCGGCCTCCTGGCCCAGCCGCGGCCGGCGAGGCAGGTGCGGTGGGGCGGGTCGACCGGATACCGCACCCCACCGCCGTACGTGCGGTCGGCGCTCAGCGGCCGGTCACTGGCCCGCGAACTTCCCGCTGACCGAGTCGTACACGCCCTTGGCCTCCTCACCCAGTCGCGGACCGGCCAGCCAGCCCGCGGTCACCGGGCCGATCGAGGTGTTGGAAACCAGCGCCGGCTTGCCGTCCGAGCCCTTCGCGACCCAGCCACCGCCGGACGAACCGCCGGTCATGGTGCAGCCGATGCGGTACATCGTCGGGTCCGCAGCGTTGATCGACAGGCGTCCCGGCCTGTCCTGGCACTGGTACAGCGCCTGCCCGTCGAACGGCGGCGCCGCCGGATAGCCGGTCGCCGTGATGCTCTGCACCTTCGTCACGGCCGGGGCTTCGAAGTCCACCGGCAGCGCCGAACCGACCGTCTCCTCCAGCGACTTGCCGCCGCTGCCCTTCTCCGGGGTCACATGAATGACCGCGAAGTCGTACGAGGCTCCGGCCCCGCCCGTCGAACCGCCCTGCTCGATCCACTGGTCCGAGGTCTGCGCCCAGTCGCCCCACCAGACACCGTACGGAGCGACCTCCTCCCGGGCGGCGTTCTGCAGCTCCGCGGCTGTCATGCCCTGGTCGTTGTACGACGGCACGAACGCGATGTTGCGATACCAGCCGCCGGTCTTGCCGGAGTGCACGCAGTGGCCCGCCGTCCACACCAGGTTGGACTTGCCGGGGTGCGCCGGATCCTCCACGACCGTCGCCGAGCAGACCATGCTGCCCTCGGGGGAGTCGAAGAACACCTTGCCCGCCTCGGGAGCGTTGGCATGGTACGTAGGCGACACGGCCTTCGCGTCCACCGGCGCGGGCGTCGGGTCGGTCACGCCCTGGTCACCGGAGAGGTCACCGTCGTCGACGGCGTTGTCCGGGTCCTCGGCATCCCGCATCCGGTCCGGGTCCCACAGGCCCTGGATGATCGGGTTGATGTACTCGTCGGCCTCACGCAGCCAGTCGTCCTTGTCCCAGTTCTTCCAAGCGCCGTTCTTCCACTTGTCGATGTCGATCCCGTGCTCTTTGAGCTTGTCCTTGATGTTGTCCGGGATCTTGATCTTGCCGTCGCCCTCGGCTGCGGCGGAGGCGGAGGCCTCGCCGCCCGCCTCGGCATCGCCGGAACCGCAGGCGGTGGCGGTGAGTGCGAGCGCCGAGGCGAGCGCGACGGCGGTCAGCACGGGGGAGGTTGTGCGACGCGCGCTCCCTCCTCGACGAGCGGTGAACGACGGCCGTATGGATCGCATGATCTGACTCCCCCTGGGTGAACGAACGTGGCGCTGTGGTCGTGGACCGCGGTTGAACTCATGCCGATTTCATGCCGAGTTCATACCGGTCTCACGGACTGCGGGAACGGCATCACACGATATGCGCTCGCTGTGGGGGACTTCGAATGGAACGGCAACGGTTCCGTCACGGCAAGGATCTTGAAGCAACCCGTAACCCGGTACGTGGTCCGGGGTTGGTAGCGGTGGGGGCTTGCTACCGGTGGTCGATGCGGTCCCCTGTGCCCGAATCCCCGGAGATTTCGAGTGAAGACTCGCGGGGTTTCGTATGTCGGGTCGGGCGAGGACGCGAGGAACCGCTTGCCCCTGGACAGCGGGAGAACAGGGAGAACCATGGCCGTGACCGAGACTGTGCCCGGTAAGGCCGCCACGGCCGAGAACGGTGAGGCCGCCGCGAGTTCGCCTGGTGAGACCGCCGGGCGAGTTGTTGTCGAGGAGTCCGAAGGGGCGGGCTCCGCGCACGAGGGAATCCTGCGGCGTCAGTCGGCGCGGGAATCGGCGGCGCGTACCTACGCGCGCGCCCTGCCCGTCGTCCCGGTGCGGGCGCGCGGACTGACCATCGAGGGCGCGGACGGACGTCGTTACCTGGACTGCGTCTCCGGCGCGGGAACGCTGGCCCTCGGGCACAACCACCCCGTGGTCCTGGAGGCGATTCGCAAGGTCCTCGACTCGGGCGCACCGTTGCACGCCCTCGACCTGGCGACACCCGTCAAGGACGCCTTCGTCACCGAGCTGTTCCGCACCCTGCCGCCCGGACTCGCCGACCACGCGCGCGTGCAGTTCTGCGGACCGGCCGGCGCGGACGCGGTACAGGCCGCGTTCAAGCTCGTACGGGCCGCGACCGGGCGCAGCGGCATGCTCGCCTTCACCGGCGCCTCCCACGGGATGACCGCCGGGACGTTCGAAGCGTCCGGGGACGCCTTCGACGAGCGGGCCGCACACCTGGAGCGGGCCGCACACCTGCCCTATCCGCAGGACTACCGCTGCCCGTTCGGCGTCGGCGGCGCGCGCGGGGCCGAACTCGCCGCCCGCTGGACCGAGTCCGTCCTCGATGCCCCACGCTCGCAGTCGCTGCCCGCCGGGATGATCCTCGAACCCGTCCAGGACGAGGGCGGGGTGATCCCCGCGCCCGACGAGTGGATGCGCCGCATGCGCCACGTCACGGCCGCCCGGTCCATTCCACTGATCGTCGACGAGGTCCACACCGGGGTCGGGCGCACGGGAGCCTTCTGGGCGGTCGACCACAGTGGCGTCACCCCCGACGTGATGGTCCTCTCCAAGGCCATCGGCGGCAGCCTGCCCCTGGCCGTCGTGGTCTACCGCGACGACCTCGACGTCGGTGAACCGGGCACCCACGCGGGTACGTTCCGCGGCAATCAGCTCGCCATGGCCGCGGGTACGGCGACCCTGGCCTACGTCCGCGAAAACCGCCTCGCGGAACGCGCGACCACGCTGGGCTCCCGCATGCTCGGGCAACTTCGGGAACTGGCCGGCCAGTTCCCCATCATCGGCGACGTGCGGGGGCGGGGTCTGATGATCGGCGTTGAGATGGTGGAGGCGGCGGGGGATGTCGAGCCTGGCGGCGCCGGCACCGGGGGTGAGGCGAGTGCCGGTGGCGGAGGCGGTGTGGATCCCTGGGTCGGCCGCGATGGTTCCGGTGGTGGTGTGGGCTCTGGGGTTGGCCATGTCTGTTCCGGTGGTGGTGCCGGCTCTGGGGCTGGCCACGACTGTTCCGGTGGTGCCGGCTCTGGGGTCGGCCACGACTGTTCCGGTGGTGGCGTGGGGTCGGCGGTTGTGCCGGATCTCGCTCGTGGCCTTCGTCCCGCCGCGCCCCGACTCGCGGCCGCCGTTCAGCGGGAGTGCCTGCGCCGCGGCCTGATCGTCGAACTCGGCGGCCGTCACGCGAACGTCGTGCGGCTGCTCCCGCCACTGACGATCAGTGACGAACAGGCGGCCGCGGTGCTGCAGCGACTGGCCGACGCGGTGGAGGCGGTGGCCCGCAGTCACCACCCCGGCCATCACCGCGGTCACGGTCCTGGCGATCAGGCGTACCAGCAGCGCCGACAGACCGGTCGGCAGGGCGGCCACGCCGAACAGGTGGGGTAGTGCGCCGGTCGTGCGCCAGTACGTCCATCGGCGCGCGCCCTGCCCTGGCCGCATGTACAGCCGAGCGTGCCGACCGACTTCCGGAACAACACGCCGATTCGCCCCGGCGGCACGAACCAGAACCACCCCGAGGAACCCAGCCTTGAACTCCACCCCAGCACCCGACGGCCTTGCCCCCACAGCGGTACCCACCCCCATGCAAAGAAGCGCTCCGAAATCCGAATCACCGTGGGCCGCCGCCGACCTCCTGGAGGACCCGGACCCGGACATCGCAGCCGAGGCCGCAGCCGTCGAGAACCTGTTGCGGTGCTGGGTCCGCGAAGCCAACCTCCCCACCCCCGACAACGGCATCCTCCGCATCCCGCTCCCGGCCAGTGGCACAGCTCTCCTCGCCCCGGTCCACTACTGGTCCCCGACCGGGTGGCACCGCTTCGGCCGCCCGTACCTCGCGGACGCTCCCGCCCAGTCCCCGCCGATCGATGCGGTCACGGTCGCCGCACTGCTCACCAGGGAGACGCCGGGCGAGAGCGACACCGCCGACCGACTCGCGCCGGCCACCGGTGCCACCGATCTCGTCGCGCGCGTGGCCGATTCCGTCCGCCGAACCAGCGCCTTCCTCAGCGAGCGCCGCGAACAGCCCGCCGACGATCCGGACCTCTTCCTCGCCGCCGAACAGGCACTCGTGTTCGGGCACCCGTTGCACCCGACCCCGAAGAGTCGCGAGGGCCTCTCCGAAACCGAAGCACGGCTGTACTCACCCGAATCGCGCGGCTGCTTCCCCCTGCACTGGATGGCTGTCGCTCCCTCCGTACTCGCCACCGACTCGGCCTGGACCGAGCGCGGCCGTCCCGTCACCGCGGCCCAGCTCACCGCGCGGCTCGCCGGCCCCGGGCTGCCGCTGCCCGAAGGCCACACGGCGCTGCCCCTGCACCCCTGGCAACTGCGCGAGGTCCGGCACCGCCCCGAGACCGCGGCTCTGCTCGACGCGGGTCTGCTGCGGGACCTCGGCACGCACGGTTCCCCGTGGCACCCCACCTCCTCCGTACGAACCGTTCACCGGCCCGGCGCTCCTGCCATGCTTAAGCTGTCGCTGGGGCTGCGCATCACCAACTCCCGCCGTGAGAACCTCCGCAAGGAGCTCCACCGCGGCGTGGAGGTCCACCGACTGCTGCGCAGCGGCTTGTCCAAGCAGTGGCAGGCGGCCCACCCCGGTTTCGACATCGTGCGCGACCCTGCCTGGCTCGCCGTCGACGGGCCGGACGGCAGTACCGTGCCCGGGCTGGACCTGATGATCCGGCACAACCCCTTCACCCCTTCGGACGACGTCTCCTGCCTCGCCGGGCTCATCTCGCCCCGCCCCCACGTGCCCCCCAGCGCTGCCGCAGACCGTCGGGACGGTGACCGACCGGTCCTGCGGTCCAGGCTGGCCGAGGTCGTCACCCGCCTCGCCGGCCGGACCGGCCGCCCCCGAGGGGCCGTCGCCGCTGAGTGGTTCCTGCGCTACCTCGAACAGGTCGTCCGTCCGGTGCTGTGGCTGGACGCGGAGGCGGGAATCGCCCTGGAGGCCCACCAGCAGAACACCCTGGTCCTCCTGGACGGCGACGGCTGGCCCGCCGGTGGCCGTTACCGCGACAACCAGGGCTACTACTTCCGCGAGTCCCGGCGCACGGAACTCGATGGCCGTTTGCCCGGCATCGGTGAGCACAGCGACACGTTCGTCTCCGACGAAGTCACCGACGAGCGATTCACGTACTACCTCGCGATCAACAACATCCTGGGCCTCATCGGTGCGTTCGGCTCCCAGCGCCTGGCCGACGAGCGGCTGCTGCTCGCCGCCTTCCGACGCTTCCTCCACGACGTCGCCTCCGGTCCCGCACGCCTGCGCACCACACTGCCGGCCCGCCTGCTCGACTCACCTGTCCTGCGCTGCAAGGCCAACCTGCTGACCCGCCTGCACGGCCTCGACGAACTGGTCGGTCCGGTGGACACCCAGTCCGTCTACGTCACCATCGCCAACCCCCTTGTCTCCTGACCAACCGCTCCGGACCAACGTTTCCGATCCTGAGGAAAATGCCCCGTCCCGCCTCCTGAGAGGAGTGCCGCCGTGCCTCCCGCCGACGCCAGTGCCAACGCCGGTGCGGTCCCCACCGCCGACTGCGAGGACACGCTGGACCTGCGCCTGTCCGACGAACTCATCGCACTCTTCCGAGAGGAGAGAGCCGACGTCGACGCGGTGCGGCCCTGGGCCGGGGGCACGGCGCCGCCCGCCTCCGGGCACCCAGAGGCTGACGACCTGCTCGACCGTGTCGCCGACTGGGGACCTACGGCCACCCCTGTGGGCGTGTTCCACCTTGTCCCGGTCCGCATCGAACGGGACCTGCCGCTCGTCAGCCGCTGGATGAACGACCCCGCCGTCGCGGCGTTCTGGGAACTGTCTGGGCCGCAGAGCGTCACCGAGGATCACCTGCTGGCCCAACTCGCCGGCGACGGGCGCAGCGTTCCATGTCTCGGGGTGCTCGAGGGCAGGCCGATGAGCTACTGGGAGATCTACCGTGCGGACATCGATCCGCTGGCCCGTAACTATCCGGCCCGACCTCACGACACCGGTATCCACCTCCTCATCGGCGGTGTCGCCGACCGGGGGCGGGGACTCGGCAGTGCTCTGCTGAGAGCCGTCGCCGATCTCGTGCTCGACAAGCGGTCGGCCTGCGCCCGCGTCATCGCGGAACCCGACCTTCGCAACGTCCCCTCCATCGCCGCCTTCCTGAGCGCCGGCTTCGGCTTCTCCGCCGAGGTCGACCTGCCCGCCAAGCGGGTCGCCCTCATGTCCCGAGACCGGTCCCTGCGCCATCTGCTGTGACGCCACGTCGCAGCGCCATCACTTTTGGTGCACCGCTCGCGCCGGCCCGGTTCCCACTCGCCCCGAACCTGTTTCAAACCGATCCCGCCTCGGCCGTAGGCGGACCGCGCTTCGGCCGCACGCAGGCCCCGCCAAGGCCGAGCCCGCGCCGCGTCATGGCCGAGCCCGCGCCTCCGCGTCATGGCCGAGCCCGCGCCTCCGCGTCACCTACGAGCCCGAGCCTCCGCGTCACGGCCAGCCGCGTCACGGCCGCACGAAGCCCGTCACGGCCGCACGCAAGCCCGTCACCGCCACCCCCGAGCCCGTCACCGTCACTGTCACCGCCACCCCCGAGCCCGATCTCCACCGAACCCCGTCCGATCTCACCCAACCGAGCCATCGCCCAGCACCGGACGAAAGCGAAACAATCCCGTCCCTCAAGCGAGCCATCCCCGACCCGAGCGCGCCAATCTCCGCCGCCAACCAGTCCGATCCGATCCGCACCGAGGAGCACCCGGTCTTGATCCCGCCCCTCGTCCCCACCTTGATCGCCCGGTTGTCAGTGCGGGGCCGTAGGGTGGTCGCGCTATGACGAAGCCACCACTCCCCGAACTCCTGCATGCTGCCGTCACTGCCGTCGGCGGCACGGAGCGCCCCGGCCAGGTGACCATGGCCGAAGCCGTCGCGGACGCGATCGACGACGGTTCCCATCTGCTGGTCCAGGCCGGCACCGGCACCGGTAAATCGCTGGGCTATCTCGTGCCCGCGCTCGCGCACGGGGAGCGCGTCGTCGTAGCGACCGCCACCCTCGCCCTGCAGCGCCAGCTCGTGGAGCGGGATCTGCCGCGTACGGTCGACGCGCTGCATCCGCTGCTGCGCCGCCGACCGGAGTTCGCGATGCTCAAGGGCAGATCGAACTACCTGTGTCTGCACCGCCTCCGCGAGGGCATTCCGCAGGACGAGGAGGAGGGGCTCTTCGACCAGTTCGAGGCGGCCGCGCCCTCCAGCAAGCTGGGCCAGGACCTGCTGCGGCTGCGTGACTGGTCGGACGAGACCGAGACCGGCGACCGCGACAACCTCACGCCCGGGGTCTCCGACCGCGCGTGGGCCCAGGTGTCGGTCTCCTCGCGGGAATGTCTGGGCGCTTCGAAGTGCGCGTACGGCGCCGAGTGCTTCGCCGAGATGGCCCGCGAGCGTGCCAAGCTCGCCGAAGTCGTCGTCACCAACCACGCCCTGCTCGCGATCGACGCCATCGAGGGTGCTCCGGTCCTCCCGCAACACGAGGTACTGATCGTCGACGAGGCACACGAGCTGGTCTCCCGGGTCACGGGGGTCGCCACCGGCGAGCTCACCCCCGGCCAGGTCAACCGAGCGGTGCGCCGCGCCGCGAAGCTGGTCAACGAGAAGGCCGCCGACCAGCTCCAGACCGCCGCCGAGGGTTTCGAGCGGCTGATGGAGCTGGCCCTGCCGGGCCGTCTGGAAGAGATCCCGGAGGACCTCGGCTATGCGCTGATGGCCCTGCGCGACGCCTGCCGCACCGTGATCTCCGGGATCGGCGCGACGCGCGACAAGTCCGTCCAGGACGAGGACGCGGTCCGCAAGCAGGCACTCGCCTCCGTGGAGACCGTGCACGACGTGGCGGAGCGGATCACGAACGGCTCCGAGTGGGACGTCGTCTGGTACGAGCGCCACGACCGCTTCGGCGCCTCCCTGCGCGTTGCTCCCATGTCCGTCTCGGGCTTGCTGAGGGAGAAGCTCTTCGCGGACCGCTCGGTAGTCCTGACGTCGGCGACCCTGAGGCTGGGCGGAGACTTCAACGGCGTCGGTGCCTCCCTGGGCCTCGCCCCCGAAGGCACGGAGGGCGACGACGTTCCGCAGTGGAAGGGCGTCGACGTCGGCTCGCCCTTCGACTACCGCAAGCAGGGCATCCTGTACGTCGCCAAGCACCTGTCGCGCCCCGCGCGGGACGGCGACCGCGCGGACATGCTCGACGAGCTCACCGAGCTGATCCAGGCGGCCGGCGGCCGCACCCTGGGCCTGTTCTCCTCGATGCGGGGCGCCCAGTTGGCCGCGGAGGAACTCCGCTCCCGCATCCCCGAGTTGCCGATCCTCCTCCAGGGCGAGGAGACGCTCGGCGAACTGATCAAGAACTTCGCGGCCGACCCGAAGACCTGTCTCTTCGGCACGTTGTCGCTGTGGCAGGGCGTCGACGTCCCCGGCCCCAGCTGTCAGCTGGTCGTCATGGACAAGATTCCGTTCCCGCGGCCGGACGACCCGCTGATGAGTGCCCGCCAGAAGGCGGTCGAGGACGCCGGCGGCAACGGCTTCATGGCGGTCGCCGCCACCCACGCGGCGCTTCTCATGGCCCAGGGCGCCGGCCGCCTCGTGCGGGCCTCGGGGGACCGCGGTGTGGTCGCCGTACTGGACCAGCGGCTGGCCACGGCCCGCTACGGGAGCTACATCAAGGCGTCACTGCCCGACTTCTGGTACACGACGGACCGTAATCAGGTCAGGAAGTCGCTGGCGGCGATCGACGCGGTCGCGAAGCAGGTCGAAGAGGCGGACGCGCAGTGATCGGGGGGTAGCCTGTCGCGGCGCCGCGACAGGCTACCCCCCGATGCACCACACCCGGCAGTCGGGTCCGGACAGCGCAGGGCCCCGGAACCGGCGCAGGGGTCCCGGGGCCCGGTCAGGGGACAAGGGCCGTCGGGCCCGTCCGCCGCAGCCGTCACACGCGGCGCAGTACCGCCACCACCTTGCCGAGGATGGTCGCGTCGTCGCCCGGGATCGGCTCGTACGCCGAGTTGTGCGGGAGGAGCCAGACATGGCCGTCCTCGCGCTTGAAGCGCTTGACCGTGGCCTCGCCGTCGAGCATCGCGGCCACGATGTCGCCGTTCTCGGCGACCGGCTGGCGGCGGACCGTGACCCAGTCGCCGTCACAGATCGCGGCCTCGATCATGGAATCGCCGACGACCTTGAGGACGAACAGTTCACCGTCACCGACCAGCTGGCGGGGGAGCGGGAAGACGTCTTCGACGGACTCCTCCGCGAGGATCGGGCCACCGGCGGCGATGCGGCCGACGAGCGGGACGTACGACGCGGCGGGCTTGCCGGCGGTGTCCGTGGGCTGCACCGACGAGGACTGGTCCGAGCCGCGCACCTCGTAGGCGCGCGGGCGGTGCGGGTCGCGGCGCAGGAATCCCTTGCGCTCCAGCGCCATCAGCTGGTGGGCGACGGAGGAGGTGCTGGAAAGGCCGACGGCCTGGCCGATCTCCCGCATCGACGGCGGGTAGCCACGCCGCTGCACAGAGTCCCTGATGACCTCGATCACCCGGCGCTGCCGGTCGGTGAGTCCGGAGCTGTCCGCCCGGATGCCTGGAGGTCGGCCCGGCAAGGAGCGCTTGTGTCCCTCAGGATTCGTGGCTTCGTTCATCGCATGCACCGGCTCAAGTCGGCCCTGGGAGCGGTCCTGGGCAGTGATGGTGGCACTGTCTGCGGTGGTGGTCACGTCGGCCCCTCTCGATGGTCTCCCTGCTGGACAACGGTAGTTGCTTTCGAAAGGTTGCGCCAAACACACGTTCGAGTGAAAAAACGCGAATAGCCTGACTTGGTCGTGTGTCTGGGTGTATGGCTGACGCGGTACCTGGCGGGCAAAAGGTGCCGTTGTTGTACTTTTCGCCGCCCGGATGGCCACCTCGTGGGTGCCGCCCCAGTCTGCCATCCGCCATCTCGCGAACTGGGAACGGGCCCCCATCTGCGCGGGAACCCCACGTGCCCTCCGTGTGGCGCCCACGGTATCTCCGCATGTGCCGCGGCGATACGGTCATGCGCTGCCGTGTGTCGGTGCGGCGTACGCGCCGACGGTGCGGGCCAATACGATGCGACACGCGCGTACGGGTGTGTATGTATGGGCCAATCCCCACATCTAGTGGTTGGATTGCAGCAGCAGCCCAGAAGTTGTGGTCCCCCGGGTCTACAGGCTCTCGGAGATCGCCTATGCTTGGGGCTGCTTCGAGGGGCCCAAGTGGCCTCTTGGGGCTATTGAGTCTGCTGTGAGGAGGGTTGGACGTTCATGCACTGCCCCTTCTGCAGGCACCCCGACAGCCGCGTCGTCGACAGTCGTACGACCGACGACGGCACGTCGATCCGCAGGCGCCGCCAGTGTCCTGACTGCTCCCGTCGTTTCACGACCGTGGAGACGTGCTCGCTCATGGTGGTCAAGCGGTCCGGGGTCACCGAGCCTTTCAGCCGTACCAAGGTCATCAATGGCGTGCGCAAGGCATGTCAGGGGCGGCCCGTCACCGAGGACGCGCTCGCCCAGCTCGGCCAACGGGTCGAGGAGGCGGTGCGGGCCACCGGGAGCGCCGAGCTGACCACCCACGACGTGGGGCTGGCCATACTCGGCCCGTTGCAGGAGCTCGACCTCGTCGCCTATCTGCGATTCGCGTCCGTTTACCGGGCGTTCGACTCGCCCGAGGACTTCGAGGCCGCCATCGCGGAACTGAGGGAACAAACAGGGGCACCCGCCGCGGACGACGATGACCGCGAGGACGCTGTCCCGGGGGGCCAGGAAGGCGATCGCGGGTCCGGAGGGGCTGCTCAGGTCCCCGGGCCCGCACGCACCGCCGACTGACCCGTGGGCCGGACCGGAGCTTTGGACTCCGGATCCGGCCGGGCGGCGGCGATGAGAAGACCAGTTGCGGGCGGCAGCGAGAGGGTGCCCGCAACACCAGACAAAACACCGTGCCACGGGAACATCGGGGCACTTCTGGGCGTTTTCGCCCGTACCAGGGAGGCGGCATGACAGAGACGGCGAGCGGTCCGGCACGAGGTTCCCGAGCGAAGGGAACCAAGGCGCCGAAGGGCCTGCGTATCGAGCGCATCCACACCACCCCCGGCGTGCATCCGTACGACGAGGTGGAGTGGGCGCGTCGTGACGTCGTCATGACCAACTGGCGCGACGGCTCGGTCAACTTCGAGCAGCGTGGCGTCGAGTTCCCCGACTTCTGGTCGGTGAACGCGGTCAACATCGTCACCAGCAAGTACTTCCGTGGTGCCGTGGGCACCCCGCAGCGCGAGACCAGCCTCAAGCAGCTGATCGACCGCATCGTGAAGACGTACCGGAAGGCCGGCGAGGACAACAAGTACTTCACTTCGCCCGCCGACGCCGAGATCTTCGAGCACGAGCTGGCGTACGCCCTCCTGCACCAGATCTTCAGCTTCAACAGTCCCGTCTGGTTCAACGTCGGCACCGCACAGCCCCAGCAGGTCTCCGCCTGCTTCATCCTGGCCGTCGACGACTCCATGGACTCGATCCTCGACTGGTACAAGGAAGAGGGCATGATCTTCAAGGGCGGCTCCGGAGCCGGCCTGAACCTCTCCCGGATCCGCTCCTCCAAGGAGCTGCTCTCCTCGGGCGGCAACGCCTCGGGCCCGGTCTCCTTCATGCGCGGGGCCGACGCCTCCGCAGGAACGATCAAGTCGGGTGGCGCCACGCGCCGCGCGGCCAAGATGGTCATCCTCGACGTCGACCACCCCGACATCGAGGACTTCATCCAGACCAAGGTCAAGGAAGAGGAGAAGATCCGCGCCCTTCGTGACGCGGGCTTCGACATGGACCTGGGCGGCGACGACATCACGTCCGTCCAGTACCAGAACGCCAACAACTCGGTCCGCGTGAACGACGAGTTCATGAAGGCCGTGGAGAACGGCGACAAGTTCGGCCTGCGCGCGCGGATGACCGGCGAGGTCATCGAGGAGGTCGACGCCAAGGAGCTCTTCCGCAAGATGGCCGAGGCCGCCTGGGCCTGTGCCGACCCGGGCATCCAGTACGACGACACCATCAACCGCTGGCACACGTGCCCGGAGTCGGGCCGGATCAACGGCTCGAACCCGTGCAGCGAGTACATGCACCTGGACAACACGTCCTGCAACCTCGCCTCGCTGAACCTGATGAAGTTCCTGAAGGACGACAGCAAGGGCCACCAGTCCTTCGACGTCGAGCGCTTCTCGAAGGTCGTCGAGCTCGTCATCACCGCGATGGACATCTCCATCTGCTTCGCGGACTTCCCGACCCAGAAGATCGGCGAGAACACGCGCGCGTTCCGCCAGCTCGGCATCGGCTACGCCAACCTCGGCGCCCTGCTGATGGCGACCGGCCACGCCTACGACTCCGACGGTGGCCGCGCCCTCGCCGGCGCCATCACCTCCCTGATGACCGGCACGTCGTACAAGCGCTCCGCCGAACTCGCCGCGGTCGTCGGCGCGTACGACGGCTACGCCCGCAACGCCCAGCCGCACCTGCGCGTCATGAAGCAGCACTCCGACGCCAACGGTGTGGCCGTCCGCGTGGACGACCTGGACACGCCGGTCTGGGCCGCCGCCACGGAGGCCTGGCAGGACGTGCTGCGCCTCGGCGAGAAGAACGGTTTCCGTAACTCCCAGGCGTCCGTCATCGCCCCGACCGGCACCATCGGCCTGGCGATGTCCTGCGACACCACCGGCCTTGAGCCCGACCTCGCGCTGGTCAAGTTCAAGAAGCTGGTCGGCGGCGGTTCGATGCAGATCGTCAACGGCACCGTGCCGCAGGCCCTACGTCGGATGGGCTACCAGGAGGAGCAGATTGAGGCGATCGTCGCCCACATCGCCGACCACGGCAATGTGATCGACGCCCCCGGCCTCAAGCAGGAGCACTACGAGGTCTTCGACTGCGCCATGGGCGAGCGGTCCATCTCGGCGATGGGGCACGTGCGCATGATGGCCGCGATCCAGCCGTGGATCTCCGGCGCGCTCTCCAAGACGGTCAACCTGCCGGAGACGGCGACCGTCGAGGACGTCGAAGAGGTCTACTTCGAGGCCTGGAAGATGGGCGTCAAGGCGCTCGCGATCTACCGCGACAACTGCAAGGTCGGCCAGCCGCTCTCCGCCAAGACCAAGGAGAAGGAGAAGGCGGAGGTCACGGAGAAGACCGAGGCGGCCATCCGTGAGACGGTCGAGAAGATCGTCGAGTACCGCCCGGTCCGCAAGCGCCTGCCCAAGGGCCGCCCCGGCATCACGACGTCCTTCACGGTCGGCGGCGCCGAGGGCTACATGACCGCCAACTCCTACCCGGACGACGGTCTCGGCGAGGTCTTCCTGAAGATGTCCAAGCAGGGCTCGACCCTCGCGGGCATGATGGACGCCTTCTCCATCGCGGTCTCCGTCGGCCTCCAGTACGGCGTGCCGCTGGAGACGTACGTCTCGAAGTTCACGAACATGCGCTTCGAGCCGGCCGGCATGACGGACGACCCGGACCTGCGGATGGCCCAGTCGATCGTCGACTACATCTTCCGCCGCCTGGCGCTCGACTTCCTGCCCTTCGAGACGCGCTCCGCGCTCGGCATCCACTCCGCCGAGGAGCGCCAGCGCCACCTGGAGACCGGTTCGTACGAGCCGTCCGACGACGAGGTCGACGTCGAGGGCCTGGCCCAGTCGGCGCCGCGCGCCCAGGAACTGAAGGCCGTCGCCACGCCGAAGGCCGAGGTGGAGGCGGCCAAGGCCGCGCCGCAGGAGGCCCACACCAGCGCCGAGCTGGTGGAGATGCAGCTGGGCATCCAGGCCGACGCTCCGCTCTGCTTCTCCTGCGGTACGAAGATGCAGCGGGCCGGCTCCTGCTACATCTGCGAGGGCTGCGGCTCGACCAGCGGCTGCAGCTGACACCGGGCCGGGGCGCGTCGCCCGCCTGACAGGTAGTCCTTGAGGAGGAGGGGCGCCGGCTCTATGCCGGCGCCCCTCTCGCGTACCTCTTCGACGCGATCGTCGTCCTTCGCAACGCCTGAGACTCAGTGCCTGTGTGCCTGGCCCATGATCGCGGTGAAGTTCGCGGGGTCGTCCTCGAATCCCTTCATGCCCGGGTGGAATTCCCAGGTGCCGGTCTCCTCCCGCACGAACTCGGCGAACGTCACCGCCGTCGCTCCCAGCACACCGCCGAAGTCGTCCTCGGCCAGGACCGTGTAGCCCTCCCGGATGCGAAGAGCGGGGTTGATCACACTGACGAAGGTGCGGTGGCCGGGCCGCTGTTGGATGATCGCGCCGACCACCACGCGCGCGTAGCGGGCATCGAGCCGTTCGAGTTCGACCGTCAGGACCTCGTCCCAGCCGAAGCCCTTGCCGTCCTGGCTGTCACGGTTGAGGTAGATGGTGCCGTCGGGGGAGCGGCTGTCGAAGTGCACCACATAGGCGGGATCGCCGTACGGATCGCTCGCGAGGTAGGTCGCGGCGACGACGTCCAGATCGGTCGGCGGCTGCCCCGCCGGACTGGGGTCCCACTTGAGGGCGACTTCGACCTTGCGGATCCCCTTGCTGAGAGCGTTCACCAGACTTCCCCTTCCCCGTGTCGTCGGCCCGAACCTCCTGGCAGGCAAGGCCGGTTGCCCATCCTGTCACGCGCGCGGGGTTGCTCGTGGGAGAGCTCTGTGCCCGAGCGTGACCGGCGCCACGCTCCGTGGCCTTACGATGGCGCGGTGCTGGTCAAGTGGATTCGTTGCACCGTGGTGGACCGCCGCGGTTTCGAGCGGGGGCAGCGAAAGTGGGCGGGGCTTCTGGGGGAGCCGGGCTTTCGGGGACAGGGGGGCGGCTGGAGTCGGGGACGGCAGAGTGTGGCCCACGTCTTCGCCTTCTGGGAGAGCCGTGCCTTCTACGACTCCTTCATGGCCCGCTCCCACGACCGGCTGGCGGCGACCCAGTCGGGCACCTTCAAGGACATCCAGGTCAAGCTGTTCGACTACCGCTTCGATGTGAAGACCGGCTTCGAACCGCGGTTCACGGACGCCGACCTGGTGCGCTTCGCTCATTGCCATGTCCACGAGGAGCGCGCCGAGCACTTCACGCTGATGCAGGAGAAGGTCTGGAACCCCGCGATGGCCGGCTCGCCCGGCATGATCCGCGGGCTGTTTGGCGAGGCGCCGGGGAGCGAGTTCCTGGTGCTGTCGATGTGGCGATCGGCCGCCGAACACGGCAAGTACCGTACCGAGCGCGTGGAGCGACTCGCCCTGCGGGCCCAGACGGAGGCGGACATCGCCTCCCTCACGGGCGACATCGTGGACCTGGAACCGACCTGGATAGTCTGATATCCGGACCCGTTGATCACGTGCCGTGATGGGGCTCGTGGTGCGGGAAGGTGTGACCTACGCCGTATGGAGCCCGTACGACTGCTCGATATGGCCTCCCCCGATCTAGGGTTTCGGCATGGCACGACCACGGCGCATCGTCCTTGTCCGGCACGGCGAGTCAACCGGCAATGTTGATGACACCGTGTACGAGCGTGAACCCGACCATGCCCTGGCACTCACCGAGCGGGGCTGGCAGCAGGCAGAGGAGACCGGCAAGCGGCTGCGCGAGGTGTTCGGCCGCGAGCGCGTCAGCGTGTACGTCTCCCCGTACCGCCGTACGCACGAGACGCTGCGGGCCTTCCACCTGGACCCCGAGCTCATACGGGTGCGCGAGGAGCCCCGGCTGCGCGAACAGGACTGGGGGAACTGGCAGGACCACGACGACGTCCGGCTCCAGAAGGCCTACCGGGACGCGTACGGACACTTCTTCTACCGCTTCGCGCAGGGCGAGTCCGGAGCCGACGTCTACGACCGGGTCGGCGGCTTCCTGGAGAGCCTGTACCGCAGCTTCGAGGCGCCCGATCATCCGCCGAACGTACTGCTGGTCACCCACGGCCTGGCGATGCGCCTGTTCTGCATGCGGTGGTTCCACTGGACGGTCGGGGAGTTCGAGTCGCTGTCGAATCCGGGGAACGCGGAGATGCGGATGCTCGTTCTCGGGGACGACGGCAAGTACGTGATGGACCGGCCCTTCGACAGCTGGCGAACCGTATGCGGTCACTGGAGGGAGGGGCAGGGCGATGACCGTTGATTCCTCTCCCGACGGGCGCCTGAACCGCGCCCTGGCCAGCCTGCGTGGACTGGCCGTGGGGGACGCGCTGGGCTCGCAGTTCTTCGTGCCGGTGAACTACCCACTGCTGAAGCACCGCGAGCTGCCGCCCGGCCCCTGGCAGTGGACGGACGACACGGAGATGGCCTGCTCCGTGGTCGCCGTCCTGGCCGCTCACCACCGCATCGAACAGGACGCCCTGGCTCGCTCTTTCGCCGAGCACCACGACTTCGACCGCGGCTACGGTCCTGCGGTCAACCGCTTGCTGCGGCTGGTCCGGGAGGGCGGTGACTGGCGCGAGCTCGCCGCCGCGCTCTTCAACGGACAGGGGTCCTGGGGCAACGGCGCCGCGATGCGGATCGCACCCCTGGGCGCCTGGTATGCGGGCGATCCGGAGCAGGCGACCCACCAGGCGGAGATCTCGGCCTACCCCACGCATCAGCACCGTGAGGCCGTGGTCGGCGCCATGGCCGTCGCCGCTGCCGCCGCGCTGGCCGGTGCCCCCGGCGGTCCGCCCAGCGCCGAGGCGCTCCTCGACGGCGTCGTCGCGCTCGTCCCGAAGAGCGCCGTCGGCGCGGGCCTGCGACGAGCCCGGGACATGCTCGACTATGCCGACGCGTCCACCGTCGCCGCCGTGCTGGGCTGCGGTCGGCGTACGACGGCCCACGACACCGTGCCCTTCGCGCTCTGGTCGGCCGCCAGGGCACTGGGCGACTACGAGCAGGCGTTCTGGACGACCGCGCAGGTCGGCGGCGACGTGGACACGACCTGCGCCATCGTGGGCGGAGTGATCGCCTCCGGAAAGGCGGGGACGCCGCCCGCCGACTGGGTGGAGCAGACGGAGGCCTTGCCGACGTGGGCTCCTGCCTCCGCTTGACGGGACTGGCCGCCGTTTTCGTCCGGGCTCGCCGCCCGTCCACTGGGTACGGTCGACAGACGCGTTGAAACTCTCTGTGCGCGCCGGGAACTCTGCGTGACCGCTGAGGCGTTCTCGTGACATCCGCTGTGTGATGCACGGGGGTTCGCACAGGCAACTGGCGCGTGAGAGGCCGCAGGAGGTGGTCATGCAGTTCGTGCTGGATCTGTTGGTGTTGTCGGCCGCGGTGGCTGTGCCGGCCTTCCTCGCCGTGCTGGGCGAGACGCGGATGGCCGGACCGGTGTCCTCGCCGTTCGTCTGCGGGCACCGTCCGGCCATCCGCGGCTTTGCGTGGGTTGGTTCGGTTCAGCGGAGGCCGAGGCCGGCCCGCGGTGCGCGTCGTGCCGCCGTGTCCGCGAGAGCCTCCAGGTCGCTCTTGCGGACCCTGATCACCAACCAGGCGGTCACCAGGGCGAGTACAGCCATCGCCGCGGCTGCGACGAAACCCGTCGAAGCGGCCGGGGCGCTTCTCGGACTCGCTGATGTACAGATAGGCGTGAGCACGGCGACCAGTACCCCGATCCGCGCGTTGACGAAGAGCACCCACCGCCGTCGAGCACTCCGTGAGCACGCCGCCGGCGGGCAGCCCACAACGCGGCCGTGAGCAACTGCCAGGGCTCCTGGGCGAATCCGCCGGGCAGCGAGGCGAAGGTGAGGTTGTAGGCGCTGATCGCCCAGGTGATGTCCACAATCGTCGAGTCGAGTACCACCATGAGTTGGCAGCCGCGATGCCGGAGATCGCGATGCGGGGATGCCCCTCTCGGCGCTGGACGGCCGCCCCTGCTCGGACGGCCACCCGATCTGCTCGAGTTGTGCCGACGAGCGCGGGACGCGATGTTCTCGCGCCCCGGATTCGCGCTTCGCGCGATGATTCACGAATGCGACCCCACGGAGGTGGAACGCTTTCATGGGGTGATCTTCGAGGGTGTCGTAGGGCCGACCATCCGGCTGCTCCGCGAGATCATCACCCGTGGCATAGAGCGATACGAGGTGCGGCTCGATGCGGCCAACGGCTATGTGTTCGACGCCATCCCGACCATGATGATGTACCGCTCCAAGGTGTGCGCGAGCGAATGGAGCGATGGGGATCTCGCAGAGATGATCGACCAGTTGACGCTTCCGTTGCTGCGGCCGACCAGTGGTTGAGTGAGCCCCGCGGCGCTGGTGACGCCGTTAGGGGAAACCGGGGTGTCGGAGGGTGATCCGGGCGGCGTACGCTAAGGGCGCCATGCCGTACGAACCGCCTACTCACACCGTCGAGCGCTCCCTCCGCGCCACGACCGGAGCGAAGGTCGTTGCCGGCGTCGACGAGGTGGGGCGCGGCGCGTGGGCCGGCCCCGTCACCGTCTGCGCGGCGATCACCGGATTGCGCCGGCCCCCCGAAGGTCTCACCGACTCCAAGCTGCTCACCGTCAAACGGCGCACGCAACTCGCCGAGGTACTGCTGACGTGGGTGACGTCGTACGCCCTGGGGCACGCCTCTCCGGAGGAGATCGACCAGATGGGGATGACGGCCGCGCTGCGCCTCGCGGCAGTGCGTGCCCTGGAGGCCCTGCCGGTCCGTCCCGACGCGGTGATCCTCGACGGGAAGCACGACTATCTCGGAATGCCCTGGAAGGTGCGCACGGTGATCAAGGGTGATCAGTCGTGCGTGGCCGTCGCGGCGGCTTCCGTGATCGCCAAGGTTCAGCGCGACAAAATGATGGCCGAACTGGGTATCGACCATGCAGACTTCGACTTTGCGGCCAACGCCGGGTATCCGTCGCCCGTGCACAAGGCCGCACTGGAGGAGCGAGGACCGACCCCGTACCACCGGTTGTCGTGGGCGTATCTTGATGCGTTGCCCCAGTGGCGGCACCTCAAGAAGGTCCGCACCTGGGCGGACGGAAGCGTTCCGGAGATCGAGGGGCAGCTCGGCTTCGATTTCTGACGATTCCGCTCGCACCCATGTGCCACCCGCCGACGCGAGCCGTACCAGCGTTTGATAAAAATCAGCTCATGCCTCTCATTCCCGAGGAGCCTCAGATTCACGAGAGTGCCCAGGGTCCCCGCGCCACTCCGGCCAACGGCCGTACCGCGCCGACCCCCCGCCCCGTACCCGGCCCCCGCCCTGCGGCTCCGCCGCGCCCCGGTCGTCCCGGCCCGCTGCGGCCCGCGCCGCCGGCGCAACGTTCGCCGCGAGACGTGGCCGTGGCCAAGCCCGAACCGTCGGGCCCGGCCGCCCCTGTCGCCTCCGCTCCGGCGGCGGCCCCGCAGATCCAGCTGATCCCGGCCTCCGCCGAGGGTGCGCTCGATGCTGCCGAAGAAGCTGTCGACCTGTTGCTGGAATCGGGTCGCGCCCCGGGTGACGTGCTGGTGATCACCACCGGCGAACAGCATCCGTGGGCCGCCCACGAACTGTCCTTCGGAGAAGCCTCCTACTGGGCGCAGCACGATGCCGGTGACGATGTCTTCTACGCGGGCGCCGCCGTGGCGTCCCGCGCAGCGTCTCGTCCCGTGGTCGTGGTCGCCGTCAACGGCGGTCCCGACGCGGCTGCCGCCGACGCCCTGCCGCTGGCCCACGCCCGGGCCGGCGCCCTGCTGATCGTCTGCGGCGACCCGCTACAGATCAACTCGGTGCTGGGCGCGGCTGTCTGAGCCGCGTCCGGTAAGTCCGGGGGCGCCGAGGGTGACAAAGGTGCCGTCGAGGCGGTACCTGCACGGCGGACGCTTCGGCCTGCGCACATCCGCATGGCCAGGCTGCGGCCTGCGCGGAGGACCGGCATGGTCTGCGTGCGCATGCCCGGGGCGGTTCGAGAGCGCGGTCGGCCGACGAGCGGGGAGGCACGCTGCGAAGCGCGGGGCCGATTGTACGTAGAGCCCGGCGCGCGTCGTGGTCGTGCCAGTCCTGCCTGTCGTGCGGGCGGGCCGGCCTGCGTATCGGTCGTATCGGTGGTCCGAGCCGTCGTAGGACGCCGATGTGGGCGGCCTGTAGCCCGGACGTCGTAGAGGGACGGCCAGGGGCCCGCGATCGCCTGCGACGGCCCGTCGTGTCAGCGGGCCGCAGCGCGGCTCAGAACCTCCGAGGCGGCGCCACCGGTGCGTGGCAACAGGGGCGGTGCCTCGGAGGTGCCGAACGGTTCCGGAGCGGAGTTCATGTTCGGACGGCGGCCGCCCCGTCCCTCGCCGAGGACCTGCCAGCCGTCGCGGGTCAAGGTGATGTATGCCCCGCAGCGCAGCCCATGCAGGGTGCAGGCGTCACGCAGGCCCCACATCCACGCGCCGTCCTCCTCCGTCCAACGCGCGTCCCCCTCACGGCAGTAGAGCAGCACGGCGGTACGCACCGGTGTGCGGCGCCGCAGGTCGTGCGGGATCACCCGGCGCAGCTGGGCGAGCAGCACGTTGCGGAACATCCAGCCGTCCGCAGGTCCGGCGTGGCGGGTGAACGAGGCGCTCGCCCGCAGCCGCTCGTCGGGGTCGAGGACCGCGATGATCGCGGTCGCCGGTTTGGGGCGATGCCGTGTGTGCAGCCCGCTGACGACCTCGCGGGGGTTGCGCAGCAGAGGGATTCCGGCGGCGGCCCACTCAGCGGGTTCGAGTATGCGGGCCAGGGGGTTGGTGGATGCGGTGGACAGATTGGCGGACGACGACGTCGACGCCGCGGCGGACGGAGCGAATCCGAAGGTCACGGTCCTCCCTTCGGCTACGCGCCCGCACTGCGGGCGGGGTCGGATTCGGGGGAGCGCGCGCCGCAGCAGATCCATACCGGATCACGGGCGCGCCGTGCGGGGAGCAGACCTCAATTCTTCCTGTCGAACTTGGTTGCGGCAACGAGCAATTGAGCCCGCCGAACCTTATTCAACAGTTTGCGTCTTATATCCCTACCCAGGGGGCTGAGGTGCGACGCACGGGACGTTCGGGCACGGCACATTCGTACGCCGCCGAGGGGCTGCCCCAAGGGCGCAGGTTCACCCGCGTACGGCCAGGACCAGCGGCAACACCCCCCGTGCGCCGGACCGTAGGAGCAGGCGGGCGGCGACGGCGATGGACCAGCCCGTCTCGGTCATGTCGTCGACGAGGAGCACCGGACCGTCCGCGGCATGGAGAGCCGCTTGCAGCGGTGGGGGGACGGTGAGCGCCCCGCTCAGGGCTCGGAGGCGTTGGGCGCTGTTGGAGCGGGGCAGGGAGAGATCCGCCGCGTCGTTCGAGTACGCCAGTGATCCCAGCATCGGAAGGCGGCCGATCGCGGAGATTCTGGTGCCGAGCGAGTGGATCAGCTGAGGTCGGGTGCGCGAGGGCATGGTCACCACCCCGGCGGGACGGGGCGGGGCGTCCGGCGCGCCCGACGCCCAGCCGTCCGGCGCCTTGGCCCAGTCGGCCAGTACGGTCACGACGGCGTTCACCACGTCGTCGGGGGCCGGGGCGTCCGGTGCGTGGGGTGCGAGCAGGGGGCGGAGACGATTGCCCCAGCCGATGTCGGAGAGTCTGCCGAGCGCCCGGCCCGGCGTGGCCTGTTCACCGGGCGGGATCCGGCCCTTGAGGTTGACGCCGATGGCCGGGAGCCCGGTCGGCCACATCTTGCGAGGATCCACCATGACACCGGCGCGGGCGAGCGAGCCGCCGGCGGTGTCCAGGGCAGCCGGGGAGACCTCGGCCGTGAAACGAGGGCCGGCGCAGTTGTCGCAGCGGCCGCAGGAAGCCGCTTCCTCGTCGTCGAGTTGCTGCCGCAGGAACTCCATACGGCAGCCGGTCGTGGTGGCGTAGTCGCGCATGGCCTGCTGCTCGGTGGCGCGCTGCTTGGCGACCCATGCGTAGCGCTCGGTGTCGTACGACCAAGGGGCACCGGTGGCGACCCAGCCGCCCTTGACGCGGTGGACGGCGCCGTCCACGTCGAGGACCTTGAGCATGGTCTCCAGACGTGTGCGGTTCAGCTCCACGAGCGGTTCGAGGGCGGGTAGCGACAGCGGCCGGTCCGCGCGCGCGAGGACGTCGATCGTGCGACGAACGGCCTCCTCGGGCGGAAACGCCACGGAGGCGAAGTAGGCCCAGATCGCTTCGTCCTCGCGCCCGGGCAGGAGCAGCACCTCGGCATGTTCGACGCCACGTCCGGCGCGGCCGACCTGCTGGTAGTAGGCGATGGGAGAGGAGGGCGAGCCGAGGTGGACGACGAAGCCCAGGTCGGGCTTGTCGAACCCCATGCCGAGCGCGGAGGTGGCCACCAAGGCCTTGACCTGGTTCGCGATCAGGGCTTCTTCGGCCAGCTGGCGCTCGGCGTTCTCCGTCTTCCCCGTGTACGAGGAGACGGTGTGCCCGCACTGTCGCAGGAAGGCGGTGACTTCCTCGGCGGCGGCCACGGTGAGGGTGTAGATGATCCCGGATCCCGGCAGGTCGGCCAGGTGATCGGCGAGCCACGCCAGCCGGTGGGCAGCGTCCGGCAGCTGGACCACGCCCAGGCTCAGGCTCTCTCGGTCCAACGGTCCGCGCAGGACCAACGCGTCGGAGCCGGACCCCGTGCCCAGTTGCTCGGCGACGTCCGCGGTGACCCGTGCGTTGGCGGTGGCCGTGGTGGCGAGTACCGGAACGCCCGGCGGGAGTTCGCCGAGCATGGTGCGCAGTCGCCGGTAGTCGGGCCGGAAGTCGTGGCCCCAGTCGGAGATGCAATGGGCCTCGTCGACGACGAGAAGTCCGGTGGCGGCGGACAGCTCGGGCAGCACGTTGTCGCGGAAGTCCGGGTTGTTGAGGCGCTCGGGGCTACAGAACTGGGAAGGCGTTCAAATTCCAGGTGGACTTGGAGCCCTGACCTGTGTAAACGCTCTGATTGGGAGTGGCGGTGGATGAGCGCTCGGGCCTGGTCGTCCTCGGTCCACGCATGGTGGTCTAACCTTTCGTGACTGCATGGTCACGCTGGATGGATTCGCCGATTGTCAGCGGCATCGGGTTGCATGGGCACATGGACAACCTGGAGCTCCGCACTGAAGCCGACACCATCCTCGCTGAGCTCGTCGGTGACCCCGGGGGTTCGGCCCGGCTACGGGAGGACCAGTGGCAGGCGGTGGCCGCCCTGGTGGAGGAGCGCCGGCGGGCGCTGGTGGTGCAGCGCACTGGCTGGGGTAAGTCGGCGGTGTACTTCGTCGCGACGGCCCTGCTGCGTCGGCGTGGCTCGGGCCCCACGGTGATCATTTCGCCGCTGCTGGCGCTGATGCGTAACCAGGTCGAGGCGGCGGCGCGGGCCGGCATCCAGGCGCGGACGATCAACTCGGCCAATCCGGAGGAGTGGGACACCATCTACGGGGAGGTCGAGCGCGGTGAGACCGACGTTCTCCTCGTCAGCCCTGAACGCCTCAACTCCGTGGATTTCCGCGATCAGGTGCTGCCCAAGCTCGCGGCCACGACCGGTCTGCTGGTGGTCGATGAGGCGCACTGTATTTCCGACTGGGGCCACGACTTCCGGCCCGATTACCGCCGGCTGCGCACGATGCTGGCGGAGCTGCCGGAGGGCGTGCCGGTGCTGGCTACGACGGCGACGGCGAACGCGCGGGTAACCGCGGATGTGGCCGAGCAGCTGGGCACGGGGGGCGGGGATGCTCTGGTGCTGCGGGGGCCGCTGGACCGGGAGAGTTTGCGGTTGGGCGTGCTGGAGTTGCCGGATGCGGCGCACCGGCTGGCGTGGCTGGGGGAGCGGCTGGGGGATCTACCGGGTTCGGGGATCATCTACACGCTGACGGTGGCGGCGGCGGAGGAGGTCGCGGCGTTCCTGCGGCAGCGCGGGTATCCGGTGGCTTCCTATACGGGGAAGACGGAGAACGCTGACCGGTTGCAGGCGGAGGAGGATCTGCTGGCGAACCGGGTGAAGGCGCTGGTGGCGACCTCGGCGCTGGGGATGGGTTTTGACAAGCCGGACCTGGGGTTTGTGGTGCATCTGGGGTCGCCCTCGTCGCCGATTGCGTACTACCAGCAGGTGGGGCGTGCGGGGCGTGGTGTGGACCATGCGGATGTGCTGCTGCTGCCGGGGCGCGAGGACGAGGCGATCTGGGCGTACTTCGCATCGGTGGGCTTCCCGCCCGAGGAGCAGGTCCGGCGCACCCTGGCGGTACTGGGGGAGGCGGGCAGGCCGTTGTCTCTGCCGGCGCTGGAGCCGTTGGTGGATCTTCGGCGCTCGCGCCTGGAGACGATGCTGAAGGTCCTGGACGTGGACGGTGCGGTCAAGCGTGTGAAGGGAGGCTGGACCGCGACAGGGCAGCCGTGGGCGTACGACGCGGAGCGGTACGCCTGGGTCGCGAAGCAGCGGGCCGCCGAGCAGCAGGCCATGCGGGACTATGTGGCGGCCACGGGGTGCCGGATGGAGTTCTTGCAGCGGCAGTTGGACGACGAGCAGGCGGTCCCGTGCGGTCGGTGCGACTCCTGCGCCGGGCCCTGGCTCGATCCGGCCGTCTCTTCCGGTGCTCTTGCGGCAGCGACGGGCGAGCTGGACCGTCCGGGGGTCGAGGTTGAGCCTCGCAAGATGTGGCCGACCGGGCTCGCCGCGGTCGGCATGGACCTCAAGGGCCGTATCCCGGTGGGCCAGCAGGCGGTCACCGGGCGCGCCCTGGGTAGACTGTCGGACATCGGCTGGGGCAACCGCCTGCGCCCCCTCCTAGCGGCGCAGGCGCCGGACGGAACGGTCCCGGAGGACGTGCTGGCCGCCGTCGTGACGGTGCTGGCCGACTGGGCCCGCTCGCCGGGAGGCTGGGCCAGCGGCGCCCCTGACGCGGTGGCGCGGCCGGTGGGGATCGTCGCCATGCCCTCCCGTACCCGCCCGCAGCTGGTCCGCTCACTGGCTGAGGGCGTGGCCAGGGTGGGCAGGATCCCGCTGCTGGGCAGCCTGGTCTACGCCCCGCAGGCGGATGAGTATGCGGCGCACCGCAGCAACTCCGCCCAGCGGCTGCGCGCCCTGGCCGCCTCGTTCACCGTGCCCGACGAACTCGCCGCCGCACTGGCCGGCATCCCCGGCCCGGTCCTGCTCGTTGACGACTACACCGACTCCGGCTGGACCCTCGCCGTAGGCGCACGCCTCCTGCGTCAGGCCGGTGCCGACCAGGTGCTCCCGCTGGTCCTTGCTCTGGCCGGGTAGAGAACCCCCGCTGACCCCAGCACAGACCAACGCTGGCTGCGTGGTGACGCCACCGTCGAGATCGAGGAGTGGCAGTTCTGGGCCGAAGAGGAATAGCAGACGGGCCGCTCCGGGATTTTCGACACTGGCCACTGCGCCGAGGAGGCTACAGGCGAAGATTAAGGGAGCGGGAATAGCGTTCGCGTGAGGTCCTCCCGTAGCCGCTCCTTCAGGGAAGCAGGATTGTTGGTGTGTTCATGGGCGATTCGGAGCGTCTGGATATCGCAGTGAACCCAGTGTCGGTCGCGATCCTCGTCGTCGGCTTTGCGGGTTCGACCGTAGCGCCCTGCGGCCAAGTGCTTAGAAGGCGCTTTGCCTATCCGCCTCGCAGGTGCCCTGACCTGCGTCTTCTTTCACTACTGACGCGCTGTCAGTGATTTTGTGGGACCTATGTGGGATGAGGTGGTGTCTGAGGTTTGTGGGACGCGGTGCGTTCGCATTGGCTCCGGGGCCTCTCACATCACCTTCCCACGCCCGCAGTCCCTCGCGGAAACAATCGTGCCCCTCCATGGCGTTCTCGATCTCTAGTAGCGGCGTGACCGAGGTCTCGCGTCTTGCTGATGTCGAGGCAGAGATGCAGAGCCTCGTCGAGGCGCACATGGAGACGATACTGGGAGTGCGGTTCCTTGCGAGCGAGTACGTCATCGCCTGCTTTGACGGCGGGGGATCGACTCGCTGGGACTGGACGAGACCCCGGCTTCCCCAGGGGCGTGACAGGGCTGGGCCACCACTGGACGGGCGATTTGGAGTTGCAGCTTCGCACCGAGCGTGACGTGGAGAGAGCCCTGGAGGTGTTCCGGGTTAGCTACGCGGTGGCCTGAAACGCAAGCGCACCTTGGCCATTGGCGTTTTTTTGGGGGAGCGACAGAGACGTCGTGACGGTGCCTTCCGACGGGCGGGGCAGGTAGTGGCGGTGGACTATCAATGATGCGCGGTCTTGCCGGTTTGGCTAACCGGCGATCCCGGGCTATGTTGCCCGCCATGTGGCGCCATCGTGGCGGCCCATTGCCCGCATCCCGGCTTGCTATCAGCGGACGTGGGAGGGCAGTCCCTCCCGGCGTCGGTGGGGACCTTCCCGATAACGACGCGCTTACAGTCATTGACTGGGAAACACCCCCGCGTCGGCGGGGGACCACGTACGGCGCGAGCGGTTCTTCGCGCGCTGCTTCGGAACACCCCCGCGTCGGCGGGGACCACGCGGCCACCACGGCGGACGAGGGTTCGCCCTTGGGAACACCCCCGCGTCGGCGGGGACCACAACATGGGTGACCAGCGCCAGAGCGCGGACATCGGAACACCCCCGCGTCGGCGGGGACCACGAGTGGGACCCTGATGACACGACGCCCCTCGCCGGAACACCCCCGCGTCGGCGGGACCACGGTGGGCTGGGAATCGGGCATGGGTGATCTCCCGGAACACCCCCGCGTCGGCGGGGACCACGACCGGATCTCGCGCGCTGGCCGGATCTACTTCGGAACACCCCCGCGTCGGCGGGGACCACGAGCAGTGCTGAACTCGCGGGCCCCGAGAGACCGGAACACCCCCGCGTCGGCGGGGACCACACGATGCCCGCCCTCGCGACCTGCTTCCTGATCGGAACACCCCCGCGTCGGCGGGGACCACGCCTACATGGCGCCTGAAGTGCTGTCCGGCTCCGGAACACCCCCGCGTCGGTGGGGACCACCAGCAGATCGACGGGCCCGTCGCACAGTTCAACGGAACACCCCCGCGTCGGCGGGGACCACAAGCGCGTCTTCGTCAACTCGATGAGCGACGCCGGAACACCCCCGCGTCGGCGGGGACCACGAAAGGGCCCCCATCGTGGAATTCGACTTCGGCGGAACACCCCCGCGTCGGCGGGGACCACCGGTCCAGGACCACGGCGCCGGACGCGTCCAGCGGAACACCCCCGCGTCGGCGGGGACCACCGGTCCAGGACCACGGCGCCGGACGCGTCCAGCGGAACACCCCCGCGTCGGCGGGGACCACCGGTCCAGGACCACGGCGCCGGACGCGTCCAGCGGAACACCCCCGCGTCGGCGGGGACCACCCCATCTTCGTGAACTGCGGGGTGGGCAGTGACGGAACACCCCCGCGTCGGCGGGGACCACCTCGAATCCCGACCGACGAAGAGCGCGCTCAACGGAACACCCCCGCGTCGGCGGGGACCACGCATGGAGAACACCGAGCGGTCACCAGCCGCGCGGAACACCCCCGCGTCGGCGGGGACCACTCGTACGGCACGGTGACGCGGTTCGCCTCGACCGGAACACCCCCGCGTCGGCGGGGACCACGAGCACCACGTCCGGGACGGGGACGTCGGTCACGGAACACCCCCGCGTCGGCGGGGACCACGCGTTCTCCGACGCCGCGCCGGGACGGTACGACGGAACACCCCCGCGTCGGCGGGGACCACCACCGCAGCCACGCGACGACGCCGGGCAACGGCGGAACACCCCCGCGTCGGCGGGGACCACACAGCCACGTCGGCCGCGAAGCTCGAAGGGGTCGGAACACCCCCGCGTCGGCGGGGACCACGCCGGGAGATAAACGCCCGCCTCACGGGAAATCGGAACACCCCCGCGTCGGCGGGGACCACCTCTGGCGACGGCGGACAACCAGGCGCTCCCTCGGAACACCCCCGCGTCGGCGGGGACCACCTGCAGCTGACCGGTCACGCCCGCGCGGTCGCCGGAACACCCCCGCGTCGGCGGGGACCACACTTCCTGACCTTGCAATCAGCGGCTGCTTTGCTGTCTCTTTACCAAGGTCGTCTGTGCCGGTGTGGTGCGTTGAGGTCTCACCGGAAGACTGTACCCAGTTGCGTCTCGGGGGTGTCAGTGGCGTGTGGTTGAGTCCTCAGGCATTCCGGGGGAGTTGATGGAGGGGGAGGCGGGCAATGCGGCGTGGACGGTTTGCGGCGGTGGATGAGTCGGCGTGGGGGAAGGCGCGGGGGCTGGATCCGGCGCTTCCGCCGTATCCGCTTGTGCGGCATCTGCTGGATGCTGCGGCCATGGCGCTGTTCTTGTGGGATCGGTACCTATCGGAGAGCCAGCGGCATTGCATCGCCGCGGGTTTGGGGGTGGAAGGCGATCCCGCCCGGGCGCGGGCGGTGACGGCCTTGTGTGCGGGGCTTCACGATGTGGGGAAGCTGTCGGGCTTTCAGCTGTGCGATGTCCGTGCCCGTGAGCGGTTGAGTGATGCGCTGCGCGGGGACCGTGGGCGCATCGGCGTGGAGTGGATGCCGCACGGGGTGGCGGGGATGCACGCCGCTCCCGTGGTTCTGGCCGCCTTGGGATTCCGGGAGGACGATGGCTCTGCCAAGGGGGTCGTGCGCAGGGTCGCGGAGATCATTGGTGGTCACCATGGTCGGTTCCATGAGTGCACGGGCCTTCACCCGGTGAACATGGATCTGCTGGGGGGTCCGGCCTGGGCCAGGCAGCGGGAGGCTCACGCCGGCGTTGTGTTCGAGGCGCTGGGCGCGCCGGTGCCGCCGGATCGGATGGAAGCGCCGGCGGCGGTGTTGGTGACCGGTGTGGTGATTCTGGCGGACTGGTTGGTCAGCCAGGAGGAGTATCTGCGCGGTCGGCAGCGGGAGTTGAGCACGAGCCTGACGGAGCACTTCGAGCGGTCGTGCGCGGATGCTGGGGGGCTGGTGCGCGAGGCTGGCCTGCTGCCGGTGGAACTGGAGCGGAAGGATTTCGCGGAGGCGTACGGCATCACGGGCGAGCCGAATCCGCTGCAGCAGTCGGTGGCGGAGGAACTCGCCGCTGCCGTCGGCTCGGGCAGTGGGGCGGCCGGTGACGGCCGGCGGGGCGGAATCCTTCTGGTGACCGCGGCTCCCGGGGACGGCAAGAGTGAGACCGCGTTGGAGGCGGAGCGGGTGCTGTCTCAGCGGTTCGGCACCCGCGGGTTTGCGTTCTTGCTGCCGACCATGGCGACCAGTGACCAGATGTATGGGCGAGTGGCCGGTGTGGTGGCCCGGCAGGCGGGGTCGCTGGCCGGGCTCACCTTGACGCACAGCATGGCCTGGCTCAACAGCGCCTACGCAGAGGACGAGCCGGGCGGTGGGCGGGTGCTGACGTGTGAGGGGGAGGAGGACGGCGCGGACGGGCCGGCGCGGCGTGAGCTGGACATGCGGCCGGTGCGCTGGCTGCGCGGTGCGAAACGGCCGTTGCTGGCCCAGTTCGCGGTCGGCACGGTGGACCAGGCGCTGATGGCGGTGCTGCCGGTGCGGCACAACGCGCTGCGGCTGCTGGCGTTGTCCGGCAAGACGTTCATCCTGGACGAGGCGCATGCCTACGACCCGTATATGCAGGTGCTGTTGGGCCGGTTGCTGAACTGGCTGGGCTGGTACGGGGTGCCGGTGGTGTTGCTGTCGGCCACGCTGCCCGCCTCGGTGAGCGACCGGTTGATCAAGGAATACCTCAGGGGCGCGAAGCGGTTGACGAAGGCGGAGCTGAGGGGCCGCACATTCAAGGCGCCGTATCCGGGCTGGCTGTATGTCGATGCGGCTGAGGGGACGTGTACGCAGATCTCCGAGGCGCGGCAGAAGGAGCAGGCGGTGGCGCGGCGGATGCGGCTGTCGGTGCAGATGGAGCCCGTGGTGCACGGTGAGGGCGGGGGCGGGTCGAATCGGCTGGCGGTGATCCAGCGGCTGCTGAAGCCGGTGATCGAGGGCGAGGGAGGCTGCGCGCTGGTGGTGTGCAACACCGTTGCCGAGGCCCAGCAGACCTACCTCAGCCTGCGCAAGGTCATGGCCGCGCGCTCGCAGGCCGGCGACGGTGGCGAGGTGCAGTTGCTGCACGCCCGGTTCCCGGGTGAGGAGCGTGAGCGGCGCACGCTGACCGTGACTGCCGGCCTGGGACGCTCCGGGCCCCGGCCCGCGCGGCGGATTGTGGTGGCGACCCAGGTGGTGGAGCAGTCGCTCGACCTGGATGCGGACGTGGTCATCAGCGATCTGGCCCCCCTCGCGCTGCTGTTGCAGCGGGCGGGCCGCTGCTGGCGGCACGAGACCTGGTGGGCCGAGCGCGGGCGCCCGCAGGGCCGTACACGGCCCACCTGGGCGAAGAGCCCGCGGCTGGTGGTGCTGGACCCGCTGGCCGGCGGCCGCGGTGTGCCGGGCCGGTGGGGCGAGGTGTATGCCGAATTCCTGTTGAAGGCCACCTCCGAGGTTCTCGCGCGGCGGGGGGCGGAGCCGATCGCGATTCCGGAGGACGTGCAGGAGCTGGTCGAGGAGGTGCATGGGGACCGCGTGGACCGGTTCGCCTGGGACGATCCGGCGAAGTCGGCGGCCTACACCGCCTACCGGGGCAAGGAACTGGCGGATCGCAGCGTCGGGGACGTGCTCGTCGTCCCCCGGGCGCGCAGCGTGTCGGGCCTGGACGCGCTGCATCATCTGCGGGGCGCGGAGGAGGAGTGGGAAGCGGCGACCCGGCTCGGCGCCGACACCGTCCGCCTGCTGTGCGTCTACGCCCACACCGACGGCACCACCACCCTGGACGCGGAGGGCACCCGCCCGCTGCCGGGGCTGGACGGCCCTGTCACCCCCTCGGACGTACGCGTCGTGATGGCGCGCACCATCCCGGTCAACGCCAGTTGGTTCAAAGGGGCGTTGGACCACTTCGGGGTCCCGGACGAGTGGGTGGAGCATCCGCTGCTCGGCGACCTGGTGATGCTGCGGCAGCCGTGTGCCGACGGGTTGGCGCGGCCGGTGCCGGTGGGTGGCAAGAGCCTGTACCTGGATCCGGAGCTGGGTCTGGTGCGGCAGTGATGCCCTGGCGCCGGATCGGCGACGTGCCCGCATAGCCACGAGGCGATGGGGGCGCGCCGACAGGTTCTCCAACTACCGCTGTTCGCAAGATAGTTCGACTTGATGGGTGGGGGCCGGGCGTTGTCAGTGCCGGCTGCTTCACTGTGCCCACGGCTTCGCTCGTCACCACGAGGGTGAGGCGCGGGGGCCTTTGCGTGCCCGCGTGCGGCGAGACGAACAGAAAAGGAAAAAGGGGGAGGGGAGCATGGCCGAGGGGTATGACCTGCGTGACGAGCCCTGGATTCCGGTCCGGTGGGCGAACGGCGCATCTAGCCGGTGCGGGGTGCGGGAGTTGTTCCACCGGGCCCACGAGATTGTGGACCTGGAATTACCTGTGCCGCCGGCCGCGTCCGGGCTGCTGCGCATCCTCGCGGCGATGACCGCGCGTATCGCCCGCGACGACGAGGGGGTGCTGCTGGACGATGAGGACGCGGCGGAGGAGATCACTGCCTGGCTGGAGATGCGCGACCAAGTACTTGCGGCCGGCCGGTTCGACCCCGAGGCGGTGGACGCGTACCTCGATGAGGAGGTGCCTGCGGGACGCTTCGACCTGTTCGACTCGGTGCGGCCCTTCCTGCAGGAGCCACGGCTGGAGGCGGAGTGCCTGGATGCGCAGGGCAGCCTGAACCCGTCGGGGGTGAACAAGCTGGTCTTCGGGCGGCCCACCGGGGTCAACGGGGCCGTTCTGTTCGGGCACTTCACGGATGGTGAGCCGGTGGCGGTGCCGGCGGCCGAGGCCGCCTGGCACCTGATCGCTCAGCTGTACTGCGGGCCCGCCGGACAGTGCACCCCCCGCCGCATCACCGAGGTGCGCTCCGGCAGCGGGGATGCGGGCCCGTTGCGCAAGGCGGTCTCGTACCACGCGTGGGCTCCGGATCTGTTCACCACGCTCGTGCTGGCCGTCCCGGTACCGGACGGTGGCGCGGACGGCGAGGTGCCGGATGAATGCCCTTGGGAGGCAGGGGAGTTGGCGGAACCACTCGCCCCGCTGGTGGAGCTGACGTGGCCGGGGCGCGTTTTGACCGGGCGGTTTCGGCACGCTGTGCTGCTAGTGCCGTCCGTGGACCGCACTGCGGCCGTCGACGCCTACATCACCTGGTCCACGCACGAGCCCAAGCCCACCGCGCGCGACCCGTACGTCATCCTCGACCGCGGCAAGGAGGGCCAGCTCAACGTCCGCGAGGCGGACGGAGCGCGCGCCCTGTGGCGGGACGTGGACGCGCTGCTGCTGATGGACAGCAGCCAGCCCGCGCTGCGCCCGCACAGCCTCAACAGCCTGCCGCCCCGGCTGCGGCGGCGCTTGTCGGTGCGGGCCTACGGCTTCCATCAGGACGGCAAGCAGACCGACACGACCTGGTTCGAGGCCACCACCCCGCCCATCCTGCACTGGCAAGAAGAGATCGATCCGCGCATGGCCCGCCATCTGGCCCGCTGCCACCAGGTGGCCGAAGAGGTGGGCGAGCGCCTTCAGTACGCTGCCCGCCTGGCCTGGAAACTCGCCACCGACGCGAGCGTCGCTGCGACGGACACGGTCAAACTCGACCGGCGCAAGCCCGGCCCGTGGGCTGCGGCCGCTGTGGGCCGCTACTGGCCGGTGGCCGAGCGGGAGTTCTGGCAGCTGGCCCACCCCGACCGGTGCGACACTCCGGCGCTGCCCACGCTGGTGACGGCCGCGCTGACAGCGCTCGATGAGGCCATCGGAGCGGCCAACCGGGCCGACATCCGGGTGGCCCGCGCCCGCACCCGCGCCCGCGCATACCTGCGCGTGCTCCTGCGCGCCGCCGCCTGACCCACCACCCAATCGTTCAAGGAATCCGCCGATGACTGCTACTGCCATGCCGCCGGCGTCCGCGCCGCCGCCCGCTGCCCGCCCGCGGGCGTCCGACGCGTTCGTCGGGTACGTCCTGTCGCTGTGCGAGAACAAGGGGGTCCAGTCCGACCTGCGCACGGGCCTTGGCCAACGCGTGGAACGCTGCAACTACCTGCACCGCTACCTCGTACGCTGGCTACCCGAGCGCCCGCACCGCGACGTGCGCCGTGCCCACTACGCGGTAGCCGCATTGATCGCCGCCCGCCCGCGCGCCGCCCGCACCGCCGACGCACAACGCGCCACCTCTGCCGAGGCGCCTGGGTGGTATGCGCGGCCGAACCTCGGCGCCAGCCTGGCCGCCGCGGTCAACGCCCAGGTCATCAAGGCCGGTTCGGCCGAAGGCGACCTGCACTTGTTCGCCCGGCAGAGCAGCGACGCCCTCCACCAGCGGCTGCCCGCGCTGACCCGGCACCTGTTGAGCGGCGGTATCGCCCTGGACTGGGCGGTGTTGCTGGAAGACCTCACCTGGTGGGACCGAGACCGCGATCGCGTCGCCACCCGCTGGCTGGAGAGCTACTTCCGCACCGCCGCCCCCGAGGGCGCCACCGCCCCCGACACGGACGCCACCATCCCGGCGGCCGACATTCCCGACCTGCACGAGGAGAACCACTCATGACCGCCCTGTATCTGGACCTGAGCGCCACCCAGTCGGTTCCGGCCGCCAACCTCAACCGGGACGACCTCGGCTCACCCAAGACCGTCCGCTACGGCAACACCCCCCGCATCCGCGTCTCCAGCCAGTCCTGGAAACGCGTGATCCGTCACGGCGTCGAGCAGGACCTGGGCGAGAAGGCCGCCCGTACCCGCCTGGTCCCCCTCAAGGTCCGCCAGGCACTGGAGCAGGCTGGCTGGCCCGCCGACCTGGCCGCCTTCGCCGGGCAACAGGTCGCCGTCAGCGCCGGGAAGAAGGGCATCGGCACGGAGAAGGAGGGGCACACCTCGGTGCTGCTGTTCCTGCCGGAAAGCGGCCTGGACGAACTTGTCGCCGTCTGCGCCGAGCACCGCGAGCCCCTGGAGCAGAACCTGGCCAAGAAGAAGCCCGGACAGATCCTGCCGGCCGACCGCATCGAGGAGATCCTCAAGCGGCGTACCGCCTCCATCAGCCTGCTCGGCCGGATGCTCGCCGAACTGCCCGGCGCCAATGTCGACGGTGCCGCCCAGGTCGCCCACGCCTTCACCACCCACGCCGCCGAGCCGCAGCGCGACTACTTCACCGCCGTCGACGACTGGCTCGGCGAAGCCGACACCGGCAGCGGCCACCTGGACACCAGCGAGTTCAGCGCCGGCGTCTTCTACCGCTACGCCACCGTCAACATCACCGACCTGCTCAAGAACCTCGACGGCGACGACAAGGCGGCCCGTACCGTGCTGGGCTCCTTCGCCGAGCACTTCCTGCTCTCGCTGCCGCAGGCGAAGAAGAACAGCACCGCCCCGCACACCGTCCCCGACCTCGCCTACCTCGCCGTGCGCGCCCAGCGTCCGCTCTCCCTGGCCGCCGCCTTCGAAACGCCGGTCAAGGACAGCGACGGCGGCTTCGCTCCCGCCTCCCGCTCGGCCCTGGCCGCCTACGCACACCATCTCAACCGGCTCACCGGCAACCGGCACCGGCCCTTCCACGGCCACGCCACCGTCGACGACGGCACCACGGACCTGACCGCGCTCGGTGCGGCGCACGACTCCTTCTACGACCTGATCGACACCGCCCTGGAGGCGGCCCTGCCCGTGGCCGGGACGCAGGGATGAGCGGGCTCGTGCTGCGGCTGGCCGGCCCCCTGCAGTCCTGGGGGGAACGCTCCGCCTTCACCCCGGACCGCGACACCGCCCCCTTCCCCACCCGCTCCGCCCTCATCGGCATGTTCGCCGCCGCCGAAGGCATCACCCGCCACGACACCAGCGGCCTGGACCGCTATAGGGCACTGGAGTTCACCGTCCGCGTCGACCGGCCCGGCACCCGGCTCGTCGACTACCACACAGTCGGCGGCGGCCAGCCCAAAGACAACACCGCCGCCACCAGCGGCGGCAGCAACAAGGGCGCCGCCGTCATCACCCGCCGCCACTATCTGGCCGACGCCGTCTTCGTCGTCGCCGTCACCGGCCCCGACGAGACCATCGAGGGCATCGCCGGTGCCCTCCACCAGCCGTACTGGTCCCCGTATCTGGGCCGGCGCTCCTGCGTCCCCGACGAGCCCCTCATGCTGCACACCCACGCGTCCGACCCGGCCGCCGAACTGCTGCACCACGTGCCGCTCAGCCCAGACCCCACCCGCCCGATGCCGACGAACGGCACCGTCCCGGTCACCTTCCTGTGGGAGCGCCCCCCCGCTGCGACGGACGGGACCGACTCCCTCACCGTCAACGACGTTCCCCGCAGCTTCGCCCCGCACGGCCGCAGCCACGACCGGCGCCGCCTGTTCCGCACGGTGCACCACCTTCCCGTCCAGCTGGCGGCCAGCCCGCAGAGCCTGCACCGGCAACTGATCGACTACGCCACGAAGGAGGTTGCCGCATGAGCCCCCGCACGGCGCTCGCCCGCATCCGCCTCAACCCCCACAGCCGCGCCGTCCAGCGCGACCTGCGGGACCCCACCGACATGCACCGCAGCCTCATGCGCCTGGTCCCCGACCACCTCGGCACCTCCCCCCGCCAAACAGCCGGACTGCTCTACCGCCTCGACGAGACGCACACCACCAGCACCCTCCTCGTCCAGGCCACCACCCTCGACCCCACCCGCCTGCCCGACGACTACGGCCACACCCACGTCAAGGACCTCACCCCAATGTTCAACGCCCTGAAAAAGGGCATCGCCGTCCGCTACCGCATCGTCGTCAACCCGGTCAAAACCGAACGCCTCCCCCTGGGACAGAAGGGCCAGCGCGGCAAACGCATCCCGCTCACCGGCCCGGACGCCGACCACTGGTGGACCAGCCGCGCAGCCGAAGCCGGACTGGACCTGCGCACCCTGCTGCCCACACCCGCCGCCGCGGTACGTTCCCCGGCCAAAGGCGCCCTGCAAATGCGCCACCACCTGGTGCGCTACGACGGCACCGCCACCGTCACCGACCCCGACGCCCTCACTCACGCCGTACTCACCGGGATCGGACGCGCCAAGTCCTACGGCGCCGGCCTCATCAGCCTCGCCCCGGCAGCCACCACGTGAGCACACCCCACGGGGACGGGCAGGCCCGCAAGCGCCTGGCCGCCCCCACCCTCGCCATGCTCCCGCGCGTCGCGGACTCCCTGTCCTTCCTCTACCTCGACATGGTCCGCATCGTCCAGGACGACACCGGCGTCTGCGCCCAGATCAACGTCGACAAACACCGCACCGACACCGTCTACATCCCCACCGCCGCACTCACCTGCCTCCTCCTGGGCCCCGGCGTGTCCATCACCACCCGCGCCCTCGCCACCCTCGCCCGCCACGGAACCAGCGTCATCTGCACGGGTGCAGGCGGCGTCCGTACCTACGCAGGCGTCCTGCCCGACTCCCTCACCACCCACTGGCTCGAACAGCAAGTGACCGCCTGGGCCAACCCAGAACAGCGCCTGAACGTCGCCACCCGCATGTACGAGATGCGCTTCGGCGACGACACCGTCCCCCACGAAACCACCCTCGCCCAACTGCGCGGCATGGAAGGCCAACGCATGAAGGCCCTCTACAAACTCCACGCCCAAAAGCACGGCATCGGCCGCTTCCGCCGCAACTACCACCCCGACCAGTGGCACCAACAAGACCCCGTCAACCTCGCCCTGTCCGCCGCGAATACCTGCCTGTACGGCATCATCCACGCTGCTCTCCTGGCCCTGGGCTGCTCACCGGCCCTCGGCTTCGTCCATACCGGCACACAGCATGCCTTCGTCTACGACATCGCCGACCTCTACAAGGCCGACACGACCCTCCCAGCCGCCTTCTGCCTCCACCAATCAGCCAACCCCGAACAAGAAGCCCGACGAAAACTCCGCGAGGAACTCCGCCTCATCCGCCTCCTGCCCCGCGTCATCCGCGACATCCAAGCCCTCCTCACCCCCGGCTCCGACACCGACGACGATCCCACCGAGCGCCAGGACGTCCGCATGGTCCACCTCTGGGACCCGAAGACGGGAGTCCTCCCCGCCGGGGTGAACTACGCCCCCGACGGAGGCTGACATGCCCTCCATGCTCGTCATCGCCACCACCGCCGTCCCCGACCACCTCCGCGGCGCCCTCAGCCGGTGGACCAGCGAAGTGGTCCCCGGCATCTTCGTCGGCACCGTCTCCGCCCGCGTACGCGACCAACTCTGGAACGCAGTCACGGAAGTCGTCGGCGATGGCGCAGCCGTCCTCGTGCACTCGGCGCCAACCGAGCAGGGCTATGCGATCCATACAGCTGGTACTCGCCGCCGTGTCCCCATGTATTTCGACGGACTCACGCTGATGCGGATGACTGCGCCTCCGCCCGGCCCAAGCTCGGCAAATGGACGGCAAAGCCTGGGATAACCTGCAGGTCGCGAAGTGTGCTCCCCGCCGACGCGGGGGTGATCCGCTGGCCTGCGAGATCGCGGGCGTGCCGCTGTTGTGCTCCCCGCCGACGCGGGGGTGATCCGTTGGTCATCCGGTCCACGGCGGTCTGGCTGCGGTGCTCCCCGCCGACGCGGGGGTGATCCGCCACCGCGTCGGCGGCGTCGAGGTCGACCACGGTGCTCCCCGCCGACGCGGGGGTGATCCGAGGTTCGAGCAGCGCCAGGACCTCTTCCCCCTGTGCTCCCCGCCGACGCGGGGGTGATCCGCTCCAACACCGCGACCTCGACCGGGAGCCGGTGTGCTCCCCGCCGACGCGGGGGTGATCCGTGAAGTCGATCCGGACTGGCTTGGGAAAGCTCGTGCTCCCCGCCGACGCGGGGGTGATCCGGGTGGGTGGTGGCTACCGCGTGGTGCGCAGCAGTGCTCCCCGCCGACGCAGGGGTGATCCGTCATCCTCATGCTCCGGGCCGCCGTCGCCGTCGTGCTCCCCGCCGACGCGGGGGTGATCCGCCGACGTCGTCCGACGCTGGGAAACCGGGCTGGTGCTCCCCGCCGACGCGGGGGTGATCCGTAAAGCAGCGAGCTGCCGTGGTAGAGGCGGTAGTGCTCCCCGCCGACGCGGGGGTGATCCGTCGTCCCTGGCGCGGGCGACGACGTCGCCGATGTGCTCCCCGCCGACGCGGGGGTGATCCGCCAGGGCGCCACCGGAAGCCACCGCCAGGAGCGTGCTCCCCGCCGACGCGGGGGTGATCCGTCCACGAGGTTCCTTTCGCGAGGTCGTGGATGGTGCTCCCCGCCGACGCGGGGGTGATCCGTCGAGGGTGCTGGTCGTGACCAACTCGGCTTCGTGCTCCCCGCCGACGCGGGGGTGATCCGGTTCCAAGGTTCCTGGGGGCGAGTGGCATAACGTGCTCCCCGCCGACGCGGGGGTGATCCGTAAAAAGAACTACCCGCACTACCCGCACTACCGTGCTCCCCGCCGACGCGGGGGTGATCCGCGACCGGCGCGCTCTCCCACGTCGCCCACCAAGTGCTCCCCGCCGACGCGGGGGTGATCCGGGGTCGGGACGCCCGATCGGACTCGACAAGGGGTGCTCCCCGCCGACGCGGGGGTGATCCGGCCGGCGGAACCTCGGGCCGGGCGCGGCCGTGGTGCTCCCCGCCGACGCGGGGGTGATCCGCCGCGGGGCGAGGGGGAGGCGGCACCGGCCGGGTGCTCCCCGCCGACGCGGGGGTGATCCGAGGGCATCGAGATCCGGGAGAACACCGCCCGGGTGCTCCCCGCCGACGCGGGGGTGATCCGCTCAAGCGAGCCAGCGACGGAGCCACGGCCGCGTGCTCCCCGCCGACGCGGGGGTGATCCGCTGTCCGAGGCGATCCGGCGGGGGTTGGTAGCGTGCTCCCCGCCGACGCGGGGGTGATCCGTCCACCATCGCCGTCAACACGGCTGCGTGCGCGTGCTCCCCGCCGACGCGGGGGTGATCCGCGTTCACATCCGTCGCTGAGCCGTGCGGTCCGGTGCTCCCCGCCGACGCGGGGGTGATCCGTACATGATCAAGCTCGGTGCGCGGCCCGGGACGTGCTCCCCGCCGACGCGGGGGTGATCCGCTGCGCACGGACTTGTAGGTGAGGCCGGTGAGGTGCTCCCCGCCGACGCGGGGGTGATCCGCCGGCGGCAACCCGTCCGACTCCGCAGCCCACGTGCTCCCCGCCGACGCGGGGGTGATCCGGCGAACATCAGCACTGCACCCAGCGCGAGACCGTGCTCCCCGCCGACGCGGGGGTGATCCGCACATCGCGGCGGGCAGGCTCGCGCGGGTGTCGTGCTCCCCGCCGACGCGGGGGTGATCCGGAAATCATCGAGGAGCTGAGCAAGGAGGCGGGGTGCTCCCCGCCGACGCGGGGGTGATCCAGTGGGCCTGAGCCTCACGCAGCAGGGCGTCGGCGTGCTCCCCGCCGACGCGGGGGTGATCCAGTGGGCCTGAGCCTCACGCAGCAGGGCGTCGGCGTGCTCCCCGCCGACGCGGGGGTGATCCGTCCTCCGCCTCGGCTGCGGCGTACTCGCGCAGGTGCTCCCCGCCGACGCGGGGGTGATCCGCTCGGCTTCGACATCGACGACGCAGGCGAGGCGTGCTCCCCGCCGACGCGGGGGTGATCCGGTTTGGCACCAGTTCTCAGATGACCCGACCCAGTGCTCCCCGCCGACGCGGGGGTGATCCGGTCACCAGGTACGCGCGCCCGCCCTGTCGCAGGTGCTCCCCGCCGACGCGGGGGTGATCCGGTCACCAGGTACGCGCGCCCGCCCTGTCGCAGGTGCTCCCCGCCGACGCGGGGGTGATCCGCCGAAGAGGCCCGGTTCGCCGCCGTCGAGCAGGTGCTCCCCGCCGACGCGGGGGTGATCCGGTTCAGAGGCGGAACGTGTGGCGGTACTTCGTGGTGCTCCCCGCCGACGCGGGGGTGATCCGATGACGTGTTTGGGGGTGCGCTGGTCCCTCGTGTGCTCCCCGCCGACGTGGGGGTGATCCGCAGTTGGTCCTCTTCACCAACGTCCCGGTTGGCGATGCTCGCTCGTTGAGCAATGGCATGCAGGTTCTCCAGAAGTGGTGCAGCAAAAGCAATCTGGCCCGCGTGTATTCGGCGATCAACTCGGGAGGCTGACGGTGGACGGAATGATCGAGGTGGAGCGGAAGCGGTAGCTTCCCGACGGCGGGTAGCGTCTGGCCGCCCTGCTCGTCGAACTGGGCTGGCAGGCCGCGGGGCCGGTGACCGAGGTCGACACGTACTACTCGCGACCGGATGTCGACTGCATGGAGACGGTGGAGTGTCTGCGGGTGCGGCGGCGCGGCGACTTCACCTAGGTCACGTACAAGCCGCTGTCCACCGGCGCGACCCACAGCTCCGGCGGCGTGATCTCTAAGCCGGAGACGAACGTGGTCCTTGCCGACGCCGAGCAGGCCGGACTCGCGGACCGACTGCTGGAGTGCCTCGGGATGCGGCTGCTGGTCCGCGTGGAGCAGCGCCGCACTGCCTATCGTCACCCGGCGCACCCGGACGTGACGGTCAGCGTCGACGCGGTGGCCGGAGTCGGGACGTTCATGGAGACGGAGGTCATGAGTGCGGACGCGATCGCGGCGGCCGACGTGGTGGAGCGGGTCGAGAAGGAACTCGACGTGCTCGACTGCCCGACCGTGGATCTTCCATATCGTGATCTCGCAATGACCCGGTAGTCGCAGACGGCGCGGCGCCCCCAGCCTCGATGGCTGGGGGGCGTCGTCGTTAGTGTGGCGGTTCGCTGCTGATTGGAGTCCGCATGCCCTCTCCCCACATCGCGGGCGCGGTGATCGCCGATGCTGGCCGCGTGCTCCTGATCCGCCGCGCCTCCCCGGCTGGCGCCCTGCTGTGGACGTTTCCGTCGGGCAAGGTCGAGCCGGGCGAGTCGGGCGCCGAGGCTGCGGCGCGGGAGGCCGGGGAGGAGGCGGGCGTCACCGTCGAGCCGCTGGTGGTTCTGGGCTCCCGGCTGCATCCGGTGACGGGCTGGCGGGTGGTGTACGTGGCGTGCCAGCTGTTGTCGGGTGAGGCGTATCCGGCGTCGCCGCAGGAGGTGGCGGAGGTTGCGTGGGTGCCGCTGGTGAGGCTACGGGAGTACGTGCCGGGCGGCGTTTATCCGCCGGTGCTGGCGTATCTCGACGGGGCGCTTGCCCTGTAGTCCGTCTGGCTGAGCGCCCCTCGCCTCGCTGGCGGGGGCGCTCTGTATGCGTCCGGTTCGGGTCGCGCCGTGCGCTGCGCACGGCTAGGTCGTTATTCGAATTTCGGGCGCTTCAGGTAGGCCACGATTCTGTCGCCGTCGGTGCCGGGATGGTTGGGAATGACTTGGACCAGTTCCCAGCCGTCTGCGCCCCAGGTGTCGAGGATTTGCTTAGTTGCGTGCGGCAGTAGCACTGCGGTTGAGTACTCCCACTTTGTGAGTTCCGCGGTTCCGCCTCCTGTGGGGGCGGATATCGCCTCGGTTTTGTTGGAGGCTGTGGTCGCCGTGGGGTTTTTCGCTTTTGCCTGCTCGCTGGCTGGCAGCAGCAGGAGAAGCGCCGCAGCGATGGAACATACGAGCGCGGAGCTGAGTGACCACCATCGGAGGCGCGGGCTGAGGCGGGTGGACGTTGAGGGAGTGCGTTGTGGCATGGATGTCCTCCTTGATCGACAGCTAGGAGCGCGGCGGGGGTCTGGGTCAGGGGGTGCGCCTCTCCGCCGGGCGAACACGTGGCGACGCTAAGTGGACGCGGGCGGCAGCGGCCAACCAGTGGAGCCGAACGAGTGAACGAAGCTCGGCGCCGTTCGCGGTGTCGCGCGGCTGACCGCAGGGAAAGCCCCCACCTGGTATGTCCGGGTGAGGGCATCGATTTGTCTACACCGCCTACCCGGCCGCCGCTGTTGGGCCATGTGTGCCAGCCACGGCCGCGTGTCGTCTCGTCTGCCGCGTTTTGCCTGTGTGGGCGCAGGTGTCCCGTCCGATTGGCGCGGTGTGCCGGACCTGGCCGGGCCTCACGCTCGCGGTATGGGGGTCATCGATGAGGGGCCGCGCCGTTTGGGCGCCGATCAGACGTTCACGTGCCCGTTCTGCGGGTTGCCGCAGGATCGGGTGCCGACGTTGGAGCACGACTGGGTGCTGTTGGAGCCTGGGGTTACGGTTCTCGCCCATCTGGTGCCGGCGGAGTACCGGTGGATCACCGTGTCGGATGGCCAGGTGACGGTGTACGCGGTGTGTCCGCCGGATCCGGCGCAGCGGTGCCGCATCGAGCATCGACTGGCGTGTGCCGGCCAGGCCCTGCCGGATCTTTGGCCGTGGCTGACGGTGCTGCGGGAGGAGAATGCGCGGGCGGCGCAGCGACAGGCGGGCGGGGAGCCGGAGCCGGTGCCAGCGGAGGTCGAGTTGCCGGACACCGGCTGAGCACTACAGCAGCCCCGCCCGGCGATCGGGTGAGGGCTCTGTTGCGGGGGCGCGGCGATAGCCCAATGAGGTGGCGCGGATTCTAGCACTGAGAGTGGCTGTGGCAAACATGAATGCCGCTCTGACCTGGACTTTCTCGACCCGAACGCCTTCTCCAGGGATGCTCCGACAGGGTTAGATGAGGGCTAAAGCTGGTATACTTCTTCCTGTCGGAACGTTGCAGGAGCCCCTTGGTGGGCTGCCGGGAGCAAGGCCGGAACCAGGGAACTGGATCCCTCCACCCGTTGAGGTGGTTGTGGCCCCCGGGAGTCCCCCAGGGGGCTTTGTGCTGTAGCGGCGCAGCTCAGCGCTTGTGGACGAGGTCGCTCCACCAGACTCTGCTGGTGACGAAGCGAGGGTCCCCGATGACCTTCATGCCGTAGCCGAGGAGGCTTCCGCTGCGGGAGCGGTAGAGCTGCCTGCCCACGCGGAGCAAGTGCTCTGCGCACTGTGGGTCGGTCGGCTGACCGGTGAGGGCGCAGTTCAAGAATCCGGCATGGATGTCGGCGAGTTGGATGCCGTCACGACCGCTGTTTTCCCAGAGGGGCGGCCATTTGATGTGCCGCCAGGGCACGCCGTAGCGGTCGCCGGACTTGGCGTAGGCCAGGTAGTCGCGCGTGTCGGAGTGGTCCATGTGCTTGACGCTGTCCAGCCGAACGATGGCTTCTCGCGGGCCTCCGGGCCACTGCTGAGCGGCGTAAGCGACGCGTTCCAGGAGGAGTCGGCAGGTGTAGTTGTAGAAGACACCCTTGTCGGCGCGCATGCCAGCGTCAGCGTTGAGGCTGTTTTTGTGCGCCACGACGTGGACGAGGCGCGCCGAGGGCATGTTGGCCAGCACTTGAGCTGCCTGTTCACGACGGTCGGCACGCTTGGCCTTGAAGTGCTCCACCCAGTGGAGTGGCTTGAGGTGCTGCTGGGGCTGTGCGCCGTGGATAACGGCGCGCAGTCCGCCTGTGGCGACCTTGACGGTCCACTCGTCTTCGCGCGGGACGATGAGTGCGGTCATCGCGAAGAACGGTGACTTGGCCCGGCTGGCCTCGCTGAAGCCGCGGTCTCCGGTCTCGTCGACGTAGACGTGCAGCTTGGGCAGTTGACCGAAGTATGCGGGGGTGAGGATCCCGCTCATCCGGCCGCCTGGTTCAGCGCTGCCGGGAAGCGCGTCGTCGCGCTACGGTGGGAATGCACCACTGGAGGCCGAACTCCTCTGGTTCGCGCCCCCGGTGGTATCGGCCTCCGGGGGCTCGCTTCTGTCGATCGTCACCGTCCGGTCAACTCCCGTCACACGGCCGGTCAGATGACGTTACACCGGTTGGGCCGTTCGCCAGGATTCGATAACTGTCGAGCCAGACGAGCAGCGTCACGAGCGCGTCGGCGTCGGGCCGCTTGTCGTCGGCGAGGCGGGAGAACGTCGACGGGGAGACGTCGAGTGATCGGCGATCTGCCGCCAGGTCAAGCCCTGCTCCCGCCGCCGGATGGAGAGCCGGCGGCGGAGCTCGAGGGCGTCGGGCTGGTAGGCGCTCATAGCGTCTCTCCGCCCCACTGGCGGCTCGTCCAGTGGGCGCGGTCGTCGGCCCCGCATTCCTGCACGCTGGGCCCGGCGTCGTGCGCCCCGATCATCCGGTCGAGTCCGTGCAGGGCGCCGGCGAGTCCGGCAGCAATCCCGTTGTGGGGTGAGATCCGTAGTTCGTCGGGGAGGCTGGTGGCCTGGTCGCGGGCGACGGCCTGCGCGTGCTCGTTGGCGAGCCAGGGGCGGTAGCCGGTGCTCCCCGCCGACGCGGGGGTGATCCGGTTCGAGTCTGGTCGGTCATGTCGGGTCCTGTGTGCTCCCCGCCGACGCGGGGGTGATCCGCCGTGGCCGCCGAGGATCCTCTGGACCAGCCTGCGGAGTGCTCGGAAATAAATTCGACAGCCCCTGCTGTTGAGTGTCGGCCACACTGGCTGCACGGGAGGGGCGGTGCCGGACCTGAAGCTCTACAACACTCAAGGCGGCGTGACGGAGGTCATGCCGCGTCTTGCCGATGCCGAGGCCGATGTGCAGAGCCTCGTCGAGGCCAACATGGAGGCACTGCTCGGAGTCCGCTTCCTGGCGACCGAGTACAGCACTGGCCGGGTCCACGGCGGCCGGATCGACTCGCTGGGCCTCGACGAGAACGGGGCACCGGTGATCGTGGAGTTCAAGCGCGGCACCGACGCCGGGGTGATCCATCAGGGTCTCTTCTATCTGAGCTGGCTGATGGACCACCGGAGCGAGTACCAGCATCTGGTCCGTGACCGGCTCGGGGTCACGGCCGCGGCCCAGGTGCTCTGGAGCGAGCCCAGGCTGATCTGCGTGGCTGGCGACTTCACCCGCTACGACGTGCATGCCGTACGCGAGCACCGGCGCAGCATCGACTTGGTCCGCTACCGCTTCTTCGGCACTGAGCACTTTGGCCTTGAGACTGTAGCCTCCGTCACCGGACATGTAGCTGCCCCAAGGGCGGCCCGTCGACGGGGGACCATGGGGCCGAGTGCCCGCGGACGAGACGGGGCGATGGCGGAGCTGGCCGCTGCGGCCGACGAGGTCCTGCTCGGCCTCGGGGAGGGCATCACCCGGGTTCAGCGCAAGACCTACTGGGCCTACCAGCGGCTGCGGAACTTCGCCTGCGTCTGTCCGCCGCAGAAGACGAAGCTGCTCGTCTATCTCAAGGCGGATCCGAAGGGGGTCGACCTTGTTCCCGGGTTTACCCGGGACGTGACGGGGCTCGGCCACCACGGCACGGGCGGTCTTGAGGTGCAGCTTCGTACAGAGCGGGATCTGGAGCGCGCCCAGGACCTGTTCCGCCTTAGCTGTGCTGCGGCGTAGAGGCTTCTCCTCCGGCTGGCTGGTCCGGTGGAGTGCGTGGTTGTGGGCTGTCGTCGTAGTGCGGCCTCTCGATGTGGTGGTCAGGACGTGGCGGTGGACTGTTAATGAGTAATGCTCATGACCTGTGGATCGGCCTCGGGTTGGACGCGAAGGGCGTACCTTCCCGAGCGATCGACTTCTGGTCATCGAGTAGGCCGACCTTGCACGAGTTAATGATCTGCACGCCCTAACAGGGTCCGCGTGTTTGGCGCAGTTGCTGAGAGTGAACCGTGGCATGTACGCAGGTCATTGGCTCGGTGTAGCGCCCTCCTGGGGCTCGTCTGCCCGATCCATGGTGCTTGGGCTGTGGCGCTCGTGCTCGTCGTCCCAGACCTTCAGCAGTATGTGGTGGTCGGCACCGCAGGCGCGGGCGAAGTGGATGGTCAGTCGTCGGCTGGGGAACCGGTGGCCGGACAGCACGGCAGCGACGTGTGTCGGATCCGCCCCGATGAGGCGGACGAGGTCTTCGGTGGTCAGTCTGCTCTGGCGCTGGATCTGTTCCATGACCAGGCCGATATGGGTCGCTCGCAGGAGTGAGGCGCGCGGTGTTTGATGCATGTGCAGGACCCCGCGTGTGTTGGAGAGTCGGTGATCGGGTTGGTGAGGGGTGCTGTCTGAGCAGCACCCCTCACGGGTTGTCAGTGGGGCTGGTTGCCGAGGCTGTGTCCGGGCTGGTGGCGGGTGAGGCGCAGGGCGAGCAGGACGAGGAATCCGGCGGTGGTCAGCCAGTGCCCGTGCGGTTGGAGGGCCAACAGGTGGCCGGCTTGCGTCAGCGCGAGTTCGAGGCAGCTGCTCAGGCACGGCTCGCACACGCGGACGCGTGAGGAGCGGGGGCGGGCGTGGCGCGGTTTACCGCGTCGTCGCCAGGGGGAGGGGTCCATAGCGCTCTCCTGAATGGAGGGTTGTGGACACGGGCCCCGGCGAAGGATTCCCACATCACTGCTGCCGGGGCCTGGTGCCGCCCGGCCCTCTGGCCGAGTGCGAACGACGGTAGGAGAAGCGGGGCAGGCCGTCTGACGGTTCGCCACACCGGAGTGCGCTCGTGTGTACCCGCCGCGGTGCACGGTGCTGGGTTTGCCTGCTGCGGCCGTGTTTTGAGTGTTCGACTGCTGCCGTTCGTATGGGTTGGGTGTGCTTCTTCTTTGCGCTGGTGAGGGATCTCTCCATCTGGACGCGCTGACGCGGGTGAGGGCGTGTTCGATCGCGCTGCCGAGGGCGGGACCGCGCTCTGGTGGTGGTGTGACGATGCGGTGAACAGACCCGGTGTGACGGCGCATTTGCAGGCAGCTCGTCAGCTGATTCAAGACATTGTTGCTTCAAGCAGGCATATCTGTCGGAAGAGCGGTGATCCTCCTTGCGTCGGACCGAAATGCAATTGCATTCGGGCAACGGGGTGTTCGTTCACCGCAGGAGGTCGTCCGGTGGAGCAGCCGACGCGTGTTCAGGGCCGTCCCGCAAGCAGCAGCCAGCGAGGCGGGTTTGCCTGGTGGAAGAGTTCTTACAGCAATCCGCAAGGGGCATGTCTTGAAGTGGCGGATCCGTCGGATGGGCAGGTCTGGTTCCGTGACTCGAAGGTGTCCAGCGGACCTGTGATCGCCGTATCCAGGCGGGCGGCGTCCGCCTTCACCTCTGCCGCGGGGCGCGGTCAGCTGTAACCGGTCCTCGCGGGTGACGCCGTCCGGCTGTGTACGCACCTGCAAAGGCGTGTGTCCGGGGGGACTGCCGGCTGGGCATGGCCGTTGGAACCTGTGGTTCCGCGATCAGGCCCGTGCGCGGACGTACTCGCAAGCTCAAAAAGTCATTCAGTGCTCGACATTCCCGGTGACACGCCAGTAAGCAGGAGCACAATGCAAGTGCGTTTCCGCCGCTGACGTGGGCGGACGGTCGCGGGACGTCGGGAGGGCCATGGTGGGGGAGCAGTCCGAACCTGGGCACGGCAGGGGCACGGACTTAGGACAGGACAAGGCGCACAGCGCCCGGATGTACGACTACTTCCTCGGCGGGAAGACCAACTATGCCGTGGACCGGGAGGCAGCCGAGACCGTCATACGCCTCTTTCCCGCGGCAGAGACAGCGGCCCGCGCTAACCGGGCCTTCATGCACCGCGCGGTACGCTGCCTCACCCGGCTCGGAGTGCGCCAGTTCATCGATGTGGGTACCGGGATCCCGATGTCACCCAACCTGCACGAAGTCGCCCAGAGTGACGCACCCGACAGCAGGATTGCCTATGTGGACAACGACCCGATCGTGCATGTCTACTCCGACGCGCTCCTCGACAGCACACGCGAGGGCGGGACCTGCTACGTCCAGGCTGATGCGACCGAGCCGGCTGCCGTCATTGACGCGGTCAAGAGCGAGGGGGTCATCGACTTCGGGCAGCCGGTCGCGCTGAGCCTGCATGCCCTGCTGCAGTTCGTCACCGGCGATCACGAGCCCTACCGCATTGTGCGGCGCCTCATGCAGGAGCTGCCCTCGGGGTCCTTTCTGAGTCTGTCGCACGACACCGGGGACTTCGCGCCGGAAGCCTGGCAGGCCATCGTCGACACCTACGCGCAGCGCGGGACCCCCACCCAGGTACGCACCCGGGCGGAGGTGATGAGGTTCTTCGACGGTCTGGAGCTGATCGAGCCGGGCCTGGTCGTCGGGCACCGCTGGCGGCCCGAGCCTGGCAGTGGCCCCAGCCTGGTGAGCGACGCACAGGTATCCCTCTATGCCGGCGTGGCCCGTAAACCATGAAAGGAGGAGTCGGCCTGCTCAGCGGCGGTATTGGCGCGTAAGCAGGTCGCTGATCCGGCGGCGCGTCTGACGGGGTGCCAGTGAGGCAAACAGCAGCGCGTCAAATGCCTTCACCCGCTGGTCGACCGCCTCGTCATCCTCGATGATCAGACCGCCGTCGAATCCCTCGGCGTAGGCAAGAGTGGGCAGCATGCCGGCGAAGTCGAAGACCGTCGTCGGTCCCAGGTCGACGGGCAGGTCGCAGCGGCCCAGCTCAGCAAGCCGGAACTGGTAGCGCGGGTCGGCGGACAGCTCAAGCAGATGCTCCAACTGCCCGCGCATGACCTCCGTGGATCCGACCGGCCGTCGCAGGGTGACTTCGTCGATGACGAACATGCCGGTCTTGTCTCCAGGCGCGTCGGCGAAACGCGCCTTGCGTTCCTGGCGTAGCTGTGCCCGGGCCTCTCGTTCCTGGAAGGTGCCGTTACCTCGGTTGATCACGGCTTTGGCGTAGGCGGGGGTCTGCAGCAAGCCATGAATATGCAGGGGTTCGTACGACCTGATCCGTTGGGCCATGTCCTCGAAACTCACCACGGCCTGCAGGAACTTCGGCGTCGCCCATGACCACGACTGCCACCACGCCGCCTCGTTGGCGCCGGCGGCCAAGCCCAGCAGCAGCTCTTGCTCTTTTGGATCGGCGATGCCGTACAGCTGGAAGAGGGCGTATAGGTCGCGCTCCTTGAACTGATGACGCCCGTTCTCGATCCGGCTCACCTTCGAGGCGGATCCACCTATGAATCGGGCCACCTCGCCCTGCTTCAGGCCGAGGCTTTTGCGGCGCTTGCGCAGAGCATGGCCCAGCACCATGCGCGGGGCGGACGGCGCGGGCTCGTCCCGCAGATACCGCACCCCGCGGCCGGCTTTGGGGCTCTCGGTCTCGCCTGGGTCCCCGGCCGCTGCCAACTGCTGGACCACAATCGCTCCTTGGTGCTACGAACTGAGGGTGAAGCTATCGGCACTCATCGTGCACGAACCGCTTGGCTCTGGCGGCGGATTCGGAAAAAAGTCCAACATCGTTTGTATGTGTGACCGGCATCACTCGCCCCGCAAGGGGTGGGCGAGGGCGTCGTGACCTGTCAACGCGGCGCGTTTTAGCGGAAGTTGACGCGTCCGTCGGGGTAACGTCTCGAGAATGTCTCGCGGGTATTCATTGCGACACGGTGGCTGGAATGGGCTTGTGGGCGGCCGTGTGCTCTTGGGGGTGATGACCCGGTTGGGTTGGTCAGCGGGTGGCCCGGATCGGAGCGATCGCGGCCTGCGCAGGCGGGTGCTGTGGGCTAGGCGGCGTCCTAGGCGCAGGAGGGGCAACCGGTGGTGATGCTGTTACCTGGTCAGGGGCTTGAGCGGTGCGGAGCGCTGGACCGTCAGGAGTTGTCGGAGGTACGCGTCGCACGCTTTGTCCCTGGGTCATTTCGAAGGTGATGTCCTGCAGCAGGGCTGGCGGGGCGTGTGCGGAGAGCTGGAGTGCCCAGTTCGGCTGGTGGATGGCCTGGCCGCCCCAGACGGTCCACGTGCGAAGAGGGCTGTGGGGCTGCTGAGCGGTGGAGGCGTCGAACTGTACGCCGGCGGGCTGGGCTCCGGGGGCTTCCCCCGTGATGTATCGCCTGTCGATGGCGTGCGTCCAGCCGGCGTCGGCGGGTGGCCCGGTCGCCTCGGCGATGGCGGTCTCGGTGATGCTGGTGGAGGGGCCGTGGCCCCACGCGTTCCCGATGGCCACGGAGTTCAGCATGGTGCTCACGATCTCGGCCGGAGTCGAGGCGTTGACCGATGCAGCGAGGCCCGGGAACGTGCGTGGGTGTTGCAGGTGGAGGGGGCAAAGTCCCGAAGCGTTAGTAGCTCGTGGTCCGTGGTGAGGCACGCATTCTCGCCGTCCCGCTGCCGGGGGAAACAGCCCGGAGATTCATCGCGATCAGATATGCCGAAGGGGCAACGTTGCGCCACGGAGTAGGGACGGACTGCTGCGGGTTGGGACTTGGTACGTTCGGCGCATGACGCTTCGTTCGGTGGATCTACGCAAAGAGCCTGTGGAATCCGTACTGGACCGCGTGGAGCGGTCGTTGGGGGTGTGCCTGGAGCACGAGACGGTGGTGCGTAAGCGCCGGTCTGTGGGGGCGCGTACGGACCGCGGTACGTGGGTGCGCGTTGAGCGGCGTGGGCTCGACCGGATCGGGGTCCAGGGTGGTGACGGCACCGCTTCAGCTGAGGCCCTGCGTGGGATCGCCAAGCCAGGCTGGCTTGCCGGCGTCGCGTGGCGGGACGAGGCGGAGCCGGTGGTGTGGCGGGCGGACGAGACGGGACTGCTGCCGGGCCCACCAGTGGGTAGTGCCGTGGTGGCGGAGCAGCCGCAGCTGTCCGAGGAGTGGTGGGCTTCGCTGAACGCCTCACTGGACGCCCTAGCCTCGCAGCAAACCAATCGGATCGCGACACCGGATACAGAGACTCTCACGCAGAAGCTGGTCACGGAAACGATCCACAGCGTCTTTCCCGGCGTCGATTCGGCGGTCGTCGATTGGCGTCCGGCCCATGCGGATTTCAACTGGGCGAACGTGACGGCGCCGGTGTTCTGCGTGTTCGACTGGGAGGACTGGGGCATGGCTCCGCGCGGCCTCGATGCGGCAAATCTGTGGGGGGCGTCCCTCGCCGCTCCGGCTCTGGCCGACCGTGTCCGCAGCGAACGGCGTGACGATCTGGAGAGCCGGGACGGCAAGCTGATGACTCTGTTCGTCGCCGCGAAGATTCTCGGTCCCTACGCTAATCCCGAGGACCCCCGCCTAGTTCCCGCGCGGAAGACGGTGGAACTGCTGCTGCAGGACCTTCAGGGGAGCTGACGGGCTTTGAGGAGCTGTCGGTACTCCTGGACCATCTTGTCGTCGACCTCGTACGCCAGGGCTTCGGTCAGTTCCCGCAGGTGGTCGACGTTGTCCGTGCCCACCGCGACCGCGTCGACCTGAGGCAGGTCGTAGGAGGAACGGAATGCGGCCTGGGTCACCGTGGGCGTTGCGGGACGCCGCAGGAAGACTCCGGGATCGAAGCGCTTCCACACGTCTTGGGTCGTACTTCCGCCGAAGGGGCTCATGCCCCACAGCTGCGATGGACGCCACTGCGTCGCCAGGACTTCGGTCGCTTCGAGGACGTCGCCCCCGACCAGTAGCCCCGCCCGGACCATGAGGACATCAGGGCGTGGCACGTCGAAGTCCATGAGCGGTCGTGGATCCCAGGTCGAGACGCCCCAGGACCGGCAGAGCCCCACTCGTGCAGCGTCGGCCAGGGCGGCGCACGCCTTCGCCAGCGTCTCGGCGCCGGATGCCGAGTGCTCCGGGTTGTGGAGGAACACCAGATCCGGTTCCCGCCCGAGGTCCTTGAGCGTCTGCTCCACAGCGCTGCGCAGCCGGGCGGGATCGAGGCTGTGACCATCGGGGAAGTATCCGACCTTGGTGGAGACCGAGAACTTCGGCAGCAGGTCGCCGGCCGTTGTCTTCAGGACCTCGTGGGAGCGATGGCGAAGGTAGTTGGACGCCGTGTCAAGGTGTGTTATGCCGAGGTCGGCGGCTGCTTCGAGTAGGTCACGGGCGTGACTAGACCGGTGTAGCCCGAGGACGATACTTCCGTCAGCGGTTCGCACAGCCCCTCCATGATCAGCAGGTCGGCCAGAGTGGTGATGTCGTCGGGGGCTCCGTCGAGGTAGATCGGGTGGCCCGACAGGAGCGCGCGGAGCCCGACCTCCGCGCGTTCATGGAAAGTCAGCCGCTTGCCGCCGCCGCAGACTTCGACCGCGTCACCAGAGCGGTTGATGGAGGGGGCGAACTCGGTGACGGCTGCAACTCCATCCGGCTGCCCGAAGGCGGCCACGTGTGGCATGTGGCGTGCGGGAGGGGTGTTGGACCTCAGTTCGTCCAGGTAGCGCTCGGGGCTGTAGCTGGTCGCCAGGGCGGTGAGCTTGTCTACCAGCACCTTGTGCGCGGATTCCTGGGCGCTTTTCAGGTCGTGGCGGAACGCCTCATCGGCGCGGGCGGTGTCGGAGAGGAAGTTGGCCCATGTGACGCCGGTTCGTTTGGTGAACCCGAACGTCACATGCAGTGAATGGCCACCGCTACCGGAGCCGAGGCGGGTGGCGGTGTGCCAGAAGCCGCGGGGAATGTGCATGACGTCCCCGGCCCGCATGGTGCCCTTCCACACCACCTCCTCGGAGGGTGTGCGGTTGCGTTCCGCGTCCCGGTACATCGGCGCCGGCCGGGATGGTCCGCGCACCTCCCACGATTTCTCGCCTGAAAGCTGAACAGCGATGACCTCGTGGTCATCCCAGTGCAGGTGGAATCCGTCGGTTTCGCCGACCGCGAGGTATGCGTTCGCGGAGGCCAGTTCGCCCGACCACCAGCCCAGGGCGCGGCAGGCGACTTCCAGCGTCGAATCGAAGAAGTCCACGTGGTCCAGGACCACGGTGCCGCCCTCGTTGAGGATTCGTCCGAGGGCGGCCATGTCGGCCTGGCTCACGGCTTGCCTGCGCCGGTTGACATTGGTGGACAGGAACGTGGACGGGTGGATCTCGTCGCCCTCGGCGTAGCAGCGCAGCTGTGGATTGGCGAGGTGGCGGCGCTTGATCAGGTCCAGCAGCTTGTGCGGGGTCAACAGCCGTGCGGGTAGCTCCGGGTCCGTGAGGTGGCCGCGTGCGAACGCGGTTCCCACGGAACCCGGCCCGTCCCAGCCGAGAGCCTTCTCAAGGTGGGTGACGAGCCGGTGCTCCATGGGTTCCCCTTACGCCTTCGGGAGGTTGAGGTCGCGGTTGTCGCCGTCGTCGCCCGCGCTGTTTTGCGAGCTGGTGACGTCGGACCGCTCGGACTCGCTGCGGTCGTGCGCGGTCGCCAGCTCCTCGACGGCGATCAGAAGCGCGGGGCTGGTCCCCGCCTGTGTGGACGCACTGTCTGCCATCTGTGCTCTCCTCTCGGCTTCTCTCGCCCAGCTCCGGGCGAAAGGTCTGAGTTAACCCGCGTCCGCCGCATGACAGCAGAGGGGATTCGGACGGATGTGCGAGATGTGTAGTCGTCGGTCGTCGGCGACCCAACTCAAGGAGGGCGGTGCAGCCGCTCTGGAGCGGGTCACCGCCTCCTGCCCGAGCTGGCGTCTGGTGCGGGCGGCGCGTGGGTGTCGGCAGGATTTGCGGTGTGAGCATGGCGGGATCGTGCTGTGGCCGGCTTCCGTAGATGCCCGTTCGCCACCTCGAAGGCCACGTCCTGCAGCACGGAGGCCGCGGCGTGAGGCGAGAAGTGGAGGGCCCATCTGGGAGTACCGGCGCTGTTGCCGCCCCAGAACGTCCAGGCGGGCAGCGCATTGTGCTGGGACTGGGCGGCGAAGGCATCGAACTGGACACCGGCGGGGTGGCCTCCCGGGGCCTGCCAGCGGATCCAGCGGCCGTCGACGGTGTGCTCCCAGCCGAGGTCGGCGAGCGGGCGCGTGGCCTCGTTGATGGTGGCCTCCGAGACCTGGCTGCCCGCCGCGATCTCCACCGCGTCAGCGGAGGCGAGGCTGTCGAGGAGTACCCGCATGATCTTCACGGGCACCGTGGTGGTCGCTGTGGCGTGCCACAGGCGCTCGCCGACCGGGCCCTCGTACGCGGCGATCTTCCACTGGGTGTCGTCGGGGTCAGTTTCGTGGATGAACTCGGCGCGCAGGACGAGGGATTCGTGGACGGCGTGGGTGGTCTCGTCCGACCAGGTGCGCCACTTCTCCCAATCGCCGTGTGCATCCAGGAAGGCGTCGAGCAGGGCGTCGTGGTCGCCGGCATCGGCCAGGTAGGCCGGAACGGTCTCCAGCTCCGGGCTGGATGATTCGGGCTTGGCGGCGGTGGGATCGAAGGTGGCGCGGGCCTCGGCGGCGGCGCGTTCGGTGTCGGTCACGGGCGCCGCGCCGGGGCGCATGTCGGCGCCGTGGACCTTCTCGAAGGCGAGCAGGGCCTGGGCGGGTGAGTCGAAGGTGTCGGCGACCTGGCGCAGGTGGTCCTCGCCGTGCAAGTAGACAGACTTGCCGTCGCGGCCGAGGTAGGTGCCGACCGCGACGGTGGTGTGGCCGTCGTGGGCATGGGCGTGGATGAGGAGCTGGCCGTGGCGGATGTCGTCGTGGATCTTCTGTGCTCCGTTGGAGACCTCGCGGATTTCGCTGCGGGTGCACCAGGGCATCGGGTAGTTGGCCCAGGTCCATTCCTCGTCCAGTGCCTCACGGAGCCGAGGGGTGATCTCGACGGTGATGCCTTCGGCGGACAGATGTTTGGCTGCGTCCTGGGCCCAGTAGGGCTCCTCGTGGTCGATACGGACCAGGACCAGGACGTTCTCGGCGACGATGGTCCAGTCGGCTGCCTCCAGGCCCATGAGAGCGATGCGGGCCTGGGCGCCGGTCAGGACGGCGGTCACGGCGCTGGGGTGAGCGGGGTGGGTGTCGAGGCGGACGTGGGCGTCGATGGGGGGAGTCACGTTGGGGTGTCGTCTCTTCTGCCGGTGGCCGGGCCTTCGGGTCCGGCCACCGGCGTATGCAGGGTGTTATCGGGTTGCTCGCGTGGCGCGGGCGTTGTGCGCGGCCGTGGTGGTCGGTGGACCGGCACGGATGGTGGGTGCGGGGCGCGGTCGTGGGGTGGGGACCGTTCCGGTGGCGTGCTGCCAGCGGGTGCGGACGGCGGCGACGTCGGCGAGGGACCGGTGGGCGCCGACGACGAGTTGGAATGGGGTGTTCGCCAGGTCGCTGGCGTACGCCTCGATGCGCCGGCCGGTGTGATCGGCGGTGGTCAGGAGCGAGCGCTGCAGGACACGCTCGCCCCAGTGCTCCACGGACCCAGCCGGTTCGGCCAGCAATCGGAGCACCTCGCCCGGTTCATGGCCGTCGTGCAGCAGGCCGCGCTGCTGGGCTTCCCACAAGACGGTGACCGGGTCGATGGGCTCGCGGCGGCGGGCCAGGGCGGTGAGGCACTGCCACAGGCCGGCGTGCAAGGGCAGGGTGAGGTCGTCGGGGAGCAGCCATCGGGCGGAGTCGACATCGGAGGGGTGGGCGGTGGCGGTGGCGAGCAGCAGTTGCTCTTCCTCGACCGCCTCCGTGTAGTCGCGTGCGGAGGGCGGTGGAGGTGCCTCGGTGCGTGGCAGTACGCCTGCGCGTGGCGGGAATCGGGCCGCGATGTCGTCTACGACGGCGGCGAGTGCGTCGGCCTCGGCGAGCACTGTCTGGACGGGGTGCGGGAGGGGGGCATCGTGGACGGTTTGGACGAGGCGTTCGGCGGCCGTCTGCAGGCGGCGACGGGCGTGTTCGGCCTCGACCATGCGCGCGTAGGCCGTTGCGTGGCGGGGCCAGGGGCAGACCTGGACGAGGGTGTGCAGGTACGAGGCGGTCAGCCCGCGCGCCTGCTCGCGGCCCGTGGCGAGCACCTGGTTGAGCCATTTGGTGTTCTTCGCGTGCTCGGCAGGGTCGGGCGGAGGCAGGGTGCTGATCGCGGCGAACAGGGCGGCATGCGCGGCGGTGGAGAAGGAGTCGGCGGCGATGCCGGTCACGTCGCCGAGACGGTGCGGATCGAGGAGAAGTGCGCCGAGGAGAGCCTGCTCGACGTGGAACACCGGCTGCGGCGGTGTGATCGCGTCGAGGTCGTCTTCGTCGGGTTCGGGGGCGTGTGGCATCAGGCGGCGAGAGTGAAGTCGTCGGGGTCGAGAGAGACGCCGAGGTGTGGGGCGAGGAGGTGGCCCGCGAGCAGCGGGGGTACGGCGTTGCCGATCTGCGAGAACTGCTGGCCCTTGTTGCCGGCCCAGGGGTAGTCGGCGGGGAAGGTCTGCAGGAGGCCGGCCTCGCGGGCGGTGATCCGGATCGGCTCCGGCACCGCTGGCGCGTCCGTGTCCTCGGTCGGAGACGAAGCTGGTTCGGCGACCCAGGTGCACTCGTTCGCCCGGTGCCCGAAGAACAGCGTGCCTGCCGGCTCGGACAGCGGACGGACGGTGGCGTTGGCCTGGTTGTTACTGCGCAGGGACCAGGACCAGCGGTGGGCCTCGGCGGTGAACGTCGGAGCCGGAGCGTCGGCGGCCCGGTCCTCGCGTGCGCCGTGCCGGGCCGCCCCTCCAGCGCCTTCGCGGCGGGACTGCAGGACCACACCGGCCGGCCTGGGCATCCAGGTGCCGCGCTCCCGGGCGTCGGAGAGTGTCTTGCGGGAGCCCGACGGGAACGGCTCGGGTCCGCCGCCGGGCCCGCCGCCGGCGCAGACGGTGGGAACGGGCCGGTCGGTTGCCCCCCATCCCAGAGCCTCGGCCATGCTGACCCAGCGGGCGCGGCCCGGCCCGAACAGTGATTCCGGCTCGGCGACTTGGGAGTGCGTGGGCGTGGGAGGCTGTGCCGTACGGACCCGGGAGGCGAGGAGGATCGCCCGCCTCCTGGTCTGCGGAACACCGAAGTCGGCGGCGTTGAGGATCCCGTACCAGACCGAGAACCCCCATCCGCGAAGGACGGCCGCGTACTGCTTCCACAGAGGCAGGACGTCCGGCACCTCCTCCATGGCGACCCAGTCGGGCTCGCCGACCGTGTTCAGGGCATGCAGGTAGCGCATCGGCTCAGCGGCGAGCAGGGAGCGCTCGTCACGGCACGCGGCGAGGAGGCGCTCGCGGGTGTCACGTCCGGCGGCCAGGTCCTCGACCGCCGCGTGCACCAGCGGCTGGTCCAACAGACCGAGGCGTTTGCCGGCCATGCTCCACGCCTGGCACGGCGGGGAAGCGATCAGCCCGCGCGTGCGGCCGATGAAGGGCCATGTCGGATACATCGCCACGTCGGTCCGGACCGTCAACTGACCAGCAGCGGTACGGGTTTTGCAGGCCCACTCGTCCCATTCCAGACCGACGTCGCGCATGCCGAGGATACCCAGTGCCTTGCTCCAGCCGCCCGGCCCCGCAAACAGGTCCAGGATGGTCAAGAGGCCAGTCCGAAGTCGTCCTGTACCGGCTCGACTTCACCGCGGCAGGCCCACGGGGAACAGCCGTCGACGACTCCTTTCTCCAGCTCTTGAAGGTCCGGTCCGCTCTCGGTGAGTTCTTGCTGCATCGCCGCCCATTCGGCGGCGGTGACGTGATCGATGGGAGCTTCGCTGAGGGGTACGCGGGAGCGGTGGAGAAACGCCTCGCCGAGCAGACGGTTGCCGGTGGCGTTGGCGCGAGCGTTTCCCTTGCGGATGGCCGCGTCGAACTCCACCACGTCCTCCCATTCCTCCGGAGAGTTGTCGCGGATATTGCGCCATTGAGCGTTCCCGTGGAAAGGGCACCCGAGGCAGCTTGATTTCGGGGTGTCGGCCAGGCCGAGCGACGTCAGGTAGCGGATGCAGTCGGACCGTGACCAGCCCATGTCGATGAGCGGGTGCCGGTTGCGCATGTACTTGACGTCGGCGTCCTTGGCCCGGTGGAATTCATCGGTGGAAATGCCGACCCACTGCTCGACGAAGACACCCTTAGGGATGCGTATCGGATAGGGGTAGCCGAGTAGTTCGCGGACCTTTTTCTTGATCGGCTTAATTTTATATTCGCCGGTACATTGCCGCCTGGTCATACCCGGATTTCCGTCCTTGTTCAGGACGTTGTTCGTTTTCCCGCGTGTTCCTGTGGACCTCCTGCGTGTACGTGAGCGGGTAGGTCCCGCTGACCAGCGCGGTTGGCGTTCCGCGTAGCCGTTGGCCATAGGTTGAAGTGCTATCGGGATAGCTGAGATGTTCGTCTCCTTGCTGACATAGCTTCGGGATTGGCGAAGGCGAGGTGCGGCATGACGCTGGCGCTCGTACGTGATCTCCGGTCCGTCCGACCGGATCCCACCCCCGAGGAACTCGATGCCTTCGAGCAGGACCTCGTGGCCGGCTACGTCCTCGCTCGGGCTGCCGCGGGCGTGGAGGACCGCTCGATCCAGGGCGAGATCCGATCGATCACCGAATTCCGCGCGTCGTTGGGGCGGCATCTGTGGACGGCGCGTCCGGACGACGCGGACCGGTTCCTGAGTGCGCGACGACGCCAGGCGCACAGCACGGTCAGCGGTAAGGCGTTCGCGATCTCCGTCTTCTTCGAGTTCCTGGAGCTGCGGCACCAGGCGGAGATCCACGCGCTCACCGGCGAGGTGGTGCAGAGCCCAATCGACGAGATGAACCGGCCGAGCAGCGGATGGCGTCGCAGCATCCGCATCCCGCCGACGGATGCCGAGGTTGTCCGCCTCTTCGACGGCTGGCGAGACCACGTCCTGACCGCGAGGAAGTTCTTGCCCGCTGCCCGGAACTACACGGTGGCCAAGCTGTGGTCGCAGGTCGGTGTACGCATCGGTGAATCGCAGCGCCTGGACCTTGAGGACCTGAAGTGGGAGCTGGGGACCTTCGGTAAGGCGCATGTGCGGTTCGGCAAGGGCGCCCGCCGCAGAGGGCCCAAGCCCCGTATGGTGCCGCTGATCAACGGTGCGCGTGGCCAGCTGACCTGGTACGTCGAAGAGGTACGCGGCCAGTTCGACGACGCCTGGGGCCGACCGGGCGCTGCGCTGTTCGTCTCCGAGCGGCGAGCCCGGGACGGATCCTGCCAGCGCGTCTGTGACGAGACCCTGCGCGCTGCACTGAAGTCCGCCGTCGAGCGGCACCTGCCCTCGTGGTGCGGCCGGATGAGCCCGCATCTCCTGCGGCACTACTGCGCGTCGTCGCTGTATCGCAACGGCGTGGACATCGTCGCGATCCAGGAGCTCCTGGGGCACGAGTGGATCGCGACGACCATGGGCTACGTACATGTGCTGGGTACGCATATCGAGGACTCCTGGGTGAAGGCCGCCGACCGGACCGCGGCCCGCCTGACGGGGGTGAACTGATGAAGTGGGATCTGCGGATGGCCGCCGCCCGGCGGGAGATCTGGAAGGCAAGTGACCTGCGGCGACTGCTCGCCGAGTACGGCCTGGAGATCAGCGTCGGGAAGATGTCCAACCTCTGGTCAGGCCAGCCGACCTCCGTCCGGCTCGACGATCTGGAGGTCATCTGCACCGCGCTGGACTGCAGTCCGGAGGAACTGCTGGTGCGCCAGCCCGGCACCGTCGAGCGCCGGACACCGGGCACCACAGCGTCGGCGCATGCTGACGCGGCGGATCAGCCGGTTAAGCCTCTGCGCCGCTCGGGTCGAAGCGCTCCACCATGAGTCGCCGAAGCATCGGGCCGAGACTGCGGGCCGCCTTGGCCGGCGAGCTGGTGTGCTCGGTGTGCCGACAGCGTCCGCCCCGCACGCCGCAGCACCGTCGCTGCTGGCAGTGCAGCTGGTCTGCCAGCCCGCCGCCTCCCTGCCGCGGTTGCGGCGGCGAGCAGTGGATGTCGGGCTGGTGCCGGACCTGCCACCCGCATCTGCTCGCCCCACCGGATCAGCCGCGTTCCTGCCGCACCTGCATGGCCTGGGGACCGTTCGAGGGCAAGTACTGCAAGGCGTGCCGCAGTTTCGCCCGCGCCCACTCGGACGGCGAGTGCGCCGGGTGCGATCGCCGGCTCCCCGTCCACGACGGCTACTGCCGCCTGTGCTGGCATCAGGCCCGGCTCCTCGCCCACCCTCTGAGCAAGGACGGCACGGCCGCGCTCCCTGCGGTCCGCATCACCGGGCAGCAGCTCTTCCTTGCGGACACTCACCGCTGCATCACCCGCTTCAACCCGTCCCGTGCCGAGCGGCGAGCCAAGGCCGCCGGACAGCAGGTCGTCCCGGAGGACCGCCCCGCTCGCGAGGGTGCGTGGCCGATGCAGCCGGAGCTGTTCACCCTGCCCGCGCCCTTGGTGCCGCCCAAGATCCTTGACGGAGACCACCTTCGGCGCGACTGGTACGCCCACCTGGTCAGCTACCTCGATCGCATCGGCGATCGCAACGGCTGGACCCACCACGTTCGCGACAGCGTCGCGCTGACCCTGAGGGCGGTGGTGGCCGCGCACCCCGCCGGCACCCCTATCTACCGGGCGAGCGCGGTTGCCCGTCTCGCCGACGGCGGCCATCGCAACGTTGCCCGCACGCTCGAACTGCTGCAGATACTCGGGCGCTTGGACGACGATCGCCCGGCCCGAGCAGACCTCTGGATCGACAGGCGCCTCGCGAGCCTGACCGGCGGCATTCGAAGCGAAGTCGCGGACTGGGTCGACGTGCTGCGTCGCGGCGACGCCCGCCACCGACCCAAGAGCGAGCTCACCTGGAAGAACTATCTGGACCAGGCCCTGCCCACGCTCACGGCCTGGGCGGCGGTTCACGACTCGCTACGCGAGATCACCCGCGATGATGTTGCGGTGGCCCTGAAAGCCCCGACGCCGCGCGACGGCGACGGGCACACCCGCCTGACAGCGCTGCGGTCGCTGTTCGCCTACCTCAAGGCCAACCGGCGGACATTCCGCAATCCCACCCGGCGGCTGAGCCGCAACCTCACCCAACACAGCGAGCCTCACATTCCCACACGGCTTCCCGCCTCGGCCTTCTCCGATCTCACCACCGGCGAACGCGACGCCGTGAAGTGGCTCGTCCTTGTCCTGACCGCCCACCACGCGCTGTCCCAGACCCAGATGCGTACGCTCGCGCTGGACGACGTCGACCTGCCCAACCGGCACCTGGCGATCGGTGACCAGAGCCGCCCCCTGGACGACCTCACGGTCGCCGCGCTGGAGAGCTACCTCCGCTACCGCCACGCCCGATGGCCCCGAACAGCCAATCCCCACCTGCTGCTCACCCAGCAGACCGCGCACGGTGACCGGCCGGTCAGCCGGTGGTGGCTCCAGAACGGTGTCCGGGGACACCAGGTCACCCTCGATCGCCTCCGCCAAGACCGCATCCTCGACGAATCGACGGCTGCCGGGGCGCCGGACCCCCTTCACGTCGCCGCCGTCTTCGGGCTGCACCCCGACACCGCACAGCGCTATGTAGACGCCAGCTTCGGAACACAACTCGACCGGAGCCCCGATTTGAGAACCGAAAGGGACCCAGGCTATTGACGGCGGGGAGCCTTCGAGCCTGGGCGGCCGCCGGAAGGGAGCAACTCCGCTGCTACGTCGTAGCACTCGCTCTAGCCGACCCGTCCGGCGGGGTCCGATCACGGACTAAGCTCGCGGGTTCTGGGCGTTGACGTCCGACCTGCCAGGTGCACCCAGACCTTCCACAACAGGCTGGGCGTTGGCCTCGTCGACCGAAGTAATCCGGATCGGAAAGTCGACGCGCTGTGGCTCAACTCGGCGTTACGATCCAGCACATGGGAGACACGCCAAATGAGGTCACCGAGCAAGTCGCCTTCGTCGACGCGGAGGACGTCGCCTTTGCTCGAGAGATTGCTGAACTGCACGATGTCGAGATGATTGAACCGGCAACGAGTGGCATCGAACCAGTATCGATCGTTGCAGTGTCGCTGTTGGGCGGCGTCCTGGCGGTCAATACGGTGAGCCGTCTGCTCGACGCCAGAAGGGGTGGGCAGCTCATCGACTTGCGCCCGGGTGCAGTGCAGGCGGTGGGGCGATCGCGGGACGTTCTTCCTGGGCTGATCATTGTGTTGGCTGTGGACGGAACAGTCACTGTGCACTGCCAGGAGTCCCGAGGTGACGTCAGCGCCGTGATCGACTGCCTCAGCGTGCTGGCAGGAGGAGATGCAAGCACCACCATGGCAGCGGTGGAGAGCGCCGTGCGAGGAAGCGTGAGCTCGGGCGTCGAGATTTCCACCCAGGATCCGGGGCGGGGCGTTGCGTGATTGAGGATTCGGAACCGAGCAAAGCGCAGCGTTTCCTTTCTCTTCTGCAACAGCGCGCCCATAGGTACATGACAGCAGAATTTGCTGAGCAATTCAATCGCCTGATGCGGGCTAAGGCCCTGGAATTCATCGGAGATGAATATTCCGCAGACTTGACTAATGAAGCGATCGAAGAGTTCTCCATCGACCATCGAAATTCCCATCGGAGGCCCCATGATGTGACCCTGGTTCCAGCCGTGATTAGTGAGTTGGAATCGGGGATTCGAGCACATGGTGCGGAAGGGGCTCACCTGCTGCCTGAGCATCCACCCACTCTCGGGACGCTGCGGACCGGGCAGATAAACGCAATGACCATCGCGGTGCCACGTTCAAATGAATTCGTGGTGATTTTAGAAGAGGGGCTATTCTCCCTAGGTGTCATGCTGACTCACGCAATTGCGCCGGCGTACGCTACGCTAGGGAGTAATGGAATTGACACCGATCAGACGCGCATCGCGGGTCGTCTGGATCAGGATGAGGAAGCGATTCAGCTTTTTGCCAACATGCTCCTATCCTTTGTTCAGCGCGGCAGAATGCAAGAATTCTCCTTCGCTGAGGAGCACCGCCACCTGGCGACCAATCTTTCCTACGGGATGTGGAAGTTCATCGTGGGGCATGAGTATGGCCATATCGTAAATGGGGATCTCAATGGATCAATCCGAGCAAAATGGGCCATAGTCGACGAGAATGTCGATATTGTCGATCACTCGTGGGAGCGCGAGTTCGCCGCCGATGAGCACGGCCTCGAAATGTCCCTGCTGTCTATGACGCCAACCGATTCCCAAAACACCCGCGAAGGCATAAAGATGCTATTCGCGACAGGCGGCGGCGACATCTTCTTCACCGTGATCGATATTATGGATCGCGCAACCTCGCTATTGCGCACGGGTCGAGAAGGTTGCCTGACCTTGGGTAGCCATCCGCCGGCGCGGCAACGAAGATCAGCATATCGTCGCCACATGAACCGGATGCTAGAGGTAGATCCTGCGTCCGGGAGTCATTCTGAGAATCACGCGAAGATTTTCCACCAGTTCGCGGAGTACTTGGAAGTTTCCGCCGAACAGCTTTGGCTACGTACACGCCCTCACCTCATAGCTGCCCACAAGGCAGGAGTCCGGCCAGCCGCATCCTGGCGACAGACCAGCGTCTCGTAATCCGGGGATGCGAATTTGCAGGCCCATACACCTACATCACCTTGACGAGCCACGGCCATAACCAGACCCGCATGTTCCCGTCAGCAAGCAATGGCCCCGCACCGGCCCCGGGGGGTGACGCATGCAACTGGCTGGGCGCCGGGGCTCTGGCTCTCCCTCGGGCGGAACTTGGTGGTCGCGGCGAGGTCGGGGGTGCGGGGCGAAGCTCCCGACCACGCCAACGTGGCTGGCTCGCCCGCGAGGATCATGCCCTACTGGGATCCGGAGGCGGGCTGGCCGCCGTCACTACGCGCTAACCGCCGGTGCCGCTCCTGGGGGCGACACTCCCGAGCAGTTGCTGGCCCTTGCCTCTCCAAGCGGGTGGCAGGCGGTGATTTGGCAGACTGGACGCTACGAACTGGCGAATGGTAGCGCACTGAATGCCAGATTCCGTCCCCGAGTTCGACCCCTATCCCCCTTCGGTAATGCTGAACATTTGGGCTCCAGAGCGGCATTGATGCGAATCTGTGGTCGGGGTCCAGGGCATCCTTGCGTATGTTTCCGGACGATACGCGGAGAACGGGTATGCCTGCGGGTCTGGCTATTTCTCGCTCCAGCCGGTCGAGATGGGAATAAACGGCTCTCGGTTCCCAGCCCGTGTCGGCGAAAATCGCGTAGTCGACCTTCGGGAGTATGCCTTGTGCGGAGAGGGCGAGCATGGCGCTGGACTGGATACCGGCACCTAGTGAAATTGCCCGGAAGACAGGGAGTTCGGAAATGATCGGTCCTGAGGGTGAGGAGGATGGCGGCCCGGATCGGCGGCGAGGCGGGCGATGCGGTCACTGATGAGCGCGGGGTGGCGGATGGGCAGCGCGTGCGTGGTGCGGGGGAGGATCTCCAGGCGGGCGGCAGGGAGTTGGGCGGCCAGCCGCTTGGTGTGGGCGGCGGGGATGTGGAGGTCGTCGGCGCCGGCCATCAGCAGCAGTCGGTCGCCGAACTGGTTGAGCACGGTGGCGTCGCGCGGCTGGTAGCGGCGCAGGCACTGCCACAGGTCGGCGAGATCGCGGGTGTGGGTGTGGCGGATGCCGTGGCGGCACGGCGGTGGCCCGTTGGTCGGCCGGTCGGGGTGGGGCGCGAGGCTGTAGGGGTGTGTGGTGGGCAGCCGGTGCCGCAGGAGGTCCACGGCCTGGGGCGCGTGGGTGCAGGTCAGGGCGAACAGGCTGCGTGCGGCGGCCAGAAGCAGGGCACGCGGGCTGCGGCCGGGCAGCACGCTCGCCCCGCGTGCGGTGGGAGACAGCAGCACCATGCCCCGTACGCGGGCCTGGTGTTGGGGGTGCAGGGCGGCGAGTTCCTGCAGGACGAGGGCGCCCAGCGAATGGCCGGCGAACACGAGCGGCCCGGCGGGGACGAGGTGGGCCAGGATCTGGTGCAGGTCGTCGGCGAGCTGCCGGATCGTCAGCGGTGCCTGGCCGCGCGGGGTGTGACCGTGCGCGCGCTGGTCGTAGCGCACGACGGTCAAGCCCAGACCGGTCAGGTGCCGGGCGTGGACGCGCCACAGGTCCGCGGTGACAGACGCGCCGTGCACCAGCACGACCGTCGCGCCGCCGGGACGCGGGCGCACCGGGGTGTCGCGGTAGACCGACAGACGAGCGCCGTCCGCGGCGGAGACCGACAACACTTCAGTGGCAGAAGGCGGGTTGCGCACAGGTAGAACTCCGGAAGGGGGGATCAGTAGGGGGCAGCCGTTCGCCGTTCGCGCCGGGTTGGTGGAACCGGCCGTTCGGCACCGCACTGCGCATGCCGCCGTATTGGGGGTGGGCGGATAGCGAGGAGGCGACCCCGAAGGGGCGCGAGCAGTCAGCGCCGTACGGCTGTCGCCTTCGGCCGCGTGCTCGGGCGGCGGGACGGGATGGCGCTGCCGGTTACCGGCTCGTACCACGGCCGGGCGGTGCCGCTGCCGTAGGAGGCGGCGAGGGGCGCTTGTGGCTGGGCTGGTGGTGGGCGAGCGCGCGGTGGCCTTCGATGGCTGTGTCGCGCTGGATCCCGGCGGCGGAGATGTTCAGCGGCGCGGGCCCGGCGTGATGGCGGGGGCGGCAACGGCGGGCGGCCGTGTCGTGGTTGACCAGCGCGGAACGCTGACGGTTGCCAGTGCAGGACCGCGAGCCGCCCGGGCACGTGCGAGGTCCCGGGGCGTGGGCACCGCCGCGGCCCGGGGCGCCGCGGGGGCGTCTGGCTTCAGCGGGCGCAGGTGGCCGTGGCACTCGCGCGGCACGCAGGCGCGTTCACGGGAGATTGGCGCCGGATCGGCCAGAACCATGGCGAAAGCTGCGAGCAGGTGGGCGGGGGTGGCGCTGTGGAAATCGGCCTCCCACAGCGCCCGTCGCGCATCCGGGGCGGCAAGGATCCTCGCGCGCCACGCCTCGTCTCGGGCCACTGTGTGCCCGCCGAACGAGGAGGGAGGGCGGTATTCCAGACGGGCCAGCTGGTCGGGCGAGGTCGCGGTGATGTGCCAGCCGTCCACGGTGATCTGCCAGCGGGCGGCGTGGAGGACCTCCCACACCATCTCCGGATGGTCATCGCGCTCGCGGTAGGGCTCGTCGTCCCATCGGCCCGCGGTGACGTCGGCGTCCAGGGCGGCGGTGACGGCGGCGACGATCTCGGGCGGGGCCTCGTCGGTGAAGGCCGCGGTCCACGTCGGTGGGGCGTGCAGATCCGTGCGGCAGCGGATCTGCCACAACGCGGTGGCATCCGGCATCAGTTCGGATGCTTCCGGGACATAGGCGACGCGGAGTTGGCTGCCCATGGTCGTGACATAGAAGTTGCCCATCTCGTCACTCATGTCGTGCCAGTAGTGATGGGTCAGCGGGACGAAGACGTCGTCACCGCAGTAGGCACTGCCGGCGAGGTAGCCAGGGGCGACGAGGACATCGTCATCGCTACGGTCACGGCCGGCCCGCTGCGTGCGGCGCAGGCCGGGGTCGGGGCGGGGTTCGGGCACAGGGGAGTCCAGTGGTGGGGAAGAGACGGAGCGCTTCGGACCGCCGTCAGGTGTCGGCATTCAACGGCCCAGGTGGCGGGGCCTGCGCTGTGCCGAGAAGGCCGGGTAGGAAGGTCAGCGGCGTGATCGTGTGGGGTTGGCAAGGCGCAGGTGCGCCGGTGTTCGGGCCACGGGTACGGCGCTGGCCGATGACCGTGCGGTGGCGCGCGCAGTGTGAGCATGGGGGCGGGCCGCCGCAGACCGGACGGTCAGGAAGGGCAGGTGGCGCTCGGGGAGGTCGCGCGGCCTGCGGCGTACGGGGTCCGGGCGGGAGAAGGCGTCGGCGGTGGCGGTGATCAGGTGCAGGGGGGTGCGGCTGGTGAAGTCGGCGTACCAGCGCGGTCCACCCGCGGTCTCGACCTGGGCGTACAGGGTCCAGGCGGCACAGACCTCGCCTTTCAGTTCGGGGTGGTCGGCCTCGCCGAGGTTGAGGCGGAGGTAAGCGTGGCCGTCCGGGGCGTGCTGGTAGAGGAAGAGGGGGCTGAGGTCGTCCCTCCAGCCGCGCACGGTCAGAACATCGCCAGGGCTGGCAAGGGTGTGGTGGGGACCACCGGGCCGATGGTCACGATGGTCGTCGGGCAGACCGCGGACGAGCGTGGTGGTGAAGGCGGAGACGATCTCGGCAGGGGTATCGCGGGTGAAGTGAGCGGTCCAGTCGGGGATGGCGAGCGGCTCGCGGGCGGAGGAGATCGTCCAGCCGTTGGGAAGGCCGGCGATCTGTGCGCGCAGACAGGGGCTGGAGAACATCCGCCCGGCGGGCGTGCGTGCCTCAGCCCAACCGGCTGCGTGCAGCGGGCGGGTGACCACGGTGGAGTTGCCGGGGCCGGCCAGGTAGACAGGGCTGACCAGGACGCGGTCCGTCGGGGCGAAGCCGGTCATCGCATGCGCCCTGCGGCGGCTTGCTTGGTCGCAGGAGGCGTCACGGCCGCTGTTCGGGCGGGGGTCGTGGCGGGCTTGTGCTGGGCGAGGGCACGCTGGCCTTCGGCGGTGACGTCAAGGCGCTGGCCCTGGTGCAGGGATGTCGTAGTGTCCACCTCGACGAGTCCTCGCTTGATCAGGGCGTTGAGGGTGGTGACGTTCACGGTGGCCCGGTCCTTGTCGATGGCCTTGAGCACGCCGTATCGGCTGATCACGTAACGGGTGCCGCCTCCTGCGGACAGCCGGGCGAGGACGGCGTACTGGCTGTCCGTGATCTTCGGCGCGGGCGTCGCCTGGTTCTGTTCGGCGTGCTGCTTCAGGTCCCGGGTGATGCCGCTGGCGAGGTAGTAGCAGCCGGTGTAGGCCAGGTCGAGCTGGTGGGCGGCGTTCGCGAGGTGTTCCGCCATGGCGGGGAGTGCCTCCGCGTGCCGCGCCGTGCGCACGGCTGCTTCATCGCCCGGGGTGTCGGGGAACGGGGCGCCCGGCGGGCCGGGGAAGGGGGCGCCCTCCAGCGGGTTGGCCTCCAGCGCGCAGGCCAGGTCGGATGCGGCGAGACTGGCGGCGGAGACGACGGAGGCGAGTAGTTCCAGAGCCGGGCGGCTGCCGGGTATGGCGGTGTACTGGCTGCCGTCGAGGGCGGCGAGGCGGAACATGGCCTGTTGGACCAGCTCGTTCGTGTCCCCGATCTTCGCCGTGAGCTGCTGCCGGGCGTCGGTGCCGGGGGTGAGGGTGAGCGAGCGGATCTCGCTGTGCAAGTCCTCGAAGTTGCTGCCGAGTTGCATCAGGCGGGTGTACTCGGCTTTCAGGTCGATCTGGCGCATGGTGATGCTCCGGGGGAGGCGGATGGTGGTCAGCGGCTGAGCCGCTGGACCTGTGTGGTGGGCACCGGTGCGGGGGCGGCACCGGTGCGGGATGGCGCCGGTGGGATGTCCTGCGTGGTCGCGATGCCGAGGTCGATGCGCACACTGATGCCATCGGCGTCGAGGTGGGCCTCGGCGCGGACAACGGCCATGAGGGCGTCGCGCTCACCGAGTCCGGGTGGCAGTGCGTACTGCCGCTTCGCCCCCGCTGGTATGAAGCCGTACTGGGCGAGGACGGCGTCGGCCTGGCCCGTGGCCGCGGTGATGGTGACCGCGTGGTCGGTGAAGCGGATGGTCACGTCGGGCTGGCCGACCGGGCTTGCGCCGTGCTCGCGCGTGGTCCATGCCAGGTCGACGCCGTCGAGGGTGTGAGCCATGAGCCCGTAGGCCGCGACTCCGGCGCGTTCCTGTGACTCCTCGGCGGTCCCGGGCGGCAGGAGGTAGAGGGTGCGGCCCTGGTGCTCGCGGGCGGTGAATCCCGCGCCGGTCAGGATGCGAGCGGCGTTGCGGAGAGGGCGGTTGAGGACGAGGAAGGTCCATCCGTCGCCGGTCGAGCCGATGAAGACGTCGTAGTGGTCGGTGAGAGCCATGGTGCTCCGGAGGGTCGTGGTGCGGTGAGCGCGATCCGGGGGTGTGGCGCAGCCCGGTCAGGCGGCCGTGCCGTAGTCGCCCTGCTGGGGTGCGTGCTTGGCGATGGCGCGAGCGGTGATGGCCTTCGACGCGCGGGCGGAAGCGGCGGACAGCTCGCCAGCGCCGGGCTCCAGGTACCAAGGACGCAGGTCGAGCATCGCGGCGCGCATGCCGGTGGCGAAGCACAGCGCGGTGCCCTTGGGCAGGGCACGGATCGCGTCGGCGGGCAGGATCCGCTCCTGCCGCATCGACACAGAGGTCGACTTGCCGGACTCCGAGTGCGAGGTCGAGGTGGTCTCGACATCGTGGTCGCCGATCAGCCGGGAGAGCTTGTCGGCGAAGTCCGGGTCGTCGATGCCGGAGCCAATGACCTTCACGGTCGAGGCGGACCACATGGCGTCCATGCCGGCGTCACCCCAGACCTTCTGGCCCTGGCGGTAGGACTGCAGGATCGTGATCGGGATGATCCCGCGCGACCCGAGGTGTGAATACAGATCCGGCAAGTCGCTGATCTTGCACACGTTGGCGGCCTCGTCGAGGATCGCCAGCATGGGCGGGTCGAGCCGACCGCCGGCGCGCTCGGCCTGGGCGGTCGCGGCCCGCATCACCGAGTCCGCGCACGCCGCGATCAGCGCACTGGCGCCGCCGCCTCCGTCTTTGCTGAGCAGGAAGAGCGTGTCGGTGGAGGTGACGAACTGCGCCGGCTGGAACTCGGGGACGTCCTTCTGCGGCGTCACCCAGGCCGCGATCTCGGAGTTGAGCAGCGCGGCGGCGTACTGGCGGGCGGTCTCGTAGATGCCGTCGCGGGTCTCGGGCGGCCCCTCCACGGTGCCCTTCAACTGTGCGGCGACGGCGGCGAAACCGTGATCACGGAGGATGTCGAGTGGGGTCCGGTCGGCCGGGAAGGCGAGCCACTGCATGATGTCGGTGATCGGCCGCTCGTCGAGAGCCGCGGCCAGGAGCAGCTGGGACAGGATGTTGCTGCCGGCCTTGGACCAGAAGTCGCCCTGCTGGGATGCGTCGACGCTCGCGGCGAGGAAGTGGCCGGCCAGCCGGTTCGCGCCGTCCAGGGTGGTCGCGCTGGCCAGGGGGTTCCACCACATCTCGCGGGCAGCGTGGGCGATTTGCTGCGGGTCCATGGTCCATACCTGTCCCGCCTTCGCCCGCGCTTCGTAGGCCGTGGTGAAGGCATCGCCAGCGGCCTTGTTGCTGGTGAGCAGCACCGGTCCGGGGGCGTGCAGGATGGAGGGGATCGCGAGCGAGGTCGTCTTGCCGGACCGGGGCGCCATGATGGCGCAGGCGACGTCCTCGAACCCCATACGCACCTCGTGCTTGGTGCCCTGCAGGTTACCGAGGAGGATGCCGGTGTCCTTCGCGTCGATGTTCTTGGCGTCCTTCAGACTCGGCCGCAAGGCGCGGGCCTTGTCCGTGATCGCCCTGGCCATCAAGGGCTCGATGTCCCGAGCCTTGGCCATGTCCGTGATCTTCTTTTTCCGGCCGCCGCTGCGGCTCTTGTACCGGGCCCATACGACGCCGACCGCAGCCCCGAGGCCCAGGAGCAGAAGGACGGGCACTATGCGGGCGCCGATCAGCAGGGACGTGTCTCCCGTACCGGGCCAGACCTGCTCGGGGTGGAGCAGGGCGGCGGTCGGCTGGTAAGGCGCCCAGTCGGCTCCGGTGAGGTAGGCGGTGATGTTGCCCGAGAGCCAGGCGAGGTGGGCGAGGGGGACGACGATCGCGAGCACGCCGAGGAGGAGGCGCAGAACGAGGTCGTATCCGTCGGTGGAACTGTTCGAGGAGGAGGAAGGGGGCAAGGGCTACGTGCTTCCGGGCGGGGACGGAGGGATCAGCGGCTGTGGCCGTTCTTGACCGGCGCAGGCGCCGAGGGCATCGGTTTAGTCGGCGGGAGGGTGCGCCGGGCAGCGAGGGTGTGGACGCGTTCTTCCAGCGCCCCTGAGACGAGTACGGCGGGCACGTCTGTGGTCCGGCGGGTGACGAATTTCGGGTCGTGGGTCGGCAGACTGTGCACGCTGTCGGTGCGCGCTACGGGGGCCGGATCGGCGAGCGCGGCGGTGAACGCGGTGACCAGGCGCGCGGGAGTGTGCTCGCCGAAGCGGGCCTGCCACACCTTCCGATGCAGGCCGAGCGTGACGGTGACGAACCAGGCTCCCGGATCATCCTGCGTTCCCAGGCGCTCGACGTACGCCGCCTTGTCGGGCGATACGAGGCCGTCGTCGCCGTACGGTGACCAACCGATCTGCCGGAGCGGTTCGTACGGGTCGGACGGTGTGCTCGCTGTTGAGGCGGGGTCGGTGAGGGTGTCGGTGACTGCGGCGATGAGTTCGACCGGGGTACGTGCGCCGAAGCTCGCGTACCAGGCGGGCCTGTCCGGCTCCGCGGCGTGGCTCAAGGTCCACCACTGGCCGTCGGGATCGGGCTCCAGGCGCAGGAGGGCCTTCTGGTCGGGGCTGGCGAGCAGGACGCGCGGCATCAGGGGGTCGTTGCCGTGACTCCAGCCGCAGGCACGGTGGAGGGGGACGGTGATCCAGGCGGGATCACCGCCGCCGGCGAGGTGACGCGGTGCGATGAGGTCGACCTCGACGGTCTCGGGAGTCGGGGGCATGCTCACTTCCGTGCCGTAATCCGCTGGACGGGTGCGGGGACCGGTATGGGGGCCAGAGGCGAACGGGCTGTGCGAGCGGCGGAGTTGATCTCCCGGAGCGCCTTGCCGTGAGTGGCCCAGTCATCGAGGCAGCTCCACGATTCGGCGTGATGCTCGGCGAGGGAGTCGTCGAAGTCGGCGGTGCCGGGCCTGGCAGTGGTGGGGAGAGCGTCTCGGGTCTTTAGCCGCTGCTCGTGCAGTTCGTCGAGCCGGTCGAGGGCATCGCGCAGCACGCCCAACTGGTAGACCCACCGGCTCTGCACCGTGTTCTCCGGCAGCAGGGCCAGCTGTGTCTCGGCGGTGGCCAGCAGGTGACGGGCGCCGTAGCGGAGCGGCTCGAACGCCGTGAGGGTGTCGGCGTCGCGCTGGCTCGCGCGCAGGCCGTATGCGTGGTCGTCGTGGGGCCAGCCGTCGAGGTCGGTGTGCTCGTCGGAGTAGGCGTCCCAGGTGTCGAGGATCTTCTTGCTGTCGCTCAGATAGTCGTCGAGGTGGCGGAGGAAGTCGCGGTGTGCGTGGTGGTCGAAGGAGATGGGGAGGGGTCCTGTCGGTTCAGCGGCGAGCGGCGGGCTGGGCTGGGCCGAGGTTCGCCGGGGTCGTCGCGGGTTTCGTCTGTTGCCGGCGGGCGGAGCGTGCCTGCGCGCGGAGGGACTTGAGGCGCGCGGCGTGGGCGTCGACCACGTGCTGTGGGCGCAGTGGGCTGGGCTCCTGCACGGCGCTGTAGTGGCCGGTGCGGTCGTACATGCCGCGCTGGAGCGGGCTGCGGTCGGCCAGCGCGGTGAGGAACGAACTGACCAGGTAGGCGGGGGTGTGCTCGTCGAAGTAGGCGTGCCAGATGCGCGGGCCGGAAAACTCTCCGTGGCCGGGCTCGCGGGTTTCGACGCGCCAGAACGGCCGGACGCGGAATTCGCTCAACGGGCGCAGTTCGATGTGACACATGGAGTCTGGCGAGCGCGCTGTGCCGTCTGAAGCGCGGTGCCACCCCGCCGAGGTCACTGGTTGCCACGGGTCCGGCTGCTGTGGCGGCGGGACGATGAGGGCGTCCGTGAAGCCGGCGAGGACCTCGGCGGGCACGAGTTCGCCGAACTCGGCGTACCAGCCGGGCTCGGTGTCGGTGGGCTCCGCCCGCAGTCGCCACCACGCGGAGGTGGTGGACTGTGGGTCGAACTGGAGGCGGTGGCGCAGGTCGGGGCTGCGCAGGACGATTTCGGCACTCAGGGGGTCGGAGACGGCGCTCCACCCGGCGGTGGCTAGGCCGTGGGTGACGTGGCGGGCGTCTCCGGGGCCGGCGAGGTGGCGGGGGCTGGTGTCGAAGGGGATCTGCCAGGCGTGCTTGTCGGCGAACGCGGCGAGCTGCCGTTCGCTCAGCGGCACGAGCAGCACCCCTGTTCGCTCGCGGCGGCGCTGCCGTACAGGTCGCGGAGGTCGTCTAGGACGTAGTGGAGGGTGTGCTGGTCGGCCTGCTCCCACGCGGCCGTGCGCAACTCGGTGATCAGGAGGTCGACCTGTGCGGTGCGCGGGACGTCCGGGTGGTCCTGCAGGGCGCGGGCGAGGGCGCGCAGGGTGTCGGCGAGCCGGACCGGCAGGCCCGTGTACTCGTCGAGGAGAGGCTCGACGAGGGCGAGGGCCTCCACGGGGTCGGGGTTCTCGCGCAGGTAGTCGGTGAGGTCCGACAGGGTCTCGGTCGCGGTGTGGATGGTGTCCGGGGTGAGTGCGGGCATGGGGCTCCTTGGGAACGGGGCGTCGGGTCAGCGGCGGGTCCGGGTGCCGCCGGCGGGGGTATAGGGACGGGCGCTGGTGCGTGGCCGTGTGCTTCGGGCGCTGTTGCGGGCCCAGGTGGCGGCGCGGGCAGCCGTGATCCGGGCCTGTTGCCACGCACGGAGCTGGGAGGGCTTGACGGAGACCGACCAGGTGCGGATCTGTGCGCTGTGCGGGACGCGCCCACGCGGGCGCATCACGGGATCCGGGTTGGCGAGTTCGGTTGAGAAGGCTTGCACCAGGTGCATCGGCGTGTTCGGCGTGAAGTTGGCCGTCCAGCCGTTTCCCTGCTTGTCCTTCGCTCCGGTCCACCACACCGCCGCGCCGTCCGAGCTGTGGTGGTACTGCATCCATGCGGCACCGTCGGGGCTGGTCGCGGTGTAGTGCTCGCCCTCGAAACGCGTGTGCCAGTTCTGCTCCTGCAACGGTGCCCAGACGTTGGGAGCGTGGGCGGAGCAGGGGCGGCTGAGGGCGTCGGTCAGACCGGCGACGATCTCCACCGGGGTCTGCCGCCCCAGGCACGCCGTCCACTCGCCGTTGGGGCCGTCCGCTCTGCCGTGGATGGTCCACCCGCCGGGAAGGACATTGGGGTCGTAGGCGACACGGACGGTGCGGTCGGGGCTCTCCATGAGCAGAGGGCCGTTCGTCTTGGACTTGTCCCGCCATCCCGAGGCGCGCAGAAACTCCGAGACGTGTCGGATGTCGCCGCCGCCGGCGAGGGCGCGGGGCTGGACGAGGTAGTGCTGCTCGGCCTGCTCGCCTGGCCCCCAGCCCTGCCATTGCTTCTTCTTCACCGGCGCCGCCGCACGACGAGCGGTGCGGGTGCCGGGGGCTTCGCCGCGGTGGTGGCGGGCTGGGTGCCGACGTGCTTCAGGGTGTCTTTGTGTTCGTCCAGGTCGAGGGTGATGTCGTGCAGTTCGTTCGAGGCGCGGCCCAGAGCGAGCCACACCTCCGCTGGGAGGGCGCCTCGTTCGGCCTGGTCCTTGGCGAACACGCTGCCGGTGGCGACGAGGTGGGCGACGCCGCCGAGGACTCCGGCGCCCGGGTCGAGAACGCGGGCGATGACCTGCGCGGCCTGGGGAGGGGGAAGCTGAGAGAGGTGATCGGCGAGCTGGCCGAGCTGGCGGGTGATCTCGTCGGCCAGTCTCACCGGGTAGGGGGCGGGGTGGGACATGCTCCTCCGGGTCGGTGGACGGTCAGTGGCGGTGGCGGTGGCCAACGCGCTGCGTCTCGGCAAGGACGCCCTCCGGGCGGGCGCTGGCGAGCGGGGAGGGGGGCGGGGCCGGTCGAGATGCAGGCGCGCAGGTAGCGGCGGAACAGCGCAGTCGCGAGTCGGGGTTTGAGCCGGTGGCTGATCGGTGGGGGAGTGCGGGCTGCTACAGGTTTCTCCGGGGATCGGGCGGTGCGGTGGGGGGGGGGGCCGGGGGGGGGGGGGGGGGCCCGCGGGGGGGGGGGGGGGGCGCGCGGGGGCGACCCCCTACCCACAACGGGGTTGATGCGGGCGAG
>NZ_JBFAIR010000039.1:0-113810 GCF_040654815.1 Streptomyces sp. NPDC050619 | reverse complement strand
CAGCAGTGGGACCTCACCGTCCACGAGGTCGCCCGCAACGTCCATGCCCACCCGACCCTGGGCGAGGCCGTCAAGGAGGCCGTGCACGGCCTCGCGGGACACATGATCAACATGTAGCGGGGCGCTCGGCGCAGCGGCAACAGGGCCCGTTGGTCGCTCGGATCCAGCACAACCCGCTGGCCCCCGACGGCGCCGGGGCCCGCGGGCGCTCAGGTACTTCGGCGCCCTCCAGCGGCAGCAGTATCCGGACCTCAGGTACGACATCAAGCGGGTCATCGCCGAGGGTGGTCTGGTGGCCGTCCACAGCAACTCCGTCGACACATCGGGCGAGCGTGGCCAGGCCGTCGTGGACCTTTGCGCGGCAGACCGCCGAACCGGTGGGCGAGATGACCGCCGGCGGCAGGATCCGCGGTTCAGACCGCGGGCACCGCGGGCTGGGTGACGAGGGAGGCGTCACCGCCCTGGACGGCGTCTCGCGCGCGAGCGTTCGCCTCGTGGGGCACGCCGAGGGGGATCGCGCTGACGTCCGACAGGCGGGCGAGCTGCTTCGGGGCGAGCTGGACGTCCAGCGCGCCCAAGTAGTCGTCGAGCTGGGCGAGATTGCGCGGGCCGATGATCGGCACGAACGCGGTGGACGCCTGGGCGGCACGCTCACGGAGCCATGCCACCGACACCTGTGCGGGCGTCGCGCCGGTCTCCTCGGCGATGGCCAGGACGGTGTCGACGACGGCGGTCTTCTGCTCGGTGCTCTCGGTGTGGATGACCGCCTTGAGGTCGGTCAGCCGTCCCTCGTCGCTGCGGCGGTACTTGCCGGTGAGCAGTCCGCCGCCGAGCGGGGACCACAGGGCGGCGCCGAGGCCCAGGCTTTCGGCCATCGGCAGCAGTTCACGGTCTGGGGTCCTCTCGACGAGGCTGTACTCGATCTGGATGCCCGTGACCGGTGCCCAGTTGTTCAGGTCCGCGAGGGTGGCGGCGCGGGAGACCCGCCATGCGGGGAAGTTGGACAGGCCGGCGTGGAGGATCTTGCCGGAGCTGACCAGGTCGTCCAGTCCCCGCAGGATCTCCTCCATGGGCGTGAGGTCGTCGGGGAAGTGGACCCAGTACAGGTCGATGTAGTCGGTGCCGAGGCGCTTCAGGCTCGCCTCCAGCGAAGTGACCATGTTCTTACGGCTGTTGCCCGTCCTGGAGATGCCGGGCCGCGGGGATGCCCCGTTGGTGAACTTGGTGGCCAGGACGAAGTGGTCCCGGTCGGCGGCGACGAACTTCCCCACCAGTTCTTCGGACTCGCCGAACTGGTAGTTGTCCGCGGTGTCGAGGAACGTACCGCCGGCCTCGGCGAACCTGTCGAACATCCGGCGCGCTTCGTCCGGCTCGGCACCCGCACCCCAGCCGGTGCCGAAGTTCCCCGTGCCGAGTGCGTACTCGGAGACGCGCAGTCCGGTCCGTCGTCCGAAGGTCGTGTAACGCATCAGGTCTCCTTGGTGCTGATTTCGCATCGATAGCTCGGGCGGGCCGTGGCTAAGTAAGACGATCGGTTTACTTAAGCCACTACCGTATCTGGCCCACCGGCTTATGTAAAACGATCGGTATCCTTAAGGGCGTGACCGAATCTCACCCCGTACGTCGGCGTCGTGGGCGTGGCGCCCGGGAGCGGATCCTCAAAACGGCGACCGAGCTGTTCACGGCGCAGGGGATCAACGCGACCGGGATGGACCAGCTGTCGACCGTCGCCGAGGTGTCGAAACGCACTCTCTACACGCACTTCCCCAGCAAGGACGAGCTCGTCGGGGCATACCTGCACTCCCTGGTGGACGATCTCCTGCCCGTCCTCCGGTCGCCCGCCCAACCGACACCGGCACCGACACCGAGCCCGCGTGAGCAGTTGTTGGCCGTCTTCGACTGGAAGCTGCCGGAAACCACCGCTCCGTTCCGGGGATGCCCGTTCCTGAACGTCAGCGTCGAGGTACCCGACCCCGGGCATTCCGCCCACCGGCTGGCAGCGGCGTACAAGCGGGAATTCGCCCGCCGCCTCACGGACATCGCACGGCAGGCCGGGGCCGCCGCCCCGGAAACCCTCGGTGAGCAGCTGGCACTGCTCTTCGACGGCGCGGCCGCACGAGGCACCGCACTCAACAGCAGCGACACGGGCGCGTGCGCGCGATCCATCGCGGAGGCGTTGGTCGATGCCGCCCTCGTCGACGTCGGCCCGTCATCTCGTCGGAGGTCAGCCAGCATGTCCCCGCGGAACTGAAAGCAGCCCACCGACCCGCTGGTCCGCGTCACCGCGTCCTGCGGCTGCGGCAGCGCCTCAAGGTCCTCATCAAGCCCTGACCACAGGGCGCAACCCGCCACCGGAGAAGCGGCGGGGCCAGGGCCTGTCCCGCGCGGAAGCGCCCCGGCCATGTCGGCAAGTCGCTCCTGAGGAACCGTAAAGGGGGAGAAAAGTCTCCCTGCCACGAGCGTGGGCGGTGGTGCAAGACTGCCGATCTGAGCAGCCGCCACCGTCAAGGCGCGCGGTCGCCAGGGTCCCCGCGGTGATGAGGATCCCCCCTCCCGCTGTTGTGTACGACTGACCCGTTCTGTGATGCGAAGGCGTACGTATGTCTACTGAACTCCCTGAATCTGCCGTTCCACCCCCCACTGGATCCAGCGAGTCCTCCCCGGCCCCCACCCGGCGTACCTTCATCGCCACCAGCACCGCGGTCGGCGGTGCCGTCGTCGCGGGCGGCGTGGTCGCGGGCACGTTCCTCGCCGACTCGGATGAGGCGACGGCCGCGGAGAGCCCGCCCTCCAGCCGTGTCTCCCTGACGGTCAACGGCACCCGCCGGACCGTGACCGTCGACAACCGCACGTCGCTGCTGGACCTGCTGCGCGAGCACTTCGGGCTGACGGGTTCCAAGAAGGGCTGCAACGCTGGGGCCTGCGGCGCGTGCACGGTCCTCGTCGACGGGAGCCGGCACAATGCCTGCCTGACGCTCGCGGTGCGCCTGGAGGGCGCCGAGGTCACCACGGTCGAGGGCCTGGCCGACGGCGACGAACTGCACGCACTGCAACAGGCGTTCGTCGACCAGGACGCCTTCCAGTGCGGCTACTGCACTCCCGGCCAGATCGTGTCCGGTGTCGGCTGCATCCGGGAGGGCCACACCGGCTCGCCGGAGGAGATCCGCGAGTGGATGAGCGGCAACATCTGCCGCTGCGGCTGCTACGTGAAGATCGTGCGGGCGGTCGAACAGACCGCTCGCGGGAAATGAGGTTGAGCAGCCATGCATCCCTTCGCCTACACGCGAGTCTCCGACACCCGCGATGCCCTCAACGCCGGTCGCCACGGCGGGCGTTACATCGCCGGGGGCACCACGCTGGTCGACCTCATGCGCGAGACCGTAGAACGCCCCGGCACGCTGGTCGACATCAGCGCCCTGCCCCTGCGCGAGGTCACCGTCACCGAGCGCGGAGGCCTGCGTATCGGTGCGCTGGTGCGGATGGCCGAGGCCGCCGCCCATCCCAAGGTGCGCGCCCTGTACCCCGTCATCTCCCAGGCGCTGGAGCTGAGCGCATCCGCCCAGCTGCGGAACATGGCGACCATCGGCGGCAACATCATGCAGCGCACCCGGTGCACGTACTTCCGTGATGTGACCGCCGACTGCAACAAGCGTGAGCCCGGATCGGGTTGCGCGGCGCGGGAGGGCTTCAACCGCAGCCACGCGATCCTCGGCACCTCCGACTCCTGCGTGGCGACCCACCCCTCCGACGTCGCTGTGGCCTTCGCGGCGCTGGAGGCCCGGGTGCACCTGCTGGGCCCGGACGGGGAGCGGCAGGTTCCCTTCGCCGGCTTCCTGCTGCGACCGGGGAGTACCCCTCAGCATGAACAGGCCTTGCGACGAGGTGAGTTGATCACCGCAGTGGAGATCCCGGCTCACCCGCGTCCGCTCAAGTCCGGCTATCTGAAGGTCCGCGACCGGCAGTCGTACGAGTTCGCCCTGACCTCGGCGGCCGTCGCGCTGCACATCCGGGGCGGGCTGATCCGGGAGGCGAAGGTGGCCGCCGGCGGCGTGGGCACGGTGCCGTGGAAGCTGCCCGCCGTCGAGCGGCACCTCATCGGTGAACGCCCCTCCGAGTCCCTGTGGGCCGAGGCCGCCGAGCAGGCGACGGAGGGCGCCCGCCCTCTCCAACACAACCGTTTCAAGGTCGAGTTGCTTCAGCGGACCGTCGCACGCCAGCTGCGCATCGTAGGAGGTACCAAGTGAGCCCCCAGCCGCAGGCAGCCGTGGGTGCGCCGCTGTCGAGGGTGGATGGCCGGCTGAAGGTCACGGGTAAAGCGCTGTACGCCGCCGAGGAGGACATCGACGGAGCCGTGCACGCCGTCATCGTCGACGCCGCCATCGGCCGCGGCCGCATCACCTCGATCGACACCGGCGCCGCCGAAGCCCACTCGGGCGTGCTGCGGGTGATCAGCCATCGCAACGCGCCGAAGCTGCCGTACCGCGACAACCCCGGGTCCAACAACCTGCCCGGGCGCAGGCTGCGGGTCTTCCAGGACGACAAAGTCCTCTTCCACGGTCAGCCGGTGGCCGTCGTGGTCGCCACCACGCTGGAGGCCGCGCAGCACGGCGCGAGCCTGGTCAAGGTCGACTATGACGCCGAACAGCCCTCGACCGACCTGCACGAGGCCGAGCCGGACAAGCCGACGAACTACGCGCGCGGCGACGCCGAAGCCGGCCTGCGTTCCTCGGCGGTACGGCTGGATGTGACCTACGAGCTGGCGCGCAATCACCACAACCCGATGGAGCCGCACGCCACGATCGCCCGCTGGGACGGTGACAGGCTGACCGTGTGGGACAAGACCCAGTGGGTGATGGGCACGCACGACGAGCTCGCCGCCGTGTTCGACCTGCCCGCGGAAGCGGTGAGGGTCATCAACCCGTTTGTCGGCGGCGGTTTCGGCAGCGGGCTGCGCTGCTGGCCGCACACGGTCGTCGCCTCGGTGGCCGCGCGGGAGACGGGCCGTCCGGTCAAGCTGGTGCTGAGCCGTCGGCAGATGTACTTCGGCACCGGCTTCCGGCCCTCCTACGCATACCGTCTCCGGCTGGGCAGCGACCGGCGCGGCCGGCTGTCCGCCGCGGTGCATGACATCGACGCCGAGACATCGTCGTACGAGACGTTCACCGAGGCCGTCATGCCCGCGGGGCAGATGCTCTACAGCATGCCCGACGTGAGCCAGGCGTACCGGACGGTGCCGCTGGACGTGAACACCCCGATCTGGATGCGCGGCCCCGGTTTCGCCTCGGCGTCGTTCGTGATCGAGTCGGCCATGGACGAACTCGCGCACGAGCTCGGCCTCGACCCGATCGAGTTGCGCCGGCGCAACGAGCCGAACGAGGACGAGTCGAACAACCTGCCGTTCTCCACGCGCCGGCTCCGGGAGTGCTACACCGTCGGCGCCCGTGAGTTCGGCTGGCACCGCCGCAGCCCCGAGCCCCGCTCGACGCGTGACGGGGACTGGCTGATCGGCCTGGGCATGGCCGCCGGCGTCTACGACCCCGCGCGCTCCCCGGCGCAGGCCCGGGCCCGCCTGGCTGCCGAAGGCACCGCGGTGGTCGAGACCGCCGCCAGCGACATGGGGCCGGGCACGTACACCTCCCAGACCCAGGTGGCCGCCGATGCCCTCGGGCTGACCATGCGTACGGTCACCTTGCGGCTCGGCGACTCCCGCTTCCCGCCGACCCCGCCGCACGGCGGCTCCCAGACCATGGCCAGTGTCGGGTCCGCCGTCGTCGACGCGTGCGACCAGGTGCGGCGGCAGGCGATCAGGCTGGCCGTCGAGGACCGCGAGTCGCCGCTGTACGGCGTGGACGCCGACGACGTGGTGGTCCGCGGCGGCCGGCTGCACGTGCGGGGCAATCCGGCGCGCGGTGAGACCTACCGGAGCCTGCTGGCCCGCAACGACCGCTCCCACCTGGAAGCCCTCGGCTCCTACAACGGGCCGCCGAATCCCGCGTGGCGCTCCTACTTCGCCTACAACGCCACCTTCGCTGAGGTCGCCGTCGACGCGACCCTCGGTCTGGTCCGGGTGCGGCGGATGCTCGGCGTGTACGACGCCGGCCGCATCATCAGCCCCAAGCTCGCCGACAGCCAGGCCATCGGCGGCATCGTGGGCGGTATCGGCACGGCCCTGCTGGAGCACACCGTCACCGACCACCGCGACGGGCGGATCGTCAACGCCAACCTGGCCGACTACCTCGTACCGGTGAACGCCGATGTCCCCGAGGTCAGGGCGATCTATCTGGACGGCGAGGACAACGACGGCAACGCGCTCGGCGTGAAGGGGCTGGGCGAAGTCGTCCAGGTGGGTGTGGCGGCCGCGATCGGCAACGCGGTCTTCAACGCCACCGGCCGCCGGGTGCGCGAACTGCCCATCACCGCCGAGGCGTTGCTCTGACACGGGCAGTCCTCTCAGGGACGGGCCCATCGACCGGCCCGGCAGCCCGTACCCCCGTCGCTGCCGGACCGCCCAGGGCCGTCGCCGCGTATGCGCTCCCCGTCCGGCGCGGCGGCGGCCCGCCCCACCCCCTCGCACGGCGAACCACGGAGAACGACCCATGCTGAACATCGCGGACACACTGGACCACTGGTGCCGTGAGACACGCGCCTTCGCCCTGGCCACCGTCGTCGACGTCCGTGGCAGCGCGCCTCTGCCCGTCGGTACGTCGGTCGCGGTGGACGAGGACGGCAACGCGGTCGGCAGCATCTCCGGCGGCTGCGTCGAGGGAGCGGTCTACGAACTGTGCCGACAGGTGCTGCATGACCGGGGCGCGCCGCACCGCGCCTGGTTCGGCTACTCCGACGACGACGCCTTCGCCGTCGGCCTGACCTGCGGCGGCGAACTCGACGTCCTCGTCCAGCGCATGGATCCCGCGACTCGGCCGCACCTCGCCGCTGCCCTTGCCGAGGTGGTCCGGGGCGGACCGGTTGCCGTGGCACAGGTCGTGGAGGGTCCCGACGCACTCCTCGGTTCCACGTTGAGTGTGTTCGGCGACGACGGCCGGATCGCCGGCGGGACCGTGGACGGGGGGCCGATGGACCGGGCGGTGGCGGACCGGGCCGGGGCGCTGCTGCGGGCGGGCCGCACCGCTCTCGTCCCGCTCGGCGGCGACGCGGACACCTGCCCGGAGCAGCTGTCCGTTCTCGTCCACGTGGCCGCCACTCGTCCGCGCATGCTGATCTTCGGGGCCGTCGACTTCGCCGCCGCCCTCAGCCAGGTCGGCCGCTTCCTGGGCTACCACGTCACCGTGTGCGACGCTCGCCCCGTCTTCGCCACCGCGGAACGCTTCCCGCACGCGGACGAGGTGGTGGTCGACTGGCCCCACCGCTACCTGGAACAGACCCACGTCGACGCCCGTACCGTCGTGTGCGTCCTCACGCACGACGCCAGGTTCGACATCCCCCTGCTACGCCTGGCACTCGACCTGCCTGTCGGCTACGTCGGTGCGATGGGCTCACGGCGCACCCATGAGGAACGGCTGCGGCTCCTGCGTGAAGCCGACGTCACGCAGGACCAGTTGGCCCGACTGCGCTCCCCGATCGGCCTCGACCTCGGAGCCCGCACGCCCGAGGAGACGGCTGTGTCGATCACCGCGGAGATCATCGCCCACACCAACCAGGGCACGGGCCTGCCCCTGACCCGGATCACCGGCCCGATCCACCGACCAGCCGGGCGCGTCGACCAGCGGTCGGCTGTACCTGGCGGGAGTTCGTGACCGGCGGCCAGTGACAGCCGCACGGCGTGTCCTGTGTTCAGCCGCCTGTGATGCGCGCGTTGACGCGGCGCATCCAGTCCCGGTCGGTGTTCCACATGGGGTGGTGAGGTGCCGCGTTCGAGGTCGGAACGACACCCTTGAACCCGGCCTCCAGGCAACGGTCGACGACGAACTCCGCGATGTCCTTGCCGACGGCGTCCTCCTCGAAGCGGGTCAGCAGAGGGGTGTATCCCACCACGCCCTCGCCGAGGACGGCCGGGATCCCGCGGCGGCGGGCGAATCCGGCGACGGAGTCGACCCACAGGGCCAGGGTCTGCCGCATGGCCTCGCGGTGCGGAAGGTAGTTCTCGTACAGCCACAGGTCCCAGCGGTCGGGGTCGACCCAGTCGTGCGCGTAGAACAGTTCGCGCGGGATCCCGGTGGCCGCCAGCCGCCAGGGCTCGTCGGGCTGGTAGTCGGCGAAGGCGGGGGCGTCCGGGCGCAGCATGCGGGCCAGTTCGGGGGTGGGCCAGGTGGCCGAGGGGGGCGCCTGCTCGGTGCCGTGGCCGAGTCCGGCGGCCTGGTACAGCGCGCCGAGGACACCGTAGACGTAGAAGTGGAAGTGGGCGATCTGCGCCTGTTCCGGCAGCTCGTCGAGTTCGCGTGGCCAGGGCTCTCCCAGCGAGTACGTGACGGGGATGCCGGGGTGGCGCGCCCGCAGTAGCTCCACGGCGCGGCCGAGCGGGCCGCGCAGCCGGGAGTAGTGGGTGCCGCCGTCGTCCGGAACCAGGGAGCAGTTGTCGACCTCGTTGTGCACCTCGACGTAGGCGACCCGGTCGTCCAGTCCGCGCTCGGTGAGGAAGTCGGCCCAGGCACTTCCGCTTCGACCCCCGCGACCGCGGACTCGGCGAGGGCTGGCAGTCCCCGCGCCTCGACGACAGCGCATGGGACTTCATCGACGTCCCGGCGGCCTGGGACCTGCTGAACACGCCCGGATTCGCCACGGAGACCGCCACCTTCGGCACGGGCACGGCATGCGCCGACGGCTACGCCTGGTACCGCACCACCGTCGACGTTCCCGCGTCCTGGCCTGCCCGCCACGTGCGCCTTGCCTTCCTGGCCGCCGGCTACAGCGCCGACGTCTGGCTCGACGGCACCCACCTCGGCCAGCACGAAGGAGCGAACTCGCCCTTCGCGCTTCCGGCGGCGAGGGCGCTGCGGCCGGGGAAGCGGCAGACGATCGCGGTGCGAGTCTTCCGCCGGGCGCGCTACGTCGACTACACGGACCCGACCCCGCAGCCGGTCACCGACGACTACGAGATCCCGTACCAGCCGGTCGACCACTGGCCCTACGCGGGACTGACCCGGTCCGCCTGGATCGAGGCGGTTCCCCAGGTCACCATCGCGAAGCTGCTCACGGCCGGAGTGCGAGAGAGGCTGGAGGCACGGGCGGTCGTCGAGAACCACGGCACCACCGACTTCGAGGGCTACCTGACCCTGGACCCCGGTCGAGGGAGCGGCGGGCGACCGGTGGTCGTCGCGGCGCGGATCGCGGCGGGATCGGTCGGTGTGGTGCCCGTCTCGGTCTCCGTGCCCGGCGCGCCACGATGGGCCCCCGGCTCGCCGCACACGCTCACGGCCCGCGCCACGCTGAGCACCACGAAAGCCGGCGGCCCGCGCGTGGACGCCCTGTCCGCCGTCTACGGAATGCGTGACCTGTCCGTGGCGGGCGCGCAACTGCGGTTGAACGGCAGGCCGTTGTTCCTGAAGGGCCTCAACTGGTATGAGGAGACCAGCGAGCACGGCAGGGCGATGACCCCTGCCGAGTACGACAGGGAACTGGGCCACATCACCGCCCTGGGCGCCGACTTCATCCGCAACTGCGTCTACAACCGCCACCCGTACGTCTACGACTGGGCGGATGAGCACGGCGTGTACGTACAGGAAGTCCCACAGGATCGAGGCGATGACGCCGGGGACGCCGTACGGCAGGAAGTAGGCGGCACGCAGGACGTCCGCCCAGCGGTGGGAGAGCGTGTCGAGCGCCAGGGCCAGCGCGGTGGACAGCAGCAGCATCACCGGGATCTGCACCATGCCGAAGAGCAGCACCCGCGCGAAGCTCTCCAGGAAGGCCGACTGCTGAAGGGCGAGGGAGTAGTTGTCCAGCCCGGCGAAGCCGACGGTGGCCGGACCCAGGCCCAGCGAACCGGAGCGGACCGGGGTGAGCAGGCTCTGGTAGACGGCGTAGCCGAGCGGGAGGACGAAGGTGAACAGGAAGAGGGCGACGAAGGGGAGGAGGAACCCCCAGGCGGAGCGATCCGGGCGGGCGGAGCGCCCGCCGCCCGGTGCGGACTTCCTCGGCCGGCTGATCGCGGTGCTCATCGCGCGCTCCTCGCCTTGAGGCCTTTGGCCAGCAGGTTGTCCACGGTGCTTTGCTGAGCGTCGGCCAGCGACGAGGCGAGGGTGCCGTCCCCGGCCATGGCGGCGCCGAAGGAGTCCCCGAGCGCGGCGAAGTCGGCGTCCGTGGTGGGGGACCACTTCCAGGAGGTGTCGATGGCCCGGTCGGACGCGGTGAACACGTCGTTGTACCGCTGCCCGCCGAAGAACGGGTCGGGCTTGTCGAGTGCCGATCCGCGGAAGATGCCGGTGGCGGCGGGCCAGCCGTAGCCGACCGAGATGTTGAGGTCGACGGCCTTCGGGTCGGTGTTGACCCAGTGCGCGAACCGCAGTGCCTCACGCGGGTGGCGACTGCCCTGGAGGACGGCGGTGGACGATCCGCCCCAGTTGGCGGAGGCGTTCTCTCCCGGGGTCCACTGCGGCAGGGGAGCGCCCCGCCACTTCCCCTTGGTGCCCGGTGCGTTGCCGCGCAGCAGGGCGTCGCCCCACTGCGGCCCGACCCAGGCGGAGATCTGTCCGGTCTGGATCTGCCGGTACCAGGCGCTGTTCATGGCGACGACCCAGTCGTCGCCCTGGGCGCGTATCCAGCGTGCGCCGCGCTGCCAGCACATCGCGGCGAACCAGCCGGGCTGGTTGGGGTTGAACGTGGACAGCCGGGCGCCGCCGCCGCGGGCCTTGACCACGCGGGCGGCCTGTTCGAACTCAGCTCAGGTGGCGGGCGTTTCGATGCCCCACTTCTCGAAGAGGTCCTGGCGGTAGAAGAGCCCCATCGGGCCCGAGGCCTGCGGGATGGTACGGACCCGCCCGCCGAAGACGCCCTGGTTCCACTGCCACGGCACGTAGCTGTCGCGCAGCTCGTCGGCGCCGTACGCACTCAGGTCCGTCAGGCCGTTGACCAGCATGAAGCCGGGGAGCTCGTGGTACTCGACCTGCGCCAGGTCCGGGGGGTTCCCGGCGGTCAGCGAGGCGTGCATCTTCTGGTAGCCGCCCTGCACGTTCTGGGGGATGGTCTGCATCTCGACGTGGATGTCGGCTCCGTCGTTCCGACGGTCTGGCCGCAGGGCGGTCAGTGCGGGGGCGGCGGTGAGCGCCGCTGCCGCCCCGGCACTCCACCGGAGCGCGGACCTCCGCGAGGGTGGTGAGGTATTCATGTACGTCCCTTGTGTCCCTTTGTTACGGCCACGAACCGTCCGCTCTCGCCCGCCGGTCAGTCTTGAAGCGCTGTCGCACGCTCGTCAAGATATTTCCATTATTAATGGAAACAGCTAGGGTGACTCAGGACGAAAGGAGAGGGCTGCGATGACGGAATGCGGCAGGCTGACGGGGCGCGTAGCGGTGATCACCGGAGCCGCCCACGGGATCGGCGCGGCCACGGCCCGCAGGCTCGCGGCCGAGGGCGCGGCGGTCGTGATCACGGACGTGGACGACGCGGCCGGCAAGGCGCTCGCGACGGGCATCGTGGAGAGCGGGGACCAGGCGGAGTACGTACGCTGCGACGTGACCTCCGCCTCCGACTGGGAGCACCTGGCCCGCCACGTCGACCAGGTTCACGGGCGCATGGACGTGCTGCACAGCAACGCCTTCGCCCAGCTGAACAAGCCCGCCCACGAACTGAGCGAGGCCGAGTGGGACGGTCAGATGGCCGTGCTGCTCAAGCCGGCCTGGCGAGGGATGAAGACCTTCGCCGGCATGCTGCGCGAGGCAGCGGGGTCCGTCGTCCTCACCTCCTCGGTGCACGCGGTCATCGGTCTGCCCGGCCATGCCGCATACGCCGCGGCGAAGGGCGCGCTGTGCTCGCTGGGCCGCCAGCTGGCCGTCGAGTACGGTCCGTACATCCGCGTCAACACGGTGCTGCCCGGTCCCATCCTCACCGCGGCCTGGGACTCGATCCCCGAGTCGGAGCGGGCGCGCAGTGCGGCGGCCACGGCGGCCAAGCGGTTCGGGCAGCCGGAGGAGGTCGCCGCCGCGGTCGCCTTCCTGGCATCCCCCGACGCCTCCTATGTCACCGGCGCGAGTCTCGTCGTCGATGGAGGATGGAGCGTCATGAAGGAGTCCTCGTGAGCGACGCGCACCGTGCGGAGCCTGAGCGACCAGGACCAGAGCGGAAACGGAGAACGTGGTGACGCATCCCGGCAAGGGGCTGCACGGCCAGGCGGTGGAGGAGCTGGGCCGACGCATCATCCGCGGCGACTACCCCCCGGGCTCCGTGGTGGACCCGATCAAGTTCGAGACGGAGCTCGGCGTCAGCAAGACCGTGGTGCGCGAGGCGATGCGGGTGCTGGCCTCCAAGGGCCTCCTCGAATCGAAGCAGAAGCGCGGTACCACCATTCGGCCCCGTGCCGACTGGAACCTGCTCGACAGCGACCTGCTGCGCTGGCAGGGCAGCAGCGCTCCGACCGATGACTTCCTGGAGGACCTCGCCGAGGTCCGCGCCATAGTCGAGCCCGCCGGCGCCCGGCTCGCCGCGACCCGCCGCACCGAATCCGACCTGGTGGCGATACGGCTGGCGCTCGACGCCATGGCGGCGGCCGGAACGGACGCGGACGCGATGGTGGAGGCGGACCTCGCCTTCCACCGCGCTCTGCTGGACGCCGCCCACAACGAACTGCTCAGCCGCATGGAGGTCGTCATCGAGGCCGGCCTGCGCATCCGTGACCGGATCGTGCACGGTGCCCAGCACTTCTCCGACTCCGTACCGGTGCACCGGGAGCTGCTGCGAGCGATCGAAGCGGGCGATCCCGACGCCGCCGTGTCCGCCGTCGAGTCCCTGCTCACGCAGGCGTCCAAGGACTTGGCCGCCGCCGTGCAGCCCAAGGACGATCGCGACGAAGCCGCCACCGAGCCCCCGCAGGAGTAACCCCTTTGAAAATCATGAAAATCACCGGACTTGAGACGTTCCTGGTGGCGCCGCGCTGGCTGTTCCTGCGCATCACCACCGACGAGGGTGTCACCGGCTGGGGCGAGCCGGTGGTCGAGGGCCGTGCGGAGACGGTACGCGCCGCGGTCCACGAACTGGCCGACTACCTCGTCGGCCGGGACCCGCTGCGCATCGAGGACCACTGGCAGGTGCTCACCAAGGGCGGCTTCTACCGCGGCGGTCCGATCCTCTCCAGCGCCGTCGCCGGCATCGACCAGGCGTTGTGGGACATCGCCGGCAAGACCTACGGCGTCCCGGTGCACCGTCTCCTCGGCGGCCCGGTACGCGACCGCGTGCGGATGTACGCCTGGATCGGCGGAGACCGCCCGAGCGACGTGGCCGAGCTGGCCAAGGAACAGGCGCAGGCCGGCTTCACCGCGGTGAAGATGAACGCCTCGGCCGAACTCGCCGCGATCGACACCCCGGCACGTACCGCCGAGATCGTCGAACGCGTCGCGGCCGTGCGCGAAGTGCTCGGCGACGAGCGGGACATCGCCGTCGACTTCCACGGCCGCGTCTCCACCGCCATGTCCCGCCGCCTGCTGCCTCTGCTCGAACCGCTGCACCCGCTGTTCGTCGAAGAACCCGTCCTGCCGGAACACTCGGCCCACCTGCGCGGCCTGGTGGAGTCCACGAGCATTCCGCTCGCGACCGGCGAACGCCTCTACTCCCGCTGGGACTTCCGCGAGGTCATGACCAGCGGCATCGCCGTCGCCCAGCCCGACCCGTCGCACGCCGGCGGCATCTCCGAGGTCCGCCGCATCGCGGCCATGGCCGAGACGTACGACGTCGCCATGGCTCCGCACTGCCCGCTCGGCCCGATCGCGCTGGCCGCCAGCCTTCAGATCGCCTTCGCGGTTCCCAACTTCCTCATCCAGGAACAGAGCATGGGCATCCACTACAACCAGCAGCGTGACCTGCTGGACTACGTGATGGACCCGGAACCCTTCCGCTTCGACGGCGGCTATGCCGTCGCCGGCTCCCGCCCCGGACTGGGCGTCGAGATCGACGAGAAGGCCGTACGCCGCGCCGCCGAAACCGGACACCGCTGGCGCAACCCCGTATGGCGCGGCGCCGACGGATCGTTCACCGAATGGTGACCGACCGACCGTCCACACAATCACCCGCTCAAGGAGAGCACCGTCCCATGAACCTGGTGGAATCGCTTGGAGTTCACCGCCTGCTGGCGATCGTCCGAGGCAAGGACAGCGGCGCGGCTCTGCGCACCGTACTCACCCTCGCCGAGGAAGGGGTCGCGGCCATCGAGGTGTCGCTGACCACCGCCGATGCCCTGACGGTGATCAAGCAGGCGCGAGCCGAACTGGGCCCCGACGCAACTCTCGGCGCCGGAACCGTCCGCTCGGCCGCGGACGCCGCCCGCGCCGTCGACGCCGGAGCGTCGTACCTCGTCACCCCCGCACTGGTCGACGGGCTGGAGCCCTACGGCATACCCGTGCTGATGGGAGCCCTCACCCCGAGCGAGATCGAGGCCGCCCTCGCCAAGGGCGCCGACGCGATCAAACTCTTCCCCGGCTCCCTCGGCGGACCCGGCTATCTACGGGCCCTGCGCGACCCCTTCCCCGACGTGCCCTTCGTGCCCGTCGGCGGAGTGGACGCACAGGCCGCCCGCGACTACCTGGACCTCGGCGCCATCGCCGTCGGCGTGGGCTCACCACTCGTCGGCGACGCGGCCGACGGCGGTGACCTGGGCCAACTCCGCGGCCGTGCGACCGAGTTCCGCAAGGTGGCCGCAGGGGAGACGCCGTGACGACACCGGATCGCCAGGCCGCGCCCGAAGTGGTCACCTTCGGCGAGACGATGGCGGCACTACGGGCCCACAGCACGCTACGGCTGGGCGGAAATCTCGGCCTGTCCATAGCGGGAGCCGAATCCAACGTCGCCATCGGCCTCGCCCGGCTCGGACACCGAGTGCGCTGGGCCGGCCGGGTCGGTGCGGACGAACTCGGCGCGCTGGTGCTGCGCACACTGCGCGCCGAGGGCGTCGACACCGCGTACGCGGTCACCGACGACACCGGACGGCCCACAGGACTGCTGTTGACCGAACCCCGGCTGGGCACCCTGACCCGGGTGAGCTACTACCGCGCCGGTTCGGCGGGTTCGGCCGTCTCAGCGGCAGAGGTACTGCCCGCCCTGGCGTCCGGATCGCGCATCCTGCATCTCACCGGCATTACGCCGGCGCTCAGTTCGTCGGCGGCCGAGGCGGCTCTGGCGGCCGCGACGACGGCTCGCGCTGCCGGCATCACCGTATGCCTCGACGTCAACTACCGCTCCCGGCTGTGGACCGCTGACCGGGCGCGCACGGTGCTCCGGCCTCTGCTGGACCGCACGGACCTGCTCATAGCCTTCGAGGACGAGCTGCCGCTGATGCTGGGACGGCCCGACGCGGGCGAGCCCGAGGGCGTGCAGAGCCTCCTGGCCGCAGGAGTCAGCGAGGTGGTCATCAAGCGTGGCGCACGCGGGGCGACCACCTACACCGTCGGCGGCACGACCGACCGCTCGGCGCGAGAGGTCGACGCGGTCGATCTGGTCGGCGCGGGCGACGCCTTCGTGGCCGGATACCTGTCGGCACTCCTCCACGGCGCCGACATCCCGGCACGCCTGCACCGAGCCGTCACCACCGCGGCCTTCGCCGTCGGCACCCCGGGCGACTGGGAGGGCCTGCCGACGCAGGACGAACTCAGCCTGCTCGACCGACCGGACGGCACCACGATCCGCTGACGAGGAGAGCGACGATGACGTCCGCAGCGGCCGGCTCTTCGAACTGCACGACGGCACCGACCCGACCCCGTACCAACTGGCCCGACTCGAAGTGCCGCTCGGCGCCGTCGCACCGGTACACGACCAGCCGGACACTGGATCACCGCCGCGGACACCGGCATCGCGCTGCTCACCGCCGACGGCAAGCTGGAATGGCTGGACCGTCCCGAGGACCGCACCCCCGCGCCCAGCCGGATGAACGACGGCGTCGCGGACCCCGCCGGCCGCTGCTGGGCCGGCAGCATGCCCTACGACGGCACCCCCGGCGCGGGCTCGCTGTACCGCACGGACCCCGACGGCACAGTGGAACGCGTCCTCGACGGCCTCACCATCGTGAACGGACCGGCGTTCAACGCCGACGGCACGGTCCTCTACCTCGCGGACAGCGCGGCCGGCACCATTCACCGCCGGCGGGTCGACCCGGCCACGGGCGACCTCGGCGGGCATGAGATCTTCGCCCGCCTCCGAAGCGGCTGTGATGCGGACAAGTCGGGACGCCGGCCTCCCCGCTGATGCGATGGCGCAGAGTGGCGAGAGAGCGGAGCGGCACCGGAGATGTGGGCTGCGGGGCGGGCACGGCCGGCGTCGGGAGCAGGTGCCCGTCCAGGTGGTACCGGCGGACCGCGCCACCGCCCCACACGGCGACCCACAGGCAGTCCTCGTCGTCGACGGTCATTCCGTCGGGCCGTCTGCCTGCACCCCTCGGACTCCCGCCTCCTGATCACCACCGCCGGGCATGGCTTGCACCGGCCAACGGCGGCCTCGGGTGCGGTGCTCAGCGCCCGGGTAGGGCGGTGTTCACCGTGCGGCCGGGCTGCCCGGACTCCCGCACCAGGAGCGGGCTTGCGGTGACCGGGCTGTTGCGCCTGCCGGCGTTGGGACTTCACCCAGACCCTTCACCCTTCCAGCCCGTGGGCGGCGGGAGTCGTCGATGTGTGACTCACGTCTGCTCCGCGAAAGGACGTGTGGTCCCGCCCGCACCCCCGTGACCTGCGGGCTCTTTCGCTTCCGGGGCGCGGGGAACCAGCCCCACCAGCAGGGCGCCGATGACGCCGGGTACGGCGAGCGCGTAGAAGTTCCACTGGAACGCAAGCCCGGCTCCGATGATGAGCCCGAGCAGCGGCGGGGCGAGCATCGAGCCGATGCGGCCGAAGCCCAGCGTCCAGCCCATCGCTGTGGCGCCCATGCGTACCGGATAGTGCTTCGAGACATAGCCCCGACACCGCCCAGTGCGACGGCCGCGTACAGCACCGTCGTGGGCAGCCGCAGGCTGAGGAGTATCACGGACACGCTGAAGCGGGACCCGGTGGCCCTCCAGGCCGAGGGAATGGGTGAACTCGCCGTGCACCGGCGGCCCGGCTCACCCTTGCCGACGGACCGGTGGGCGGTCGACAACGCGCGGAGCGCCTTCGCGTTCGTCCTGCGTGCCGTACTCGCCGACGTCGCCGACTCCCCGGTCGACGACAGTCAACTCGTCCCGGTGGGCGGCACTTTGCAGAGGTTTCAGGCCCTGCCGGCAGGTGCTGTGGACGGAACAGCTGTGGACGGAAACGCTGTGGACGGGACCACACTCCACCCGCCCGTGGTCGTAACCCCGCGCACCACAGCCACCACACGGCCCATCCGCGCCTACCTCGAGGTCTGCCGCCTGAGCACGGTGGAGCTGCTGACCGCCGGAGCGCCGGGCATCGAGGCGGTGGCCGACCTGCGCCGCCGCTTCACTCCGGCCTGGCAGCCCTCGTGCCCGCTCCAGTCGCTGATCGGTCCTCCCCTGGAGCGCTGAGGAGATCGACACCGTCGTCGGGCGATATCCGAGTGAGTGGATACAGTGAAACCCCTCCTTGGAGCGGGATGTGCAGGGGCGGACCCGTCGGGGACTGCCCCTTACCGTTCTTCGCGTACAGAAGCTGCATACACCTGGGTAAACTCCTGGCATGACCAGGAGGAGGGGCCAGACCCCCGAGGAACCACGGCCGGCGGACGACGGCAGCGACAGCGGCGACACGCGGGTCACATTTGAGCCGATGGGTGGAACACCCGTGCAGCCCGGGGGTGGACGCCGACTCGCCCTGGACGTCCACGGACGCCTGCGGGAGATGATCCTCAGCGGTGAACTGCCGCCGGGGTCGGCGCTGCTCCAGGCCGAGATGGCACGGAATCTGGGCGTCAGCCGCACGCCGATGCGTGAGGCGTTCCGGCTGCTCCAGGAAGAAGGGCTCATCGACGCACGGCCCGACCAGCGAGCGCGCGTGCGGTCAGTGGACCCCGAGGACCTGGACGGTGTCTACGGCGCTCGCATCATGCTCGAAACGCTCGCTGTGAGCGTGACGGCCAAGTCGCTCGGGGCTGGGGACCTGGAGCGCATGGGCGAAGCCCTGAAGCGCATGCGGGAAACGGCGGGCAACGACCGGCCGGACGAGTGGCATGCCGCGCACAGGGAGTTCCACGGGATCGCGACCCGGGCCGTGGGGCCGCGGCTGCGGCGCATGCTCGAGTCGCTCGGCGAACACAGCGAGCGCTACATCCGGCTGGCCCAGCTGGGCGCACCCAGCTCATGGGGCCGGGCGCACACGGAGCACGAAGCGCTGCTGGAGGCGCTGCGCCTGAGTGACCCCAACGAGGCGGCACGCGTGGTTGCCCGTCATCTGGCACGCACCGCTTTGAACGTGCTGGCGGACATCGCCCCGGAGTACGAACCCGAGGCCACGCGGACCGCGCTGGGAATCGCGGGCAACGGTCAGTCCTGATGCCGCCTCAGCCCGGCTGGGCCGGCTCTGGTCGCGGTGACACAAGCACGAACCTGTGCCTGGCCACGGGTGTCAGGGCCTGCCTTATGCGTCCCAGTCCCCGGGACCGAGGGTGAGTGCCACCCGCCCGAGGCTGTTGTCGTCCTCCATGTAGCGGTGGGCGTCGGCGGCGCGGGCGATGGGGAACGTACGGTCGAGGACCGCGCGGAATCCGTGCTCGACCTGGATCCACAGTGCCTTGACCGAGGCAGCGTTTCCGGTGCGTACGCCGATGATGCGGTGGCAGTCGGAGTACAGGCGCCGCAGATCGATGCGGACGTCGCCGCCGAGGAACGCGCCGGAGGTGACCACGGTGCCGCCGCGGGCCAGGGTGTCGAGTGTGGCGTCCCAGATGGCGGGGTCGCCGAGGTTGTCGACGGCGATGTCGACGCCGTGACCGCCGGTGGCCTCGCGCACGCGATCGACGAAGTCCTCGGCGGTGGTGTCGAGTACGACGTCGGCGCCCGCCGCGGCCAGAGCCTTGCGCTTTTCCGGCGAGCGGGAGGTGGCGATGATCCTCGCGCCGAGGTGCTGGGCGTAGGCGCCGGTGGTGGAGCCGAGGGCGGAGGCGGCGCCCTGGATGAGCACCCACTGCCCGGGGCGCAGCCCCGCCTGGGCCAGCTGGTTGGCGGCCACCGCGCCGACGAGTGCCAGGGAGGCGGCCATCGCGGCCGGAATGCCGTCCGGGACCCGGTGGACGTTGCGGGCGGGCACCGCACAGTATTCGGCGTAGGCGCCGGGGCGATGGGTGCCGATCACGCCCAGGTCGGGGCAGACTTCCTCGCGGCCCGCCACGCAGAACGCGCAGCTCCCGCAGGCGACCGCGGGAAACACGGCCACCCGGTCCCCGACCCGGACGGACTCCACGCCGTCGCCCAGTGCGGCGACGACGCCCGAGTGGTCGGCGCCCAGCACATGGGGCGGCTTGATCTTGGCGTACGGGTGGTTGCCCGCCCGGGCCGTGAGGTCGAGCAGCCGGCCCAGGCCGACTGCCGCGACCTGCACGAGGACCTCGCCGGGGCCGGGGCGGGGAGTGTCGGTCGTGGCCTGTTCCAGGACGTCGGGTGGTCCGAACCGGTGGAACACCATGGCCCGCATCGCATCCGGCACGGGCAGCGGTTCCGGCCAGTCGGGTTCGGCAGCCGTGTCGTTCATGACGCCACCACCGTGTTCTCCAGACGGCCGATGCGCTCGATCTCGACGACGACCTCGTCCCCGGCGGTCAGGAACTCCCCACGCGCCACTCCGACGCCGGCCGGTGTGCCCGTGAGGATGACGTCCCCGGGTTCGAGTCGGGTCAAGCGGCTGGCCGCCGCGACCACTTCAGGTATCGGTACCATCATCCGCTGCGTGGACGAGTCCTGCTTGACCACGCCGTTGACACTCAACCGGATCCGCAGGTTCTGCGGGTCGGGGACCTGCCAGGCGGGCACGATTCCGGGGCCGAGCGGGCAGAAGCCGTCCTGTCCCTTGTGGCCGACCCAGTCGTACGCGAACGGCTCGCCGATCGGCTTCGCGGCGGTGAGCCGGTCTCTGGCCGAGATGTCGTTCGCCGCCAGATAGCCGGCCACATGATCGAGGGCCTGCGCGGGCGAGAGGTCGCGGCCGGTGCGGCCGATGACGACGGCGAGTTCCGCCTCCCAGTCGACGCGGGCGCCCGGGTAGGAGGGCAGCGGCACCGGGTCTCCCGGCCCCGTCACGGTGGTCGTGGGCGGCTTGAGGAAGAAGAACGGTTCACCCGGCTCGTCCGGGAGTTCGACGCCCATCTCGGCGCAGTGGTCCCAGTAGTTGGCGCCCGCGCACAGCACCTTGCCCGGAAACGTCAGCGGGGGAGCGAGCCGGGCGCCGGCGACGACGTCCGACAGGGCCGGGGTCCAGTCCCGAAGCAGCGGTGCGAGCAAGTCCCAACGGCCCAGCACCTCCATCAGCGTCTGGCCTTCGGTCCCGGGCGGCCCGTGGACGACGCTCCCGCCGGCGCTCACACCGACGGCGACCTTTTCCGAGTCGTCGACCCGGTACTGCACCAGCGACCATTCAGGCAATCTCATGTCTTCCTCCAACAGGCGGCTCTCTCAGTGCAGCAGAACCATAGTGGATACACATTGAGCTGAGAAGGGCGGGCTGTGCTCCAGGTCTAAGAGGAGTTTCCGCAAAAAGGTTTCATTGGACACCTGGACGTATGGACTGAAAGGTGCACACACTTAGGGAGGTGCGGCTCGTGAGGGACGCGAGTCCATCGGAACCATGAGGAGTGCACATGTTGCGTGTAAAAGGTCTCCTGCACTACGGGCTCCAGGTGCCCTCGCTGGATACCGGCGCGAGCTTCTACAGCGCGTTCGGACTGGAGACGGTGGAGCGTGGTAACGCGGTGGTGATCCGCTGCGACGGCCGGGAGCAGGACCAGACGGTGCTGATGGAAGGGCCGGTCAAGCGGATGCACCACGTGGCCTTCGCGGTAGAGCCGGACTCCCTTCCGCAGTGGCAGCGCCACATCGAGGGCATGGGGCTGAAGCTGCTGGACGCGCCGGCCGAGGTGCCCGGTGGACTGTGGTTGCGCGATCACGAGGGCAATCTGATCAACCTCCGGGACGAGGGGATCGCACCCTGGCGCGAGTTCGGTACCACGGACGGACAGGACGCCAACGTCGGCGACCGTGTCCGCAGGGTCGACCAGGCCCGCTGGCTGAACGCGGACGAGAAGCCCCGCCCCCAGCGCCTCGGACACATGCTGATCTTCAGCTCCGATCTGGACGCCTCCGAAGCCTTCTACGCCCGCGCCCTCGGACTCCGCCTGTCGGACCGCATCCCCGGCATCGCCACCTTCATGAACTCAGGGCCCGGCGACCACCACGTCTTCGGTTTCGTCCCGGCGGCCCACCCCGGTCTGCACCACTCCAGCTGGATGGTGTCCGACATCGACCGGATCGCCATGGGCGCGCGGAACATGGCCGCCGCGGGCTACTCCAAGGGCTGGGGCCTGGGCCGCCACACCCTCGGCTCGAACCTCTTCCACTACGTCCAGGACCCCTGGGGCAGCTGGATCGAGTACTCCAGCGACATGGACCGCATCACCGAGGACTGGAAGCCGAACGACTGGGACTGCCCGGCCGCCGTGTGGTGCCCCGAGATGCCGTCCGACTTCATCACCAACCAGGAAGAGAAGCCCGCCTGAGCTCGTAAGAGCTGCCTGGCTTCACCGGAGGTCACGAAGGTGCCCCTGGTGCCGGCCAGGAATCCTGGTCACACTGCAGGGGTGACGGCCTACCCGACAGGTGACCCGGGGCTGTTCGGACCGGACTCGGTGACCTGGCAGATGCACGGCGACCCGATGATGTGGGTCGCCGGCGTCCGCGCGCTCTACTTCCAGGCGCTGCACCCCCGAGCGGTGCGCGGCGTCATGCAGAACTCCGACTTCGAGCGGGACGCCTGGGGCCGGCTGATGCGCACCGCGAGCTTCGTCGGCACCACGACCTACGGCACCACCGAGGCCGCCGAGAAGGCGGGCGCCCGGGTCCGCAAGATCCACAGCATGCTGTCGGCGACCGATCCCGACACCGGCGAGCGCTACGGCGTCGACGAACCCGAGCTGCTGCTGTGGGTGCACTGCGCCGAGATCGACTCCTACCTACACGTCGCGCGCCGCTCCGGCTTCCCGCTCACCGACGCGCAGGCCGACCGCTACATCGGCGAACACCGCGTCAGCGCCCGCCTGGTGGGCCTCGACCCCGACGCCGTACCGGCCGACCAGGCCGAGATGAACGCCTACTTCGAGAAGGTGCGGCCGGAACTCGCCGCCGGAGAAGAGGCACGCGCGGTGGACGACTTCCTCCTCCGCCCGCCGACGCATCCCCTGCTCGTCCCGGCGCGCGAGGTGCTGTGGCGGCGCGTGGCGCATCTGGCGTACGCCGCCCTGCCGCCGTACGCCCACGAGCTGTACGGCAGAGCGGCTCCCGAACCCGCCACCGTCACCCGCCAGTTGCGTGCCACGGGCACCCTGCTGCGCCGCGTTCCCGCACGTCTGCGCTGGCAGCTCCCGCCCAAACACATCCTGCGCGCCATGGCCCGCCTCGGCCCGGGCTCCCGCCCCGCACCGTACAAACTCGGATGACAGCTCGCCATACTGGACGAGCCAGGGGAGGGCGGGTGACGTAGCGACGGGGGCGGGCGCAGGAGATGGGGGACAGCAGGATTGTCCAGGGCCGGTACCGGCTGCTCGATCTGATCGGGCGCGGCGGCATGGGCGAGGTGTGGCGGGCGCGGGACGAGTCGCTGGGCCGGCAGGTCGCCGTGAAGTGCCTCAAGCCGCTGGGCGGGCATCACGACCAGGCCTTCACCCGGGTCCTGCGGGAACGGTTTAGGCGCGAGGCCCGGGTCGCCGCCGCCCTCCAGCACCGCGGAGTGACCGTCGTCCACGACTTCGGCGAGTTCGACGGCGTCCTCTACCTGGTCATGGAACTGCTGGAGGGCCGCAACCTCAGCCAGCTGCTGGAGGACAACAAGCAGCACCCGCTGCCCGTACCCGATGTCGTCGAGATCGCCGACCAGGTCGCCGCCGCGCTCGCCTACACGCACCGGCAGGGCATCGTCCACCGCGACCTGAAGCCCGCGAACATCGTGCGGCTGACCGACGGCACGGTGAAGATCTGCGACTTCGGCATCGCCCGCCTCGGCCACGACATCGGCTTCACCTCCCGGCTGACCGGCACCGGCATCGCCATGGGCACCCCGCACTACATGTCGCCGGAACAGATCAGCGGCACCGAGGTCGACCAGCGCAGCGACCTGTACTCGCTGGGCTGCGTGCTGTACGAGATCGCCACCGGGGCACCGCCGTTCGACCTCGACGACGCCTGGGCCATCCTCGTCGGCCACCGGGACACGCCGCCCCGGCCGCCACGCAGCCACCGCTCCGACCTGCCCGAATACCTGGAGAAGGTCATCCTCGACCTGCTGGCCAAGCGGCCCGAGGAACGCCCCCACGACGCCCGTGAACTGGGGCGGCGGATCGGACTGGGCCGGGCCACACCGACGTACGTGCCGACCGTGGTGACCCAGCGGCCGCAGCTCCGCCCGCCCGAGCCCGCGCCCTTGCGCGAGGTGCGCCTGCCGTCCTGGACCCGGGGCATGACCACCGGCCACAAGGCCACCGGCGCCGGACTGCGCGTCACACCCCCGGACGCCGGAGCGGGCCTGACCGGCGAGTGGATCCCGCGGCCGGCGGCCGGGCGGCCCGAGGAACCCGTCCCCGAGCAACCGTCCGCCCCCTCCCCGGAGGCGGTCACCGCGCTGGCCGGGCGGCACAACGCCGGGCTCAGCCTGGGACGGCTGGGCCGCTGGGCGGAGGCCGGCGAGGTGCACCGCGCGGTCGCCGCCGAGCGTGAGCACCTGCTCGGCCCCGAGCACCCCGACACCCTCGCCAGCCGCTACGAGGTCGCCTTCACCCTCAGCCGCACCGGGCGCGCCGCCGACGCCCTGCGCGAGTACAAGCACGTCGCCCGCGCCAGGACCGCCGCCCTCGGTCCCGACCACCCCGACACGCTCGCCGCCCGCCAGGAAATGGCCTATGTCCTCGGCCAGTTGGGCCGTCACTTCGACGCCCATCAGGTCTACACCTCCGTGCTCGTCGCACGCGAGCGCATCATGGGCACCGACCACCCGGACACCCTGCGCTGCCGCCACAACCTCGCCTTCAGCCTGAGCCGGCTCGGCCGCCTGGAGGACTCGTACCGCATGGCCTGCGACGTGGCGGCCGCCCGCGCCCGGGTGCTCGGCCCTCAGCACCCCGACACCCTGGTCACCCGCTACGAGGTCGCCTACGCGCTCGGCCAGCTGGGCCGCTGGCCGGAGGCCCTGAAGACCTACCAGGAGGTCGCCGAGGCCCGTGCCCAGGCCCTCGGACCCGACCATGCCGACACCCTCGCCGCCCGCTACGAGGTCGGCATCAGCCTGGGCCGGCTCGGCCGCAGCGCGGAGGCGCTCCAGCTGTACCGCGACCTGATCGACGACCGCACCCGCGTTCACGGGCCCGCCGACCCCGAGAGCCTGCGCGCCCGCCACGGTCTCGGCGTCAACCTCGGCCGCCTCGGCCGCTGGGAAGAGGCCCTCGCGGAGTCCCGCGACGTGTGCGCGATCCGCGAGCGCGTTCTCGGCGCCGACCACCCGGACACCCTGGTCAGCCGCCGCGAGATCGCCGTCGGCCTAGGCTGGCTCGGCCGCTGGCCGGACGCGCTGACCGAGTACCGGCGCGTGGCCGCCGCCCGCGAGCGCGTCCTGGGCCCCGACCACCCCGACACCCTCGCCAGCCGCAACGACGAGGCCCACTGCCTGGAACAGCTCGGACGGGGCGCGGAAGCGGTGGAGCTGTACCGGAGAGTGGCCGTCCTGCGGCAGCAGCGCGCGACGGGCGGGTGGTGACAGAGGGACCCGAGGCGGTCCATCTCTGGCCGACGTAGATCATCCCGTGTTACCAAGAACCATGCCTGCACACGAGGGACACCCGGGACACCGGACGTACGACGCCGTCATCGTCGGCGGCGGCCACAACGGCCTCGTCGCCGCCGCCTACCTGGCCCGGGCCGGCCGGTCCGTACTGGTCCTGGAGCGGCTGGACCACACCGGCGGCGCCGCCGTCTCCACCCGCCCGTTCGCCGGCGTGGACGCACGCCTGTCCCGCTACTCCTACCTGGTCAGCCTGCTGCCGAAGAAGATCGTGCGCGATCTCGGCCTGGACTTCCGGATCCGCACCCGCACCGTCTCGTCGTACACCCCCGTCGAGCGGGCAGGCAGGCCGACCGGACTGCTGGTCGGCGGCGGCGAGCGACGCACCCGGGAGGCGTTCGCGCGGCTCACCGGAGGCGAGGGCGAGTACCAGGCCTGGCAGCGCTTCTACGGCATGACCGCCCACGTGGCCCAGCGGGTGTTCCCGACGCTCACCGAGCCGCTGCCCGCGCGTGACGAACTGCGCCGCCGGATCGACGACGAGGACGCCTGGCGGACCCTCTTCGAGGAGCCGATCGGGGCGGCGATCGAGGACCGCTTCGCCGACGACCTGGTCCGGGGCGTGGTGCTCACCGACGCCCTCATCGGGACGTTCGCCGACGCCCACGACCCCTCGCTGCGGCAGAACCGCTGCTTCCTGTACCACGTGATCGGCGGCGGAACGGGTGCCTGGGACGTGCCCGTCGGCGGGATGGGCGCCCTGACCGACGCCCTCGCCGCCGCGGCCCGCGAGGCGGGCGCCGTCCTCGCCACCGGACACGAGGCCGTGCGGATCGACACGGACGGACGCGGCGCCGAGATCACGTACCGGACCGCCGAGGGCGAGGGCACCGCCGCCGCCCGGCACGTCCTGGTCAACGCCTCCCCACGGGAACTGGCGGCCCTCACCGGCGACCAGCCGCCCGCCCCCGCCGAGGGCGCCCAGCTCAAGGTGAACATGCTGCTCAAGCGGCTTCCCATGCTCCGTGACGACTCAGTGGACCCGTACGAGGCGTTCGCCGGCACCTTCCACATCGCCGAGGGCTACGAACAGCTGGCCGTCGCCCACGCCCAGGCCGCGGCCGGCGCTCTGCCCACCGCCCCGCCCTCCGAGATCTACTGCCACTCGCTCACCGACCCGACGATCCTCGGCCCGGACCTCGTCGAGCAGGGCTACCAGACCCTCACCCTGTTCGGCCTGCACACCCCCGCCCGGCTCTTCGACCGGGACAACGACGCCGTACGCGAAGAGCTCCTGAAGTCGACGCTGGCCCAGCTGGACGCCCACCTCGCCGAGCCCCTCGCCGACTGCCTGGCCACCGACGCCGACGGGCGGCCCTGCATCGAGGCGAAGACCCCGCTGGACCTGGAGCGGGACCTGCGGCTGCCCGGCGGCAACATCTTCCACCGCGAGCTCTCCTGGCCCTACGCACAGGAGGACACCGGCCGCTGGGGTGTGGAGACCCGGCACCCGAACGTGCTGCTGTGCGGGGCGGGCGCGGTGCGCGGGGGAGGGGTGAGCGGGGTGCCGGGGCACAACGCGGCGATGGCGGTGCTGGAGGCACTCGGCGGTTGAAGCTCAGGCCCGCATGCCTCCGTCGACCCGCAGAACCGTCCCGGTGACGTAGGAGGCGCGGTCGCTCAGGAGCCACAACGCGGCCTCGGCGACCTCCTCCGGGGCGGCGGACCGCCCCAGCGGAGTCTGCGCGTTGAGCTGCTCGACGATGCCGGGGGAGTTCGACTCCCACTCGTCGATCATCTCGGTCAGCGTGGTGCCGGGCGCGATGCCGTTGACGCGGATGCCTTCGGGGCCGTACGTGACCGCCGCCGACGCGGTCAGGCTGTTCAGCGCCCGCTTCGCCGCGCCGTACGCGGGCAGCGCGGGGTTGGCCCGCAGACTGCCGACGCTCGATGTGTTGACGATCGCCCCGGTCCCGGCGGTGGCGCGGATCGCGGCGATCTCGGCGTTCATGGCCAGCCAGGGGCCCTTGAGGTTGACCGCGTAGACGTGGTCGAACTTGCTCTCCGGCAGCTGGTCCATCGGGCCGGGCCGCTGGATCGTGGCCGCGTTGTTGAAGGCGACGTCGAGTCGGCCGTACAACTCGACGGCCGCGTCGACGGCGGCGCGGACGCTCGCCGGGTCGGCCATGTCGCACCGCACGTACTCCGCGGTGCCGCCGGCCGCACGGACCTCCTCGGTCACCGCCTTGAGCTGGGTCTCGGTCCGGGCCGCGAGGAGCACGCGGGCGCCCTCCCGGGCGAACAGCCGCGCCGCCGCGGCGCCGATGCCGCGCCCCGCACCGGTGATGAAGGCGACCTTGTCGGTCAGCAGGCCCGAGGTCGTGGTGGTGGATGTGATCGGTGTGTCGGTCATGCCGAGGAGCCTGCGCCCGGCCGCGTGGCGTATCCAGGCATCGGCGGTACCTGGCTGGGCGTCCGGCGGACGCCGCACACTGGGAACGTGGATCGACAAGAACTCGCCGACTTCCTGCGCAGCCGACGCGAGCGCATCACCCCCGCCGACGTGGGGCTGCCCGCCGGGCAGCGCCGCCGCACCCCGGGCCTGCGCCGCGAGGAGGTGGCACACCTGGCGTTCATGTCCACCGAGTACTACACGCGCCTCGAACAGGCCCGCGCCCCGCACCCCTCCCGCGAGGTGCTGGCCCAACTCGCCCGCGCCCTGCGCCTGTCGGACGCCGAACGCGACCACCTCCACCACCTCGCGGGTACGCCCCCGGGGCCGCCGCCCGGGCCCTCGCGCGAGGTACGGCAGAGCATCGCCGATCTGCTGCACCGGCTGCCGCAGGCCGCGGCGATCGTGGTGTCGGCGACGTACGAGGTCATCGCCTGGAACGAACTGGCGGCCGCCCTCATGGAGGACTTCTCCGCCCTGCCGCGCCATGAGCGCAACCTGGCACGGCGGGCCTTCCTGGAGCCGTACCCCAGCGGCCGACGGCTGTACAGCGTGTCGGACGCCGACGAATTCGCCCGGACGGTGGCCCAGCACCTGCGCGCCGCCGCGGGCCGCTACCCCGACGACCCGGAAGTGACCGGACTGGTCGACGAACTCCTGGCCGGGAGCGAGGAGTTCGCCCGGCTGTGGGCCGCCCACGACGTGGCCTCGCGCCCCACGCTCTGCAAGACCTTCGACCACCCAGTCGTCGGCCCGATCAGCGTCAACTGCGACGTCCTGGACATCGCCGACCGGGACCAACGGGTCGTCATCTACACCGCCGCCCCGGGCTCTCCGTCCGAGGAGGCGCTCCGGCTGCTGTCGGTGGTCGGCACCCAGCGCCTGGACGTTCCCGGCTGAGCGGTCAAGTCCGTGGCCGTCAGTCCGTCAGCCCGTGCCCGTCAGTCCGTGTCCGTCAGCCCGTGGCGGTCGTCAGCCCGTGCCCGTCAGTCCGTGTCCGTCAGTCCGTGGCAGTCGTCAGTCCGTGCCTGTCAGTCCGTGGCGGTCGTCAGTCCGCGGACGTCAGCCCGAGACCGTCAGTCCGTGGACGCAGTCCAACCCCTCGCCTCGATCCGCGCCGCGTCCGCCGGGCGCGCCTCGTCGAAGAGGACGGCGTCCGCCGCCTCGACGCGCAGCCCGTCGACGTAGGCACCCCGGCCGACGTACAGCCGATCGGTCGCGTACCGCCAGCGCAGCGCGACCTGCCGGGCCGCCGGGAGGTCCGCCGCGAGACTGTGCCAGACGCGCCCCGACCAGCCGGTGACGGTGCCCGCCGGATGCTCCTGTGGACGGTCGCGGCGACGGGCGGTCGTGAACGGGACGGCCCGCCAGGTCGTGCCGCCGTCCGTCGTGACCTCCAAGGCGAGGACATCGGCCTGCGGTTCGGTGTCCCACCACAGCGCGCAGCGCAGCCGGGCGCCGCCCGAGGACGTGTCGAGCGCGGGCAGCGCGAGCGTGGCGGTCGTGGAACTGGCCATGCCCGAGAACCATGCGGTACGTCCGTGCGCGGGACGGACCGTCACGGCGCGCGCCATGTCGTTGCCGGCGGCGACCCGGGGCGCCGAACCCGACCGCCAACTACGCACCGGATGCACCGAGTTGCCGAGCACGACCAGGAAGGAGTCGGTCGTCGGGTCGAGCACCAGCGAGGTACCGGTGAAGCCGGTGTGCCCCGCCGTGCGCGGTGTGGCCATCGCGCCCATGTACCAGTGCTGGTAGAGCTCGAAGCCGAGGCCGTGCTCGTCGCCGGGGAAGGCGGTGTTGAAGTCGGTGAAGAGCAGCTCCACCGACTCCGGCCGCAGAATGCGGGTTTGGCCGTAGGCGCCGCCGTTGAGCAGCGTCCGGCCGAGGACCGCCAGGTCCCAGGCGGTGGAGAACACCCCCGCGTGCCCCGCGACCCCGCCGAGGCTGAACGCGTTCTCGTCGTGCACCTCGCCCCACACCAGTCCGCGCTCCAGACCCGACCAGGGTGCCCGCGCGTCCTCCGTCGCGGCGATCTTCGGTTTCCAGGATGCGGGCGGGTTGTAGCGGGTGCGGCCCAGGCCCAGCGGGCCGGTGACCTCGTCGTGCAGAAGCGTGTCCAGGGCGCGGCCCGTGATCTTCTCCAGCACCAACTGGAGCGAGATCAGGTTCAGGTCCGAGTAGAGGTACGTCGAGCCCGGCGGGTTGAGCGGCGCCTCCTTCCAGATGAGCTGGAGCTTCTCCTCGTACGTGGGGACGCTGTACAGCGGGATCCAGGCGCGGAACCCCGAGGTGTGGGTGAGGAGCTGACGGATCGTGATGTCCTGCTTGCCCGCGCCGCCGAAGTCCGGTAGATACGCGGCGACCTTCCCCTCCAGATCGAGCGCGCCCCGCTCGATCTGCTGCACGGCCAGGAGCGAGGTGAACAGCTTCGACACCGAGGCGAGATCGAAGACGGTGTCCTCGGCCATGGGGATCTGCTGGTCGGCAGGGAACTCGACGCCGGTGTCGGTCTTCTCGTCGTACGACGCATAGCGCACCGCCATGCCGATCGGCTGATGCAGGGCCACCGTGCCGCCGCGCCCGGCGAGCAGCACGGCGCCCGCGTACCAGGGGTGCTTGGGGGAGGGGCCGAGGAACGTCTCGGCGTCGGTGACGAGTTGACGCAGCGGGGCGGGGAGCAGGCCGGCGCGCTCGGCGGAGCCGTGGCGCAGGACGCGCTGAGCGCTCGACGCAGTGGCGGCCGCCGGTCCCGCCGGGAAGGGGGCGATGGCGAGGGCGCCGCCCAAGGCGAGGACTCCGCGGCCCAGTTGACGACGGGTGCATCCGTTCGTGCTGTCCTCGGCCATCGAGATCCTCCCGTATGAATCTTGAAAGTATCATTCCCAGTCTTCATGAGCGCAGAAATCTGACGGAGCATCAGAAAACCTCTTCCGTCGTCCGGAGGACTGCGGCATCCTGCGCCCATGCAGACGGAGCTGAGCAAGAAACTCGGAGTCGAGCACGCCGTCTTCGGCTTCACGCCGTTCCCCGCCGTCGCCGCGGCCATCAGCCGGGCCGGCGGCTTCGGGGTGCTCGGCGCGGTCCGCTATACGGCCCCCGACGACCTCAAACGCGACCTCGACTGGATCGAGGCGCACGTCGACGGCAGGCCGTACGGCCTGGATGTCGTCATGCCCGCGAAGAAGGTCGAGGGCGTGACCGAGGCCGACGTCGAGGCGATGATCCCCGAAGGGCACCGGCAGTTCGTCAAGGACACCCTCGCCAAGTACGGCGTGCCCGACCTCGCCGAGGGCGAGGCGTCCGGCTGGCGCATCACCGGGTGGATGGAACAGGTCGCCCGCACCCAGCTCGACGTCGCCTTCGACTATCCGATCAAGCTGCTCGCCAACGCCCTCGGCTCACCACCCGCCGACGTGGTGTCCCGCGCCCACGAGCAGGGCGTGCTCGTCGCCGCGCTCGCGGGCAGCGCCCGGCACGCGCGCAAACACGCCGAGGCGGGCATCGACATCGTCGTCGCCCAGGGATACGAGGCCGGCGGCCACACCGGCGAGATCGCCTCCATGGTGCTCACGCCCGAGGTCGTCGACGCCGTGGCCCCGCTGCCCGTACTGGCGGCCGGTGGCATCGGCAGCGGTCAGCAGGTGGCTGCCGCGCTAGCCCTCGGGGCCCAGGGTGTGTGGACGGGCTCCATATGGCTGACCACCACAGAGGCCGACCTCCACTCGGCCGCCCTGACCCGCAAACTGCTCGCCGCCGGCTCCGGCGACACCGTCCGCTCCCGCGCCCTGACCGGAAAACCGGCCCGCCAGTTGCGCACCGAGTGGACCGAGGCCTGGGACGACCCCGACGGTCCCGGCACCCTCCCGATGCCCTTGCAGGGCCTGCTCGTCGCCGAGGCGGTCTCCCGCATCCAGAAGCACGAGGTCGAGCCGCTGCTGGGCACGCCGGTGGGCCAGATCGTCGGCCGGATGACCAGCGAACGCAGCGTGCAGGCCGTCTTCGACGACCTCACCCGGGGTTTCGAGCGGGCCGTCGACCACATCAACCGCATCGCCGGAAGGAGCGGCCAGTGACGAGCACACCTCCCGCGGGCTTCTGGGCCCAGGCCACCGCCGACCCCGACCGTACGGCCCTCATCGCGCCGGACGGCGAGGTGTGGAGCGCGGGCCGCCTGCACGCCGCGGCCAACCGGCTCGTGCACGGCCTGCGCGCGGCCGGGCTGGAACGCGGCGACGCCTTCGCGGTGGTCCTGCCGAACGGACCCGAGTTCTTCACCGCGCATCTCGCCGCCACCCAGGCCGGGTTCTACCTGGTCCCCGTCAACCACCACTTCGTCGGCCCCGAGATCGCCTGGATCGTCGCCGACTCCGGAGCCAAGGTGCTCCTCGCCCACGAGCGCTTCGCCGACCCCGCCCGCCAGGCCGCCGACGAGGCCGGCCTCCCGGCCGGTCAGCGGTACGCCGTCGGCACCATCGACGGCTTCCGGCCGTACGCCGAACTCCTCGACGGGCAACCCGAGTCGGCGCCCGCGGACCGCACGCTCGGCTGGGTGATGAACTACACCTCGGGCACCACCGGCCGCCCGCGCGGCATCCGGCGCCCGCTGTCCGGCAAGCTCCCCGAAGAGGCCTATCTGGGCGGCTTCCTCGGGATCTTCGGGATCCGGCCGTTCGACGACAACGTGCACCTCGTCTGCTCGCCGCTCTACCACACCGCCGTACTCCAGTTCGCGGGCGCGTCCCTGCACATCGGCCACCGTCTGGTGCTGATGGACAAGTGGACGCCTCAGGAGATGCTCCGCCTCATCGACACCCACAAGTGCACGCACACCCATATGGTCCCGACCCAGTTCCACCGGCTTCTGGCCCTCCCGGACGACATCAAGGCGCGCTACGACGTCTCGTCCATGCGGCACGCCATCCACGGCGCCGCCCCCTGCCCCGACCACGTCAAACGGGCCATGATCGACTGGTGGGGGAACTGCGTGGAGGAGTACTACGCGGCCAGCGAGGGCGGCGGGGCCTTCGCGACCGCCGAGGACTGGCTGAAGAAGCCCGGCACGGTCGGCAAGGCCTGGCCCATCAGCGAACTCGCGATCTTCGACGACGACGGCAACCGGCTCCAGCCCGGCGAACTCGGCACCGTCTACCTGAAGATGAACACCGGCGGCTTCTCCTACCACAAGGACGAGGCCAAGACGCGGAAGAACCGCATCGACGACTTCTTCACCGTCGGCGACCTCGGACTGCTCGACGAGGACGGCTACCTCTTCCTCCGCGACCGCAAGATCGACCTGATCATCTCGGGCGGGGTCAACATCTACCCGGCCGAGATCGAGTCCGTCCTGCTCGCCCACCCCGCCGTCGCCGACGCCGCCGCCTTCGGCATCCCGCACGACGACTGGGGCGAGGAGGTCAAGGCCGTCGTCGAACCGGCCCCCGGCCACGAGCCCGGTCCCGCCCTCGCCGCCGCGCTCCTCGACCACTGCGCCGAGCGACTCGCCGGCTACAAACGGCCCAAGACCGTCGACTTCATCGCCGAGATGCCACGCGACCCCAACGGCAAGCTGTACAAGCGGCGGCTGCGCGAGCCGTACTGGGAGGGGCGCACCCGGCCGGTGTGACGCGGGCCGACTGACGAGAACCGGCCATGTGTCTCAGTGGCGAACGGTGTGGTCCCGCCACATGGGTGAGGTGACCACCCCGTCGTCACCAGCGCTCCCCTCAGCCTTGACCTCCTCCGGCGTCGGCCCGAGGATCATGTGTCATGACGCCCGGACACGGCAGCACGGTGGACGGGGTGCTGCGCCGCAGCGCCCGACGCACTCCGGCGCGCGTCGCGGTGGAATACGCCGACCGCGCCTGGACGTACGAAGAACTCGACGAGGCCGTCTCCCGCGCGGCGAGCCTGCTGCGCGGGCAAGGCCTCGACCCCGGCGACCGGGTCGGCGCCTACGGCCACAACTCGGACGCGTATCTGATCGGCTTCCTGGCCTGCGCCCGCGCGGGCCTGGTGCACGTACCGGTCAACCAGAACCTGACCGGCGACGACCTCGCGTACATCGTGGGCCAGTCCGGCAGCGCCCTGGTCCTCACCGACCCGGACCTGGCCGGTCAACTCCCCGACGGCGTCCGTACGTTGCCCCTGCGCGACGCCGACGGCTCACTGCTGGCACGGCTGGCGGCCACACCCGCGTACGACGGTCCCGAGCCGCGCGGCGAGGACCTGGTGCAGCTGCTGTACACCTCCGGGACGACGGCTCAGCCCAAGGGCGCGATGATGACGCACCGCGCCCTGGTGCACGAGTACCTGAGCGCGATCACCGCCCTCGACCTCAGCGCGGGCGATCGGCCGGTGCACTCGCTGCCGCTGTACCACTCGGCCCAGATGCACGTGTTCCTGCTGCCGTACCTCGCTGTGGGGGCGACCAACGTCATCCTCGACGCGCCGGACGGCGACCGGCTCTTCGACCTGATCGAGACCGGCCGCGCGGACAGCCTGTTCGCCCCGCCCACGGTATGGATCGGCCTGTCCAACCGCCCCGACTTCGCCACCCGCGACCTCGGCGGACTGCGCAAGGCCTACTACGGCGCGTCGATCATGCCGGTGCCCGTCCTGGAGCGGCTGCGCGAACGGCTCCCGAAACTGGCCTTCTACAACTGCTTCGGCCAGAGCGAGATCGGCCCCCTGGCCACGGTCCTCGCCCCCGACGAGCACAAGGGCCGGATGGACTCCTGCGGCCGGCCCGTGCTCTTCGTCGACGCCCGCGTGGTCGGCGAGGACGGCAAGGACGTTCCCGACGGCACACCGGGCGAAATCGTCTACCGCTCCCCGCAGTTGTGCGAGGGCTACTGGGACAAGCCCGACGAGACGGCCGAGGCCTTCCGCGACGGCTGGTTCCACTCCGGCGACCTCGCGGTGCGCGACGCCCACGGCTACTTCACGATCGTCGACCGCGTGAAGGACGTCATCAACTCCGGTGGAGTACTGGTCGCTTCACGCCAGGTCGAGGACGCGCTGTACACGCACGACGCCGTCGCCGAGGTCGCCGTGATCGGCCTGCCCGACGAGCGGTGGATCGAGGCCGTCACGGCGGTGGTCGTCCGGCGCGGCGAGGCCACCGAAGCGGAACTGATCGCCCACGCCCGCGAGAATCTCACCCACTTCAAGGCGCCCAAGCGCGTGCTGTTCGTGGACGAGCTGCCGCGCAACGCGAGCGGGAAGATCCTCAAACGGGAGCTCAGGGACCGGTTCACCGACGCCTAGCGGGGCCTGTGACGCATTGCGGGGCCTGTGCGACGACGGATCACCGGTCCGCCGCCATCGCCACCTCCCGCGCCCACCGGTAGTCCGCCTTGCCGCTGGGCGAGCGCCGGAGGGTCTCCGCGATCACCAGCTGGCGCGGGATCTTGTATCCGGCCAGACGCGAACGGCAGTGCGCCTGGATGTCCTCCAGGGACGGCCGGGCCGCGCCCCCGCGCAACTCCACGACGGCCGCCACATGGTGGCCCCACTTGGCGTCCGGCACACCGGCCACCAGCGCGTCGTACACGTCCGGATGCGACTTGAGCGCCTGCTCGACCTCCTCCGGATACACCTTCTCGCCGCCCGTGTTGATGCACTGCGAGCCGCGGCCGAGGACGGTGACCACGCCCTCCTCGTCGACGGTGGCCATGTCCCCGAGCAGCGCCCACCGTTCGCCGCTCTTCTCGAAGAAGGTCTCGGCGGTTTTGCGCGGGTCGTTGTAGTAGCCGAGCGGCACATGGCCGCACTGGGCGACGCGGCCCACCTCCCCGACGGCGACCGGCTCGTACGTCGCCGGATCGACCACCTGCGTACGGGAGTTGACGCGGATGCGGAAGCCACGCTCGGGGCCGGAGTCCTCCGTCGCCGTGCCGTTGAAACCGGACTCCGAGGAGCCGAAGTTGTTGAGCAGCATCACATGCGGCACGAGCGCCTGGAACTGCCTGCGCACCGTGTCCGACATGATCGCCCCCGACGACGACACGCTGAACATCGACGACATGTCGGTGCCCTTCAACGGGCCTTCGAGGGCGTCGATCAGCGGACGCAGCATCGCGTCGCCCACCAGCGACATGCTGGTGACCTTCTCCTTCTCGATCGTCCGCAGCACCTCCTCGGGCACGAACTTGCGGTGCAGCACGACCCGTTGGCCGAAGTTGAACCCGATGAACGCCGTGAGGGTCGAGGTGCCGTGCATCAACGGGGGAGCGGGGAAGAAGGTGATCCCCGCCCCGCCGGCCGCGACCCGTTCGGCCAGCTCCTCCGGCTTCTTGACCGGCTCACCGGTCGGCGCGCCACCGCCGAGCCCCGAGAAGAACAGGTCTTCTTGACGCCACATCACACCCTTGGGCATCCCGGTGGTGCCCCCGGTGTAGATGATGAACTGGTCATCGCCCGAGCGCCCCGGGAACCCGCCCTCCGGGGACGCCGCCGCCTCGGCATCGCCGAAGGCCACGGCGGGGAGATGGTCCGCCTCCGGCGCCCCGACCCGCACCAGGTGCCGTAACGCGTCCGTGTGCGGCAGCGCCGCCGCCACCCGGTCCGTGAACTCCGCGTCGAAGACCAGGGCCACCAGATCGGCGTCCCGGTAGAGATAGACCAACTCCTCTTCCACATAGCGGTAGTTGACGTTGACCGGGACGATCCGCGCCTTCAGGCAGCCCAGCACCGTCTGCAAGTACTCGACGCCGTTGTACAGATGAAGGCCGAGGTGCTCGCCAGGGCGTATCCCGCTGTCCAGGAGGTGGTGGCCGATGCGATTGGCGGCCGCGTCCAGTTCGGCGTACGTCAGACGGCGCTCCGCGCCCGTGCCGGGGTGGTCGATGTACACGAGCGCCTCGCGGTCGGGGACCACGTCGACAACCGATTCGAACAGGTCGGCAAGGTTGTACTCCACCGCTCCTCCTGACCTCGGACGGCATGGCTCTGCGACGGTTCGCGGTCATCAGAGCAAAGGGCGCCGCAACTGTGAAGGGTCCGCGTCGAAGAAATCTGACTGAGTGTCAGAAAACTCTTGAAGTGCCTCGTCGCCTCCTGCAACCTGTTCTCGTTCTTTCAGAGGGGAGATGGGCGATGGGTGGGACCGAACACCTCACCGTGCGGCGCGAGGGCGCCACACTGGTGCTCACGCTCAACCGGCCGGAGGCCAAGAACGCGCTCTCGCTGTCCATGCTGGTCGGCCTGTACGACGGCTGGGTCGAGGCCGACGAGGACGACGCCGTGCGCTCGATCGTGCTGACCGGCGCGGGAGGTGCCTTCTGCGCCGGGATGGATCTCAAGGCCCTGGCCGGACAGGGCATGGAGGGAGAGCACCACCGCGACCGGCTCAAGGCCGACCCGGACCTGCACTGGAAGGCGATGCTGCGCCACCACCGCCCCCGCAAACCCGTGATCGCCGCCGTCGAGGGGTACTGCGTCGCGGGCGGCACGGAGATCCTCCAGGGCACCGACCTCCGGGTCGCGGGCGAGTCGGCGACCTTCGGCCTGTTCGAGGTCAGGCGCGGTCTCTTCCCGATCGGCGGCTCCACGGTCCGCCTCCAGCGCCAGATCCCGCGCACCCACGCCCTGGAGATGCTGCTCACCGGCCGCCCCTACAGCGCCCGCGAGGCCGCGGACATCGGCCTGATCGGCCACGTCGTCCCCGACGGCACGGCACTGGCCAAGGCCCTGGAGATCGCCGAACAGATCAACGCCTGCGGACCACTGGCCGTCGAGGCCGTCAAGGCCTCCGTGTACGAGAGCGCGGAGCTGACCGAGGCCGACGGACTCGCCGCCGAACTCGAGCGGGGCTGGCCGATCTTCGACACCGCCGACGCCAAGGAGGGCGCCCGCGCCTTCGCGGAGAAACGACCGCCCGAGTACAAGCGCGCCTGACCCCGCCCTCAGAAGGAGACAACCAGGATGCCCGAAGTCCTCGAAGCGCCGCTAGTCGTCGAGTTCCCCTTCACCCGCTCCCTCGGCCCCGTCCAGAGCGCCTTCCTCACCGGCCTGCGCGACCGCGTCGTCCTCGGCGTGCGCACCGGCGACGGCCGCGTCCTGGTCCCACCCGTCGAGTACGACCCCGTCACCGCCGAGGAGATAGGCGACGGCGGCCTTGTCGAGGTAGCCCCCACCGGCACCGTCACCACCTGGGCCTGGAACCACGCCCCGCGCCGCGGCCAGCCCCTGTCCACCCCGTTCGCCTGGGCCCTGGTCCGCCTCGACGGCGCGGACACCGCCCTCCTGCACGCCCTCGACGCCCCCGGCCCCGACGCCGTGCACACCGGAATGCGCGTGCGTGTCCGCTGGGCCGAGGAACGCTCCGGCGCCATCACGGACATCGCCTGCTTCGAGCCGTACGAGGGTGAGCCGGCCGAACCAACGGGCCACAGCGGCGAGTTCGCCGACCCGGTCACCGGCATCGTCGCCCCGGCCCGCCTCGACTACACCTACTCGCCCGGCCGCGCCCAGTCCGCCTACCTGCACGCGCTCGCCGGCCGGCGGATGGTCGGCGAGCGGTGCCCGTCCTGCCGCAAGGTGTACGTCCCGCCGAGGGGTGCGTGCCCCACCTGTGGCGTGGCCACGGCGGAACAGGTCGAGGTGGGTCCGCGCGGCACGGTCACCACCTTCTGCATCGTCAACATCAAGGCGAAGAACCTCGACATCGAGGTCCCGTACGTCTACGCGCACATCGCTCTCGACGGAGCCGACCTCGCCCTGCACGGCCGGATCGCGGGCATCCCCTACGACCAGGTGCGCATGGGCCTGCGCGTCGAGGCGGTATGGACGGAAGGCGCCCGCCACCCCGACCACTACCGGCCGAGCGGCGAGCCGGACGCGGACTACGAGACGTACAAGGAGCTTCTGTGACCCGGGAGATCGCCGTAGTCGCCTTCGCGCAGACCGACCACGGCCGCGCCGGCCACGAGCTCTCCGAGGTGGAGATGCTCATGCCGGTCCTGCACGAGGTGCTGGACCGGACCGGCATGAAGACCGCCGACATCGACTTCACCTGCTCCGGCTCCAGCGACTACCTCGCCGGCCGCGCCTTCTCCTTCACCCTCGCCCTCGACGGGGTGGGCGCCTGGCCGCCGATCTCCGAGTCGCACGTCGAGATGGACGGCGCCTGGGCCCTGTACGAGGCGTGGACCAAGCTCCTGACGGGCGAGGCCGACACCGCGCTCGTGTACTCCTACGGCAAGTCCTCGGCCGGCTCCGTGCGCGACGTACTGACCCGGCAGCTCGACCCGTACTACGTGGCCCCCCTGTGGCCCGACTCCGTCGCCCTCGCCGCCCTCCAGGCACAGGCGCTCATCGACGCCGGCGACACCGACGAGCCCGCGCTCGCCGCCGTAGCGGCCCGTAGTGGCAACTCCCAGGCACGCGCGGCGGCACCGGGCGACTACGTCGTACGGCCCCTGCGCACCGGCGACTGCCCACCCGTCGGCGACGGCGCCGCCGCCGTGATCCTCGCCGCCGGGGACCGCGCCCGCGAACTGTGCGAGCGGCCCGCCTGGATCCGGGGCATCGACCACCGCATCGAGGCGCACGGCCTCGGCGTCCGCGACCTGACCGACTCGCCCTCCACCCGCCTGGCCGCCGAGAAGGCGGGCGCCTTCGAACGGCCCGTCGACACCGCCGAGTTGCACGCGCCCTTCAGCTCACAGGAGGTCGTCCTGCGCAAGGCGCTCCGGCTGGACGACGACGTGCGCGTCAATCCCTCCGGCGGAGCGCTCGCCGCCAACCCGGTCATGGCCGCCGGGCTCAGCCGCGTCGGCGAGGCCGCCGCCCGCATCCACCGCGGCGAGTCCGACCGGGCGCTCGCCCACGCCACGTCCGGCCCCTGTCTGCAACAGAACCTGGTCGCCGTACTCGAAGGGGATCCACGATGAGCAAGGAGCCCGTGGCCGTCGTAGGGATCGGCCAGACCAAGCATGTCGCGGCGCGCCGGGACGTGTCGATCGCCGGGCTCGTCCGGGAAGCCGCCCGCCGCGCCCTCGACGACGCCGAGCTGACCTGGGCGGACGTCGACGCCGTCGTCATCGGCAAGGCGCCCGACTTCTTCGAGGGCGTCATGATGCCGGAGCTGTACCTGGCCGACGCGCTGGGCGCGGTGGGCAAGCCCATGCTGCGCGTGCACACCGCCGGCTCCGTCGGTGGGTCGACCGCGCTGGTCGCCGCCAACCTGGTCGCGGCCCGCGTGCACGGCACGGTGCTGACGCTGGCCTTCGAGAAGCAGTCCGAGTCCAACGCCATGTGGGGGCTGTCCCTGCCGATCCCCTTCCAGCAGCCCCTGCTCGCCGGAGCGGGCGGCTTCTTCGCCCCGCACGTACGCGCGTACATGCGGCGCAGCGGCGCGCCCGACACGGTCGGCTCGCTGGTCGCGTACAAGGACCGGCGCAACGCGCTGAAGAACCCCTACGCGCACCTGCACGAGCACGACATCACCCTGGAGAAGGTCCAGGCCTCGCCCATGCTGTGGGATCCGATCCGCTACTCGGAGACCTGCCCCTCCTCGGACGGCGCCTGCGCGATGATCCTCACCGACCGCGCGGGAGCCGCCCGCGCCCCGCGCCGGCCCGCCTGGGTTCTCGGCGGCGCCATGCGCAGCGAGCCCACCCTCTTCGCCGGCAAGGACGCCGTGTCGCCGCGGGCCGGCCAGGACTGCGCGGCCGACGTGTACCGGCAGGCCGGGATAACCGACCCGCGCCGGGAGATCGACGCCGTCGAGATGTACGTACCGTTCTCCTGGTACGAGCCCATGTGGCTGGAGAACCTCGGCTTCGCCGACGAGGGCGAGGGCTGGAAACTCACCGAGTCCGGGGTGACCGAGCTGGACGGAGACCTGCCCGTCGACATGTCGGGCGGTGTCCTGTCGACCAACCCCATCGGCGCCTCCGGCATGATCCGCTTCGCCGAGGCGGCGCTCCAGGTGCGCGGACAGGCCGGAGAACACCAGGTGGAAGGCGCACGGCGGGTCCTCGGGCACGCCTACGGAGGCGGATCCCAGTTCTTCTCGATCTGGCTCGTGGGATCGCTGCCACCCGACTCCTGAAAGGTCCCCCTCACGTGGCCTGTCGGCGCCAGGGACCGAAAGCTAGGCTGGCCGCGGACGACGCAATCGGGAGGAGCACGGACGTGGCCGAGACCACCATCCAGCAGCAGCCGCTCATGGGCTGGGACAAGCCCGAGCTGGACCTCAGCAACGCCGAATGGCACTCCAGCAGCCGGGGCCTGGGGGATGTCCAGATCGCCTTTGTCGAGGGATTCATCGCGATGCGCAACAGCGGCCGGCCCGAGAGCCCTTCCCTGATCTTCACACCGGCGGAGTGGGGCGCGTTCGTGTCAGGCGCGAGGGAAGGGGAGTTCGACCTCACGTGACCCGCGTGAGCTGACGGGCCGATCCGGCGGTGTTCCGACCGTTTTTCCGGACACGCGACCTTACGCGCTCTCCTGGGACCGACGCCTGAGCCAGGCTGACGCCCAGGAAGCGGAAGGTTGTACTCCGGAGGTGAGGAACGCATGAGCACACTGCCGGTGATCGCGGCGGTCGACGGTTCGGACGACAGCCTGCGCGCCCTGGACTGGGCCCTCGACGCCGCCCGTCGGCGCGAGGCGCCGCTGCGGGTGGTCCATGTGCGGCAGTACGCCTCCTGGGCGCAGCCCGACGTCCTGGTCGCCGGGGCCGCCGACGCGGGCGACGATCCGGTGCTCGACCAGGCGCGCACGCACCTGGCCGCGCACACCGACCGGCCGCTCACCGAGTACCTCGCCCTGGACGGCGCGCCGGGCGCCCTGCTGCCCGAACTGGGCGCCACCGCCCAGCTGTTGGTCCTCGGCTCCCGAGGCCGCGGCGGCTTCGCCAGCCTGCTGCTCGGCTCCAACGGCATGACCGCGGCCCGCGACGCGGAGTGCCCCGTCGTCGTGGTGCCCCGCCCCGGTCGCGAGGTGCACGGCGAGGCACCGGCCGAACCCGGCCCGCGCGTCGTCGTCGGCCTCCATGTGGACAGCCCCGACGAGGCCACCCTCGCCTTCGCCTTCACCGAGGCCGCGCTGCGCGGCGTGCGGCTTCAGGTCGTGGCCGCCTATCCGTGGCCGGTCCAGACCTGGGCGGCCCCCGGCGAACTCGTACCGCCGATGATCGATCAGGACGTCGTCGAGAACGAGACACGGACCCTCGCCGAGGGCTTCCTCGCCCCGCACCGCACCCGGCACCCCGAGGTCCGGGCCGAGCCGTACGTGGTCCCGGGCGACGCGGCCGGTCACCTCGTCGCGGCGTCGAGGGACGCCGACCTGGTCGTCGTGGGCCGTCACCGACGGCGCCTGCTGGCACCCGCCCGCCTGCTGGGATCCGTCACCCACGCCGTCCTGCTGCACGCGGCGAGCCCGGTCGCGGTGGTACCGCCGGCGCCGCCGGAGGAGTGAGACACCCCTGGATCCGCGCGCGAAAACCCCCAGGAGTGAAGAACCGCCCGCACGTCACACGACGGTCCCGGGCACGTACCATGGCGACATGTCGTTCCTCCGCCGCCGTAGCGCCACTCCCGCCGGGCCCGACTTCGACGTACTGGCCATGGACCCGACCGACTGGCCCGGCAATCTGGGCGCGGGCCTGCTGCCCGCCCCCGACGGCACCTGCCAGGGCGTGTACCTGCGGTACGACCTGTTCGGCGGCCGGGGCCCCGCGATGATCATCGGCAATCTGCCGCAGGGCTCCCCGGCCCGCGAGGTCGCCGAGGGCGAGGTCCCCTTCGAGGTGGCCCAGCTGCTGCTGGCCCTGGAGAACGACGAGGAGGTCACCGTCGTCGGCGCCGAGGACATGCCGGTGATGCAGGGCGACAACCTCCTGATCGTGCGCCGCCTGAAGCTCTCCGAGAGCCGGATCGCCTGCGTGCAGTTCGACCGCAGCGACAACGTCCTGGTGACCATCGCCGCATGGGACCGCCCCATCACCGACGATCTGTACGCCCTGCTGAAACCGCTCCCCGCGGAGCTTTTCCAGCAGGGCTGACCGGGCTACGAGGCCGACGACACCACCCGCACGTCCGCGGCCCGCACGAACGCCACCCGGTGGCCGAACTGGATCTCGTAGTACAGATCCTTGCCGACCACGACCTTGTGCGAGTCGGCGGTGAAGGTGGCCGCGTAGTAGTACTCGCCCGGCACCTTGTCTCCGACCACGTACTTCTGGCCCGCGAGCAGCTTGTACGGCAGCGGCGACACCGCCTGGGCGGGCACCCCCGCCGGATAGGCCGACGCCTCCGGGTACGCGCGCCCGTACACCGGCACGCTCGCCAGGTCCTTCTTGGGCGTCACCACGAAACCGGTCGCGTTCACCGCCGTCGGGCTCTTCGCCGGGTTCTTGAACCAGGCCTTCTGACCGAGATACCAGATCGCCGTCCAGTCGCCGTGACGGTCGGCGACCGCGTACTGCTGGCCGGTGGAGACCCGCGAGGACACATCGTTCACGCCCGTGCTCGGCGTCGTGCCCAGGCCCACGTCCTTGATCAGGGCGGACTTCGTGTCGTGGTCGGAGTACAGCCGCACCTCGCTGGAGCCGTGCGCCGCGCAGGGCTCGCCCTGGGTGACGCAGCCCGTGTACCCCGGCCGATTGGCGGCGTAGTCCGGGCGGATCGTCACCAGGCCGCCGTCCTTGCCGGCGGTGGGCTCGAAGGGGCGGCCCAGCAGGGCGAAGTAGTGGCTCCAGTCCCAGTACGGGCCCGGGTCGGTGTGCATACCGCCGACCGTCGCGGTGGTCGGCCCCGGCACGTTGTCGTGGCCCAGGATGTGCTGGCGGTCCAGCGGGATGTCGTACTTCTCGGCCAGGTACGTCACCAGCCGCGCCGACGACCGGTACATCGCCTCCGTGTACCAGGCGTCCGGGTTCGCGAGAAAGCCCTCGTGCTCCAGGCCGATCGACTTCGCGTTGACGTACCAGTTGCCCGCGTGCCAGGCGACGTCCTTCGCCTTCACGTGCTGGGCGATGTGGCCGTCCGTGGAGCGCAGCGAGTAGTTCCACGACACGTAGGCCGGGTCCCGCACCAGGTTGAGGACCTCGTCCCAGGCGCCCTCCGTGTCATGGATGACGATGTAGTCGATGCTCTGGGACGCCGGACGGTCGCCCAGATCGTGGTTGCCGTAGTCGCCCTCGCCGAACTCCTCGTAGGGGGCGGGGATCCACTCGCAGGACACGGTCTTCGGGCACTCCGCGCCGTCCGCGTCGAGCGTGCGCAACCCGGTCCGCGCGAGCGGTGCGGTGTCGGGGGCGAGGTCCGGCCGGGCGGCCAGGGCCACGTGCTGGCCGGCGTCGGTGGTGCGCTCCTCGCCGGTGCGCAGTACGTCGTAGACGTCGTCGGCGTACGCGGTCGCCGTCGCGCTGTCGTCCGCGCCGGAGAAACGGGCCACCGCCCCGTACCAGTCCGCCGGATCCTTGCTCGGCGGTTCGCCCAGGTCCTGCTGGGCGGCGGCCAGGAGGGCGGCGCCGCCGGCCACGTTCGCCGCGGGATCGGTCCGCAGTTCCTCGGCGCTGAGCCCGGTCAGCTCGGCCGCCTTCGGCAACGTCCTGAGGCGGGCGGGGAGTTGGGAGGCCCGCGGCACCTTCGCCGCCGGGTGTAGCGGCGGGCGGGCGCTGTCTCCGCGCGCGTCCTCCGTGCCCTCGCTGTGGTGGGGCCGTGCGTCGGCGAGCGCGGTGCGGGCGTCGGTGAGGTGCATCGGGCCGTAGCCGCCGGTCACACTCGGCGCTCCGGCGTGCGCGTCCCAGCGGGACTGGAGGTAGGAGACGGCCAGGAGGACGCTCCGCGGTACGTGGTACTCGGCGGCCGCGGAGGCGAACGCCAGCTGGAGACGGTCGGCGGGCGTCTGCGCGCCGGACGGGGCCGCGCCGAGCAGCGGCAGCAGCAGGGCGGCCGAGGCCACCGCTTCTGCCGATCTTCGGATACGTCTGTGACCGGCGGCTGTGTCGGTGGCGGTGGCGGATCCTCGCAATGCAGCCTCCTGGGACGGATCGAGCGCGATGAGCCGTACGGGGCCGGGCGTGTGTCAGTGGTACCGGCTTGCCGACGGTCCGTCAATGATGCCCAGGGGCAGAGGATTTCCCTCGTCAATCGGGGTTCACGGGAGTTTCGTGGCGGAGGTGCCCGGGTCGAAGAGGGGGTCATACAAAGATCCGCGGTGCGCCGTTTCCCCGAGCGCACCGCGGATCCTCGTCCCCGTCAGCGAGTGCCGACCGCCGCGCGCACGGCCCGGCGCGCCAGCTGGCAGTCGTCGTGCAGCCGCCTGAGCAGCAGCCGCTGTTCCTCGCCGGACGGCGCAGCACCCGGGTGGGCCACTCCCGGTGCCGCCGGGGTCACGTCGTGCATCGAACGCTGCACGGCCGTTTCGTAGGTACGGATCTCACGGGTCAGCACGAGCATCAGGTTCACCAGGAAGGCGTCCCGCGAGACAGGTCCCGCTGACTGGGCGATCTGGCTGATCTGCCGCCGGGCCACGGGCGCGTCGCCCAGGACGGACCACAGGGTCGCCAGGTCGTAGCCCGGCAGGTACCAGCCCGCGTGCTCCCAGTCCACCAGCACTGGACCGGCCGGTGACAGGAGGATGTTCGACAACAGCGCGTCGCCGTGGCAGAACTGGCCCATGCCCTGGCGGCCCGCGGTCGCCGCGATGCCGTGCACCAGCTTCTGGAGGTCGCCCATGTCCCGGTCGGTGAGCAGCCCCAGCTCGTGATACCGGGAAATGCGGGCGGCGTAGTCCAGCGGGGCCTCGAAGGTGCCCACCGGCGGCCGCCAGGAGTTCAGCCGGCAGATCGCGCCGAGTGCCGCCCTGATGTCCGCGCGCGGCGGGGCCTCGGCCGGGTGCCGGTGCAGTGCCGCCACCCGGCCCGGCATCCGCTCGATCACGAGAGTGCAGTTGTCCGGGTCCGCCGCGATCAGTCTCGGCACGCGCACCGGAGGCCGGTGCCGGACGAACGAGCGGTATGCGGCTATCTCGTGGCGGATCCGCTCGGCCCACGCCGGTGAGTGGTCCAGTAAACACTTGGCGACGGCGGTGCTGCGTCCTGTCGTGCCGACCAGGAGTACGGAGCGTCCGTTGCGGCGCAACACCTGCACCGGGGTGAACTCCGGGCAGATCCGGTGCACCGACGCGATCGCCGTGCGCAGCTGGGCGCCCTGAGGGCCGGACAAGTCGAGTCTCCCGCTGAGCGGTTGAGGGCCGAGGCCCGGGGCGCGCCGCGTCCTGCCCGCACCCAGCACGGGGGCAGCCGGACGCGCGGGGTCGAGGTAGGGGCCGCCACCCGCCGGGCGGGGAAGCAGCGACCGGGGAGGAGCGGACACGGAGGACGATGCTGTGTACATGGGCGAGACAGATCCCTTCGTGTGCCTGCTGTGCCTTGCGTAAGCGCGCTCCCCGGCCCGGTCTCCCGGGTACACCCTGGGGAATGCACCCGTTGTTCCTGGAAGGTGTTCCAGGAAGGCGACCGGGTCGGGGTGGCGCGTTCCTACCTGACACCCGTTGCCCAGTGGCACACCATCTGGCGTGCCCTGGCGAACCCTGGCGAATAGTCGCCCGGCAACTCTCACCGGGCTACTGTCAACTCAGCCGAGAACCTGGGGGCTTGACGTGAGCGGAGAACCCAACACCCGCCTGTCGGACCTGTTCGGCCTGGCCGGCTGGTCCAAGGGCGAACTCGCGAGGCTGGTCAACCGGCAGGCGGCGGCCATGGGCCATCTCCAGCTGGCGACCGACACCTCCCGGGTGCGGCGTTGGATCGACGTGGGAGAGATCCCGCGCGATCCGGTGCCGCGGGTGCTGGCAGCTCTGTTCACCGAGCGTCTCGGCCGTGTCGTGACCATTGAGGACCTCGGTCTGGTCCGGCACGGGCGCACGGGGAAACGGCCACGCGGCGGGAGTGCGGAACATCCCGACGGAGTGCCGTGGGCGCCCGAGCGGACTGCTGCGGTCCTCACCGAATTCACGGGAATGGACCTCATGCTCAACCGACGCGGTTTGGTGAGCGCGGGTGCCGTGCTCGCCGCGGGATCAGCACTCAGCAGCGCCATGTACGACTGGCTGCACACCGATCCGGCCCTGACCGCCGACGCCCCCCAGTTCGACGATCCTCTGCACGCCGACCCCGCTGGGTTCGACCGCTACGAGGCCGCCCCCATCGGGTCGCAGGAGATCGAGGAACTGGAGGGCTCGGTGGAGGTGTTCCGGGCCTGGGACGCGGCCCGCGGCGGCGGGTTGCAACGCAAGGCAGTCGTGGGCCAGCTCAACGAAGTGGGCGGCATGCTCGCCTACCGTCACCCCGACCATCTCCAGCGGCGCCTGTGGGGCGTCGCCGCCAATCTCGCCGTCCTCGCGGGCTGGATGTCGCACGACGTCGGCCTGGAGCCCACGGCCCAGAAGTACTTCGTCATCGCCGCCCATGCCGCGAGAGAGGGCGGCGACCGGCCCCGCGCCGGGGAGGCGCTCTCCCGAGCGGCTCGCCAGATGGTGCACCTGGGCCGGCCCGACGATGCGCTCGACCTGATGAAGCTCGCCCAGTCCGGTTCCGGCGAACAGGTGCTGCCCCGCACCAAGGCCATGCTCTACACCATCGAGGCCTGGGCACAGGCCTCCATGGGCAAGGGCCAGGCCATGCGCCGCACCCTCGGACAGGCCGAGGACCTCTTCGTCTCCGACCGGGGCGACGTACCGCCGCCCAGCTGGATGCAGACCTTCAAGGAGGAGGACCTGTACGGCATGCAGGCCCTGGCCTACCGCACGCTGGCCGAGCACGATCCGGGCGCGGCCGTGCACGCCCAGCACTTCGCGGAGAAGGCCCTGGCCCTGCGGGTCGACGGACGGCAGCGGTCGAAGATCTTCGACTACCTGTCCATGGCCTCCGCCTGCTTCATCGCGGACGACCCCGAACAGGCCGACCGCTACGCGCGGCTGGCCCTGGTGTCGATGGGCTCCAACTCGTCCCATCGCACCTGGGACCGGCTGCGCCAGATGTACCGGCTGACCGCCGAGTACTCCGGCTCTGTGAAGATCAACGAACTGCGGGAGGAGATCAGGCTGGCCCTGCCCAAGCCGAAGGGCAGGGGCGGCAACAGCGCACCCGCCTAGGGTGCCGCGCTGTGGTCATGAAGTCACCCTGGCGATGAGCACGCAGGCGTCGTCCTCGCGCTCGGTGTCGTCGAACTCCTCCACGACCGTCCGCACGCAGTCCTGTGCGGTGCGCGCCTCGCCGAATCGGGGGGCCAGGGCGAGGAGACGGTTCACGGCCCCTGTTCCGCTGTGTCCGGGCACCAGCCCGTCCGTGTGCAGCAGCAGCAGATCGCCTGCTTCGAGGGTCTCTTCGGCCTGCTCGTAGGAGGCACCGGGGGTCGCGCCGAGGAGCACGCCGTCCGGTGCGCGCAGCCTGCGCCCCGTCCCGTCGCGGAACAGCAGCGGGACGGGGTGTCCCGCCTGCGCCCACACCAGGGTGCGGGTTCCGGGCCGGTAGCGGCAGCAGACCGCGCTGCCGAGCGCCGGCTGCACGGTGGCGTCGAGCAACTGGTTGAGCCAGGCCATGAGTTGGGCCGGTTGGGCGCCGGCCATCGCCATACCGCGTACGGCACCCAGCAGCGTGGCCATGCCCGAGGTCACGGCGACGCCGTGTCCGGTGAGGTCGCCGATGCTGAGCAGTGTCTCGCCGTCGGCGAGTTCCAGCGCGTCGTACCAGTCGCCGCCGATCAGCGCGCTCGACGACGACGGCAGATAGTGGGCCGCGAGGTCGAGCGTCTCGGGTCCCTGGCGCGGGAGCCGCAGGGAGCCGCGCCACGGCGGCAGCACGGCTTCCTGCAGCTCGACCGCGAGCCGGTGCTCGGTCTGCGCGCGGTGCCGGTGACGCTGTAAGGAGTCACGGGTCTCGCTCACAGCCCGCTGGCTGCGGCGCAGTTCGCTGACGTCCCGCACCACGGCCCACATCGAGGCGGTGCTGCCATCAGTGTCGAGCACGGGCTCGCCCATCATGTGCACGGTCCGGACCTCGCCGTCCGGGCGTACCACGCGGAACTCCCCGTCAATGGGCTTGGCGTCGACGAGGCAGTCGGTGACCATCGCCGTCAGCTTCGGCCGGTCCTCGTCGAACACCAGGGACGGCAGCTCGTCGAGGGTCAGCGGGGGAGCGGCGGGGTCGCGGCCCAGGATCTGGTAGAGCTCGCCGGACCAACTGGCCTCGTCGGTCAGCAGGTTCCACTCCGCGCTGCCGACCCGGCTGAGCAGCGAGCCGCGCCGGGGAGCGGGCGCCGCGGTTTCGGCGGCGGGCACCGCCTCGGGCGACTCGGGCACGGGCGGCGGGCCCTCCCGCAACTGCGCCAAGTGCTCGTCCAGGTCGTTGAGTTGGTGCAGGGCCAGGTCGCACAGCGCGCGCTGCCACCGGTCCTGCGGGTCCGAACCGTCGCTCTGTGTGTCCCGCCGTACGGCGTCCACGTCGCCCTTGAGCCGTCGTGCCTGCGATATGAGCGCGTCGACCGAGCCGCGTCCGGGCGGCTGGGCGGCTGAGCGGTCCGCGGAGAGGGGGGACGGCATGACGCACTCCGATGCGGGACGGTACGACCAAGGCGGAAGGAAGGACCGTTACGACTCTTGCACAGCCCGCGACGCGCTGTAAGGGATTTGGCAACACACGAGACGAGGTTGCTTCTGGCATATGCCACAGTCTTCGGAGAGCGGTCCGGCTGTGCGTCCGGCGTACGGTGACTGGTGGGTCAAGTCGTAGACGGCGTACGGGATTTGACGGATCGCCGAGATGGCCGGCGCGTACTCAAGTATGTGTTCGACGACCCTGTGTTCTAGTCCTGTGTTCGAGGGATTGTGGCACACGTGGATCGGGCCGAGCCAGAGGCGGGCGGGCCTCAGTACCGCAGCACGCCGGCGATCCCATCAGCCTCGCCCAGGGCGCCGTCCGGTACGAAGCGGACGTCGGCGCCGGTCTCCAGGCACTGCTCGACGATCTCGTCCACGATGTCCTCGCGGGCGTCCAGGTCACCGCTCTCGGCCGGGATCAGGTGGGCGCCGCCGTCGTCACGCACCGTCACCCGGTAGTTCTCCTCGACGGCCAGCAGCCCTACCCGGCCCTCGCGGGCGTTCTGCCAGACCTCGTCGACGCCGGCCGCGAACGCCCGTCGGCCACGCGCCGTCTCGAGTTCGCGGGTCACGGAGTCGGTGCTCTTGCGGGCCTCGGCGGCGACCAGCGGCCGGACCGCCTGCCACACGGACTCGGCGGTGCCGTGCGCGAGACCTCCGTGCGGCACGCGGACGGCGTCCTTGGTGACGCTGCCGATCTCGTCCAGGAGGGACAGTGCGGCCGGCTCGCCGGTGACGTACAGCGGCCTGGTGTCCTCGCGCAGGACCGCGCTCATCAGGGAGTCGGCCTCGCGCACGAAGTGGCGGGTGTCCTCGTCCAGGAAGGCGCTGGGCAGGTCGCCGATCCGCTCCTGGCGTTCGGCGTCGAAGTTCTCGCGGCTCCTGGTCAGCGGGAAGCCGTCGGCGCGGTGCTCGGTGACGCGGTCCGTGCCGCCGTTCCACAGGGAGACGTGGTCGGGGGAGAGCGAGAGCACCCAGAAGGGTCGTTCGGCGGCCTGCGCCGAGACGAGGTTGCGGGTCAGGAAGGTGTCCGAGAGCACCACGCGTTCGGGTACGGACCGGGCCAGCGACCACACCTGGTGCTCACCGGGAGCGGCGAAGATCACCAGGCCGTCCTCGGTGTGCGCCAGGTCGATCTCGGCGAGGGCCTGGTCCAGCTGCCGGGCGACGTCGGCACGCCGCTCCCGGGGGACCGAGGGGTCGGCCTCCAGCTGCTTCTTGGCCTCGGCCACCACATTGCGCAGCCGCACCCGGTCCTGGGCGTTCTCGGGTTCGCGGCGGTGCGTGGGCGTCAGTACGGACACCGCGGGATAGGGGCGCGGGCGGCGCAGTTCGGCGAGGGTCGCGGGGCTGAGTGCGTGCTCCATATCAGCACCATAGGGCGGATTCCGGGATGCGGCATTTGGGGGTTTCGTACGGAGTCGAACTGTCACATGGGGAAGTCTTTGCTGATGGCCGATTCCTGACCGGGGTCACCCTGCATGCGGCGGATCCGCGGATATCGCGCATGCAAAGTCCGGCTGAAAGTGCGGGGTTCCGGGATCGGAGCCAGTTACATCCGTGTTGACCGGCATCCGGGCGTGACACACGCTCGACATATAAGTGCTAGTTACAACTTATTCGTCGGTGGGCGGGCGCCCTGGTGGGAAACCGCAGGTGAACAGGGGTGCTCGCCGCGGACTGGACGCAGGAGGTACATATGTGTGGCATCACCGGATGGGTCTCCTTCGGCCGCGACTTGCGCGTCGAGGGCGCGACATTGGATGCAATGACCGAGACGATGGCCTGCCGCGGCCCGGACGACCGTGGCGTCTGGGCCGAGGGGCCCGCGGCCCTCGGACATCGCAGGCTCGCGATCATCGACCTGCCCGGCGGCCGGCAGCCCATGACCGCCGACACTCCGCACGGCACGGTCGCGCTCGTCTACTCGGGAGAGGCCTACAACTTCACCGAGCTGCGCCGCGAACTCGCCGCGCGGGGCCACCACTTCACCACCGACTCCGACACCGAGGCCGTACTGCGCGGCTACCTCGAGTGGGGCGACGCCGTGGCCGAGCGACTCAACGGCATGTACGCCTTCGCCGTCTGGGACGGCCGCGCCGACAAGCTCGTGATGGTCCGCGACCGCATGGGCATCAAGCCCTTCTCCTACTACCCGACCCCCGACGGAGTCCTCTTCGGCTCCGAACCCAAGGCGATCCTCGCCAACCCGCTGGCCACCGCCCGGGTGCGCCTCGACGGCCTGCGCGAACTGTTCACCGTGATCAAGACGCCCGGGCACGCCGTGTGGGACGGCATGCGCGAGGTCGAGCCGGGCACCGTCGTCACCGTCGACCGCTCGGGCCTGAGCCGCCGTGTCTACTGGGAGCTGGAGACCCGCCCCCACACCGACGACCGCGACACCACCATCGCCACGGTCCGCGAACTCCTCGACGACATCGTGCGCCGCCAGCTCGTCGCCGACGTGCCCCGCTGCACGCTGCTCTCCGGCGGGCTCGACTCCTCGGCGATGACCGCGATCGCCGCCCGGCAACTCGCCGGGCACGGGGAGAAGGTCCGCAGCTTCGCCGTCGACTTCGTCGGACAGGCCGACCGCTTCGTCGCCGACGCACTGCGCGGCACCCCCGACACGCCCTTCGTGCACGACGTGGCCCGAGCCTCCGGCACCGACCATCAGGACATCGTCCTCGACGCACAGGCCCTCGCCGATCCCGACGTACGCGCGAAGGTCATCCAAGCCCGCGATCTGCCCATGGGTTTCGGCGATCTGGACTCCTCGCTGTACCTGCTGTTCCGGGCCATCCGCGAACACTCCACGGTCGCCCTGTCCGGCGAGTCCGCCGACGAGGTCTTCGGCGGCTATCTGCAGTTCTTCGACGAGGAGGCCCGCCACGCCGACACCTTCCCCTGGCTGGTGCGGTTCGCGAGGCACTTCGGGGAGGACGCCGACGTCCTGCGCCCGGACCTGACCAAGGCCCTCGACCTGGAGTCGTACGTCGCCGACGGCTACCGCACGGCAGTGTCGGGCATCCACCGCCTCGACGGCGAGAGCGACTTCGAGTACCGGATGCGCCGGATCTGCCACCTCCACCTGACCCGGTTCGTGCGGATCCTGCTCGACCGCAAGGACCGCGCCAGCATGGCCGTCGGCCTGGAGGTGCGCGTGCCGTTCTGCGACCACCGGCTCGTCGAGTACGTGTACAACACGCCGTGGGCGCTGAAGTCCTTCGACGGGCGGGAGAAGAGCCTGCTCAGGGAGGCGACCGCGGACGTGATCCCGAAGTCCGTGTACGACAGGGTCAAGAGCCCGTACCCGTCCACGCAGGACCCCCAGTACGCGGCCGCCCTCCAGGACCATGTCAAGGACCTCCTGGCCCGGCCCGGCCACCCGGTCTTCGACCTCGTCGACCGGGAACGGGTCCGGCGGGCCGCCCACCGCGACGCGCCCATGAGCACCCAGGCGGCACGGCGCGGCCTGGAGCGGACCCTCGACCTGGCGCTGTGGCTCGACCTCTATCAGCCGGAGCTCGCTCTCGACGACTCTCTCTGAGTACAGACACCCATTGAGTACAGAGTCCCTTTGAGTACAGAGTCCTCTTGAGACAGCCGACGCTGCCCGCCGTGCCTCAGCGGCCGTCGTCCTCCGGCCCGCAGGAACTGCCGTCGGGCGGGAGCGAGCCGTACAGCAGGAACGCGTCGACCTTCCGGTGCACGCACTTGGAGGACGTGTAACCGGTGTGGCCCTCGCCCTTGTTGTCGAGTACGACCGCCGAGTCGCCGAGGCGCTTCGCGGTCTGCACGGTCCAGTGGTACGGCGTCGCCGGATCGCCCCGGGTGCCGACGAGGAGCATCTTCGGCGTGCGGACGTCACGCACCTTCTCGCGGATGAAGTCGGTGCCCTTGGGGCGGCCGTAGCACATCAGATATTCGGTGAGCCGGTAGCGGCCGAAGACCGGCGACGCCCGCTCGTACTCGGCGCGCAGCCGGCCGAGGTCCTGGGCGATCCGGTCGGCGCCGGGGCGGTCGGGATCGTCGGCGCAGTTGATCGCCATCAGCGCCGCCGGAAGATTGTCGAGCGGAACGTCCTCGTGATCCACCAGGCCGCCGTCCGTACCGCTCCCGGCGCGGAGCCCGGCTCCGCCGCCGGAGAACCCGAGCAGCGCCCGCGCGTCACCGTCCTCTACCAGCGAGGCGAGCGCCCGCTCCAGCGACGGCCACATGTCCTCGCTGTACAGGCCCTGCGCGAGGGCGGCCACGAGGTCCTGCCCGGTGAACTCCTCGCCGAAGTCGGTCGGCAGCGGGTCCTGGTCGAGCGAGGCGACGAGCTGTTCGACCTGCTCCCGGCCCGAGCGCGCGTCCGTCCCGAACGGACAGGCGATGTCCTCCGCACACCAGTCGACGAAGTCCTCCAGCGCCGTCTGCTGTGCCTTGGCGCCCGCCATGCCCTGCTGGGACAGCGGTTCGGTGAGCGTGTCCACACCGTCGAGCACCAACCGGCCGACGTTCTTGGGGAACTGGGCCGCGTACACCGCGCCGAGCCGGGTTCCGTACGAGAAACCCAGGTAGTTGAGCTTCTTGTCGCCGAGGGCCTGGCGCATCACGTCCAGGTCGCGGGAGGCGTTCACCGTGCCGATGTGGGGGAGGACGGGTCCGGAGTGCTCGGCGCAGGCGGCGGCCGCCTTCCGCAATCGCTTGAGGACGGAGTGCGGGCTGTGGCCGACGTCCGTGTCCTCGTCCGTCGCCGCCGCGGCCTCGTCCGTGCCGTCGCCGCAACTCACCGGCGAGGACCTGCCGACGCCGCGGGGATCGAAGGCCACCACGTCGTAGCCGTTGGTCAGGCCCATGAAGTCCTTGGCTCCGGCGGCGAGTTCGCTCACCCCGGCGCCGCCGGGACCGCCGAAGTTCAGCAGCACCGAACCACGCGACTTGCCGGTCGCCCGGTAGCGGGCGAGGGCCAGATCGAGGGTGCCCGCCCGCGGCTTCGCGTAGTCGAGCGGGACGGTGACCTTGCCGCACTGGAGATCCGCGGGTGCGTCCATGCCGTCGCACTTCGACCAGGCGACCTGCTGCCCGTAGAACCGCGACAGATCCGGCTCGGAGCCGTCCGCGATGATCGCGGGCAGTCCCGCGCCGAGCAGGGCCAGTCCGGCCGCCGAGGTGATCGCGCGGCGCCGGACCTTGGGCCGCGCCGACAGCTTGGCCAGCATCGATGCCTCCAGGGACGCCCGCCAGGGACCGGTAAGTCGGCGCCCTCGATCACGATAGGCGGCCCTCGCGGGACCCGCCTCCGGGCGAGCGGGACCGCACGCGGTGCCTTACCCTTCGGCCCGGAGCGGACGGCGACCCCTGCCGGGGACGTCTTCGAACGGGTGCTGTCGATCTCGCGAGGAATATGCGGCTGCCGCGCACCTTGGGGCGGCTGTACGGTCCGTCCGGTCGCCGGTCGGCGCTCCTCGTCAAGCGCGTTGCGGAGCGTGCAACGGGCTCGGCCGGGTTCAGTTGGTGCTGCGATGGAACCGGTGGTGCAACGCGCGTACCTCGTCGGTCAGTTCGGGCACCGGGCCCTCCACCACCACACCCGGCGCCACCTCGCTGACGGGCAGGGTTCGCACCGGCGGCGCGGGCACCCCCAACTCCGAGAGCCAGGAGGCGAGTTGCTCGGAGGAGGCTACGTACACGATGCGTCCGAGGCCCACCCAGGCGTGCGCGGCCGCGCACATCGGGCAGTGCTCGCCGGAGGTGTACACGGTCGCGGCCGCGCGCTCCTGGGGTGTCAGGTGGGCCGCTGACCAGCGCGCCAGCTCGAACTCGGGATGCCGGGTGCGGTCGCCGGAGGCCACCCGGTTGTGATCCTCGCCGAGCACCCTGCCGTCCCCGCCCACCAGCACCGACCCGAACGGTTCGTCCCCGGCCTCCAGCGCCTCGGTCGCCAGCGCGACGCAGCGGCGCAGGTACGGCAGCTCGGTGTCCTTCACGACCATGGCGTACGGCCCCCTCTTCGTGTCCCCGGAGTGAGCCTACGTTCGGTGCCGTGAAGGCCGTTGCCACGGGGGCGTCGGGATGGTGGAGTGAGTGCATGGATCATGCTGCCGTACTCGCCCTCTACGACCGGGACATGCGCGAGGGTGCGCAGCCGGACGGCCCCGGAGCCCGGATCGAGCGGCCCGGGCGGGTGGTCCGCCAGGTCTCCTCGGCGCACGGCTGGAACGGCGTCGTCTGGTCCGACCTCGACGCGGCGAGCGCCGACGCGGCGATCACCGAGCAGATCGCCCACTATTCCGGGCTCGGTCGCGAGTTCGAGTGGAAGCTCTACGGGCACGACCTGCCTGTCGACCTCGGAAAGCGCCTCGCGGCCGCCGGGTTCACGCCCGAGCCCGAGGAGACGTTGATGATCGCCGAGGTCGCCGACCTGACCCTGGATGCCGCCGCGCCCGAGGGCATTCGCGTCCTCCCCGTCACCGACCGGGCGGGCGTCGACCTCGTCGCGGACGTGCACGACAAGGCGTTCGGCACCGACAGCTCCCGGCTGCGCCACCAGTTGCTCGCCCGTCTGACGGACGAGCCGGACACCGTGGTCGCCGTCGTCGCGCTGGCCGGCGACACACCGGTGAGCGCCGCCCGTATGGAACTCGTGCCGGGCACCCGCTTCGCCGGACTGTGGGGCGGCGGCACCGTCGAGGAGTGGCGCGGCCGGGGCATCTACCGCGCGCTCGTCGCCCACCGGGCCCAGGCCGCAGTGGAGCGCGGCTACCGCTATCTCCAGGTCGACGCCGTCAGCCGGAGCCGCCCCATTCTCGAGCGCCTCGGCTTCCAGCCACTGACGACCACCACGCCGTACGTGTACGTGCCGTAGGACCCGTCACGTGTCGTAGAGCCCCGTCGTCTCCCTTCCCGATCTCGGAAAACAACCCCTAGCGAGCGGGCTGACACCCCGCTCTTGCTACCGGCAATCGTAAGAGTTACAGTCTCTAACAGAAGTGAGGATAGTTCACGCACTCTTGGGGAGAAGGAATCGCCATGACCGGCTCGCTGCACACCGTCCTCGGCTCGGGCCCCGCAGGGACCACGCTCGCCCGGGAGTTGGTCCGCCGCGGCCACTCCGTACGCCTCGTCGACCGGAAGGGCGACGGGCCCGCGCTCGACGGGGTCGAGCGGTACGCCGCCGACGTCAGCACGGCCGACGGTGCGCGGGCGGCCACGGCGGGAGCCGCCGTCGTCCACCACTGCGTCAACGTCGGCTATCACCTCCAGGTCGAGGTGATGCCCCGCATCCAGGAAGCTGTCCTCGGGGCCGTCGAGGCCTGTGGCGCGCGGCTGGTCGTGCTCGACACCCTCTATCCGTACGGCGAGACCGGGGGAGCGGTGATGACCGAGGGCTCCCCGTGGCAGGCGACCAGCCGCAAGGGCCGGATGCGCGCCGAACTCGACGAGAAGTACCTCGCCGCGCACCGTGCGGGCCGCGCCCGGGTCGCCCTCGGCCGCTCCGCCGACTTCGTCGGCCCCGGCGTGCTCAACTCCTCCCTCGGCGCGGCCGTGTTCCCGGGCGCGCTCACGGGCGGACAGGTACTCGGCCTCGGGGACGTCGACCTGCCGCACAGCTACACGAGCATCGCCGACGTGGCCCGGGGCCTGGCGACCCTCGGCGAGCGCCCGGAGGGCGACGGTCGGGTCTGGCACCTGCCCACCGCGCCCGCTGTCAGTACACGCGAGGTCCTCACCATGATCGAGAAGCGGGTCGGCCAGTCGCTGGATATCGTGATCCTCTCGGAGCTGCGCCCCTTCGGACCCTTCGACCAGCAGTTCGTGGCCGAGTACGCGGAGATGTTCTACCAGCACACGGAGCCCCAGATCATGGACTCCTCGGCCTTCGAGCAGGCCTTCGACGTGACACCGACCCCGCTCGCCGAGACGCTGGACGCCACCCTGGCCTGGTACGGGGAGTGGCTCGCCCGACAGTGACGCGGATCGTCGCCGCCCGAATGTCACATCCGCGGCGGCCCGATCCGTCGCATGGTCATGGCGACGAACCAGACGGACCAGGCGAACCAGGCGAACCAGACGGACCAGACGATGAACCAGAACCAGAGCATCCTCCTCGCGGGCGCGAGCGGCGTCCTCGGCCGACACGTCACCCGCGCCCTGACCGAGGCCGGCCATAAGGTCACCGGACTCGGCAGAGGGCGAGGGAGCGGCGTGCGGGCCGACCTCATGGACCGCGAGGCACTGCTGCGCGCCGTCGACGGACACCACTTCGACACGGTGATCTACGCCGCGACCGCCCTGCGGAAGCCGCCCATGCGCCACCGCGACATGCACGCCACCAACGCCCTGCGCATCGCCGGCACCGCCCACCTCGTGGAGGCCGCGCAGTCCGTCGGCGCGCGCCGTGTGGTGGCCGAGTCGATGGTCTTCGGATACGGCTACGGGGACCACGGTGACCAGTTGGTCACCGAGGACGACCCCTTCGGCCCGCAGGGCGGCTCGCCCGAGCTGGAACGGCACATCGCCGGCATGCGCGTCAAGGAGCAACTCACCTTCGAGGCCAAGGGGTTGGAGGGCATCGCGCTCCGCTTCGGCCTGTTCTACGGGCCCGGCGGCACCGACGCCCTGCTTCCCCTGCTGCGCAGACGGCAGCTGCCCCTCCCCGCCGACCGGGGCCGGGTCCTGCCGTGGGTGGAGCTCACCGACGCGGCTCGCGCGGTGGTCGCCGCCGTCGAACACGGCCGCCCCGGCCAGGCGTACAACGTCGCGGACCGCACCCCGCTGGGCTTCAGGGCCCATGTGCTGGAAGTGGCCGAGGAGTTCGGACTGCCGAAGCCGATGACCGTACCCCTGCGGCTGATGAAACCGATGTCGTACGCGCACACGGTGATGTCGACGACCTTGCGGGTCTCCACGGCGAAGGCGGAGCGGGAGCTGGGCTGGACGCCGGCGTATCCGTCCGTCCGGGACGGACTGGCGGCGATGCGGGCAGCCACCCGCTGACCGACATGACAGGCGCGCCGGCCTACAGGTCGAACCGGTACTCCACCGTCCGGTGCGGCGGCAGGTACCCGAGCGTGTCGTTGACGGCGCGCATCGGCGCGTTGCCGTCGGCGGTGCCGGTGCGCAGTCCGGCGAGCCGGGGTGCCGTTCTCGGGCCCGGCGGATGGACGCCGCCTTCATCCAGCGGGCGAGGCCGTGACCGCGGTGTTCTGGGAGTACGGCGCTGCCGTGGTGCCGCCCGTCGCCCCGGCCGTCTCCCGGACGACGAGTTCGCAGAATCCGACCGCGGTCCCGTCACAGGCGTCGACGGCAGCCACGGTGTGCAGCAGGTCCCCGCGCTTCGCGACCGCCTCGGCCGCACTCGGTCAACCGGTAGCCACGGCACGGGCGTTGGGTCCGCTTCTCGATCGCCGGGAGGTCCGCGTCGGCCGGCGACAGCCGGGCGTACGTCAGACCCAGGACCCGGCGAAAGCCCCGCGCCGCCAGAAACAGATCGGCGGCAGAGACCCTGCTCGGCCTGCGCGAGGACCGACCGCCGCCCCGCCGCGCGCGCCGTGGCCACGGCGGCGTCCAGCAGCCGCGGGCCGACCCCCTGCCGCCGCTCCGCGCCGTGCACCGCGATCTCCAGTTCGGCGAGATGCTCCTGCTCCTGCCTCGTGAACAGCCGCAGGGAGGCGGACTCGAGCAGAACCCCGTCGGCTCCGGAGGCCAGCCAGGCCAGGCGGCGGCTGGCGGCACCGGCCCCAGGATCGGCGAGCGGGGTGATCTGCGGCGACAACGGGTCTCCGTCACGGCAGAGTGCCGAGTGGGGTGGGCGAGCCCGCCGAAGCTTGCCGCCGTGTCGTGCCGTGCGCAACGGAATTCGCGGACGCCGCCTCGCACATACTCAGCACAGGCCACTCCTGCCGTAAGCGCACGGCGCGCCGGGTGTCGCCGACGCGCCGTCTCCGCAGTCGTACGCCGCCTTCCTCGTGTTCGGGTACCTCCGCCGTACGGCGTCTTCCGTATGTACTGCCGTCTCACGCCGTCAGCGGCGTGCCTTCGAGCGGTCCAGTGCGGTCACGCCGAGTGCGGCGAGGCCGATCTGGATGAGCCACTCGACCCAGTCCACGCCCTCGGTGTCGGCCACGTCGAACGCGCCGGCGACCGCCGAGCCGATCAGCGCGGCCACGATGCCGACGACGATCGTCCACAGGATCCCGATGCGCTGCCGTCCCGGGACCACGAGCCGGCCCAGGACACCGATGACGATGCCGATCACGATGGCACTGATGATGCCGTCGATCTCCATCTCGCCCCTTTTCGTAAGACCACCCCCGCACCCATCCGAATGCCCCCTGGAACCGCGGACAGTCCGCTCTGCTTCAACCACTGGCCGAAGCGGGGTCAATATCTGTCAGACCGGCGGACCAGGCAGGTCGACGGCCGCGCCGGGCGACCGGATTTCCTCGCGTACTCTTTCGAGCCGCGACGGCGAGGGAGAGGCGGGATGCGCGTGGAGGAGTCGGTGCTCGGTGGGGGTGCGGTCAACGAGGTCGTGCGGGTCGGCGCGACCGTGCGGCGTACGCCGTCGCGACGGACGGGCTATGTACGGGACGTGCTGGCGCTGTTCGAACGGAGCGGGTGGCGGGGAGCCCCGCGCTTCCTGGGGACGGACGAGCGCGGTCGGGAGACCTTCGACTACATCGAGGGGCGGGCGGCCCTGACCCCGCGGGAGCGGGCCGCCGCGCGCCCCGACGCCAGCCTCGTGCGGGTGGCCCGGCTCGTGCGCGCGTTCCACGACCTGACGCACGGCACGCCGCTCGCCGGCGACCGGGATGTCGTATGCCACAACGACCTCGCCCCGAAGAACACGGTGTATGCCGTGGAGGGCGACGAGTGGCGGCCGCTGGCCTTCGTCGACTGGGACATCGCCGCTCCGGGGGAGCGCGTCCACGATGTCGCCCATGTGTGCTGGCAGTACCTGGATCTGGGGCCGGGAGTGGCCGACGTGCCTCAGGCGGCGTTCCGGATCCGTCTTGTCTGCGACGCGTACGGCCTCGACGGGCGGGATGGGCTGATCGACACGATCCTGTGGTGGCAGGACAGGTGCTGGCGCGGCATCGAGGCGGGCGCGGCCCGTGGCGAACCCGCCATGGTCGGTCTGCGCGAGGCGGGGGCCGTCGACGAGGTGCGCGACGCCTGGGAATGGGTCGCCGGCCGGCGTCGCGTGCTGGAGTCCCTGCTGCGCTGACGCCCCGGGTGCGCTCGATGTCGTTGTTCTCGTGCAGCCGGTCCAGCAGCCGTCCGCGCGATCCCGGGCATGACACCGTCACCGAGGACGACTTGGCCGACGAGGCCATGCCGGGCGACGTGTCCACCGGCCGGACCGCGGAGAGGGCCGGTCCGCGCTGCGCGGACCGGCCTGCGTGTCTGTCCTTCCTCGCGGGTCCCTACGGCTTGCGGGCGCTCCTCGCCGCCGTTGCGATGCACATCAGCCCCAGGATCACGGCGAGGGCACCGATGATGACGTTGTTCCAGATGACTCCGGCGTCCGGGCTGTCGCCGACGATCCACGGCGAGACGATCATCCACACGCCCAGCGCGCTGACGGCCCAGCTCAGGCCGTACATGCGCTCCGGAGTGTTGGTGAACCCGAGGGCCACCAGGCCGATCGCGATCCCCACGATCAGGTTGTGGGTCACGAGCGGGGGCTGGCTCGTCGTGTAGTGGAGTATCCAGGGGGATACGGCGCAGTACAGACCGAGCAGGAACACCGGTCCGTCCACTAGCGCCACATCGCGACCGCCGAGCACACGGGCATAGCGTGCCCGCATTTCCGAAGCATCAGGGTGGCTGGTGATGTCACCTCTGGTGGGCGAGACATTGGCCATGACTCGTCTCCTTTGACTTGCAGGCCTGACCGCGTCTGGTGCGGTATGCGGTAAGCGCCGCTTACATACATACTGCCCTTATTTCTCCTTTATGTGTAGAGGTCGGGGTTGTCCGACGGTGCGGCTGGGGCGGTCGGGACGGCCGGGGCGGCCGGGCGGTGGGTCGCGCGATCTTCCGCCCGAAGGGCCCGTGCATGACATGTTCTGATCGATCGCGGGCAGGCGGATGACACGAGCCCTGCCGGTTCGGATCGACGGTCGACGCTGGAGGTGTCTCCGCTATGGGGGCGAAGGTGCTGGAGAGGTTTCCCGCGGGAGCTCCGCGCGGATCATGGCCCGCGGAGGAGTACGCGGCGGCCCTTCGCGCCGCGGGCAAACGCGCGACGGTCGTCATGGACCTGAAGTCGGACGCGTTCCTCGTCGTGGTCCCGGCGCACGACGACGACTGACCGGCGGGAAGCGGTAGGCCGGAGGACGATCCGGGGCGGCTGTGTTCGGGCCGCGCAGAACGGCCGAAACACGGTCAACTGGCCCTGCGGAGCGGGATACTGGTGCCTTCTCGCGACGTGGCGACCAGGGGAGCGGATCGGTGAACTCTGTCGGAGAAACGGGCCGTTGGGGCGTGGGCGGCGGCCGGGGCGGGCGGCATGCGGTCGTCGTGGGCGGGAGCCTCGCGGGGCTGCTCGCGGCGCACGCCCTGGCCGGGCACGCCGACCGGGTGACCGTCGTCGAGCGCGACCGGTTCCCGGACGGCACGAAGCCGCGGCCCGGTGTACCGCAGGGCCGGCATCCACATGTCCTGCTGGAGGGCGGGCAGGTGGCCCTGGAGTCGCTGCTGCCGGGCTTCCTGGCGGAGCTGCGGGCGGCGGGGGCGCCGCGGGTGGGCATGCCGTCGGACCTGGTGCTGTGGCAGAGCGGGCGCTGGTTGCGGCGGCTGCCCGCGACGACGCACATCTACACCGGTTCCCGCGGGCAGCTCGAGGAGCTCATGCGGCGGTGGGTTCTCGCCAATCCGGTGATCAGCGCGGTGGAGGGGACCGAAGTCGTCGGGCTCCTCGGTGACGCTTCGCGTGTGCGGGGCGTGCTGTTGCGGGACCGCTCCGGCGACGCCCGCGGAGAGCAGCGGGCCATCGAGGCCGATCTGGTCGTCGACGCCTCCGGCAGCGGCACGAAGGCCCCGCAGTGGTTCACGGCGATCGGGGCCGACGCCCCGCACGAGGAGACCATCGACACGGGGCTCGCCTACGCCTCGCGTGTCTACCGAGGCAGGAGCGGCGTCCTCGACGGCGACACCGTCGGCTACTTCGTCTACCCCGGCCCCGAGCAGATCCACGGCGGCGGTGCGCTGCCGCTGGAGGACGGTACCCATCTGGTCATCGTCTCGGGGCTGCGCGGCGACGAACCGCCCACGGACGACGACGAGTTCGTGACGTACACCAAGAGGCTGCCGCATCCGCTCCTGCACCGGTGGCTGGAGGATGCCGAACCGCTCTCGCCGGCGTTCGGCTACCGGCGGGCCGCGAACATCCGACGCCGCTACGATCTGCCCGGCCGCAGCCCGGCCGGATTCCTCGCCACCGGCGACGCCCTGTGCACCTTCAACCCGATCTACGGGCAGGGCATGGCCGTCGCCGCGATGAGCGCGGTCGCCCTGCGCGACGCACTGGCCGATCCGCGCCGGACCCCCACGACACGGAACGTGCAGCGGGCACTCCTCGCGGCGTCCCGGCAGGCGTGGGACATCTCCGCCGGGGCGGACCGCAAGATGCCTGGCGCGGTCGGCAACGCGGTCGCCGGCGGGCCCGCGGACGGTGTCGCCGACTGGTATCTGCGGCGCGTCCAGGAGCGCTACGGCGGCGACCCCGTCGTGGCACGCGCCTTCCGCTCCGTGCTGACTCTCTCCGCGCCCGTCACCGCCCTGTTCGCCCCGCCCGTGGCCCGGGCCGTCCTCTTCCGCCCGCCCGCGCCGACGCCCACCGAGCCGCAGGAGACACCGGAGGAACCGGGGGCCTGAGCGAGGTGTTCGGTCCGCGCCGCGGCCGAATGCGGGTGATTTCACGGCCCGTTCGAGGAATTCCCTGGGGCACGGTCGTGAAATTCAATGGTCCGGGATACGAGACCGTTCGGGTATTCCTTGACGGCCGTCGCCGCCCACTGTCACCATCGACGGCATGATGATGCGACTGGACCTCACGCGGCGACGCCACGTCGACCTCGCGCGCGTCTCCAGCGCCTCCTGTTGCTCCGCGGCCTGATTCTCCCGATCCGCCGCCGCTCTTCCACGCCCGCCCCGTCCACGGACACCGGTGCGCCGCGTATCCACTTCACGGCCTGAATCCCGCGATAATGCGCGCCCATTCGATTCGGCGTCACCCAAATCCCCGAGCATTCCGCAACAGGAGCTTTGGCATGCCCGCAGCGCCGCTGAAATTCGCCTACTCCTGACCGCTCTCCCGGGTCGCCCGCCACGCGTGAGCGCCCCCGGGCTCCCCGAAAGAGGACCCATGGCCACCGTCCTGTCCGTCTCCGGCAGCCCCTCCGTCTCCTCCCGCACCGCCAGGCTGCTGCGCCACCTCGACGGCCGTCTCGCCGCCCAGGGTCACGAGGTCATCCCGCTCGACGTCCGCACCATCCCGGCCGAGGCCCTGCTCGGCGCCGACTTCCGGCACCCCGCGATCGTCGAGGCCACCGAGTTGTTCGAGCGCGCCGACGGTGTCGTCATCGGCACCCCCGTCTACAAGGCGGCCTACTCCGGCGTCCTCAAGGCGCTCCTCGATCTGCTCCCGCAGTACGCCCTGGCCGGCAAGACCGTCCTCCCGCTGGCCACGGGCGGCACGACCGCCCACGTCCTGGCCATCGACTACGCCCTGCGCCCCGTGCTGAGCTCCATGGGCGCGGCGCACATCGTGCAGGGCTGGTTCACTCTCGACAAGGACATCACCGCCCACGAGGACGGCTCCCTCACCATCGCCCCGACCGCGATCGAGGCCCTCACCCAGGTGCTCGACCAGTTCTCGACGGCCCTGGGCCGCACGCCCCTGCTGGCCGCGGCGGGCTGACCCCGTGACCGGGAGTCGAGCGGGGCCCGGGTGCCGGCGCCCGGTTCGATGTGGCCGGAACCCGCTTTCCCCTCAACTCGCCGAATCCACACCGGCATTGGCGTAGGGCCCACACCCATACCCGGCACGACCCGGCCCGCTGGAAGATCCAGCACATCGGCAGATACGTCCTCGACGGGACCGAGCCACCCCGCCACGGCCTCCTGTGGCAGACCTTCCAGAACGGAGAACCCCCGTGTCCCTCGCCTTCCACTGGTTCCTCCCCACCAACGGCGACAGCCGCCATGTCGTCGGCGGCGGCCACGGCACCCCGGCCACCGCCTCCGGACGGGACCGGCCGCCGACGGTCGCCTACCTGAGCCAGATCGCCCGCGCCGCCGAGGACCTGGGGTTCGTGGGCGCGCTCACCCCCACCGGCGCCTGGTGCGAGGACGCGTGGCTGACCACCGCGATGGTCGCCCAGCACAGCGAGCGCCTGAAGTTCCTCGTCGCCTTCCGCCCCGGCTTCGTCTCGCCGACGCTCGCCGCGCAGATGGCCTCCACCTTCCAGCGGCAGACCGGCGGACGGCTCCTGCTCAACGTCGTCACCGGCGGCGAGAGTCACGAGCAGCGCGCCTACGGCGACTTCCTCGACAAGGACGCCCGCTATCGCCGTACCGGTGAATTCCTGGAGATCGTACGGGAGTTGTGGGAGGGCAAGACCGTCGATCTGCACGGCGAACACCTCCAGGTCGAGGACGCCAAGCTGGCCCGGGTGCCCGACCCGGTCCCCGAGGTGTACTTCGGGGGCTCCTCACCCCTCGCCGGGGAGGTCGCCGCCCGGCACGCCGACGTGTACCTCACGTGGGGCGAACCGCCCGCCCAGGTCGCCGAGAAGATCGCCTGGGTCCAGGGACTCGCGGCGCGGCAGGGCCGCACGCTCCGCTTCGGCATACGGCTGCACGTCATCACCCGCGACACTTCCGAGGAGGCGTGGGCCGAGGCGGACCGACTGCTGTCGGGCTTCGACCCCGACACGGTGAAGTCCGTCCAGGCCGGCCTCGCCCGCAGCGAGTCCGAGGGACAGCAGCGGATGCTCGCCCTGCACGGAGGCGGCAGCCGGGACGGTCTGGAGATCCACCCCAACCTGTGGGCCGGGATCGGGCTGGTGCGCGGGGGCGCGGGTACGGCGCTGGTCGGCAGCCACGAGGAGGTCGCCGAGCGGATCAAGGAGTATCACGCGCTGGGGATAGAGGAGTTCATCTTCTCCGGGTATCCGCATCTGGAGGAGGCGTACTGGTTCGGGGAGGGGGTGCTGCCGCGGCTCGCGGCGGAGGGGGTTTGGCGACACCCTGACGGCAAGCAGGCCTCGCCCTCCGCGCAGGTACCGTTCGCGAGTTGAGCGGGGGTCGTTTCTGTTGTGTGGCGGCTGCGGGTTGCCCGTGGCTGGTCGCGCCCGCGCGGCGGAGCCGCATATTGATACAGCCTCGCGCCTCTGAGGGGGGGGGCTCAGCCGGCCAGCGCTTTCAAGTGGGCCTTGCGTGACTCCGCCGTCTGGCCCTGGACCAGGAGGAACAGGGCCTCGCGGGCCAGGCGTTGGGCTTTGCTGGTCAAGGTCATCGAGCGGCCGCCTCCGGCCACCACCGCCGCGGTGGTGGCCGCCCGCATCACCTCGTACGCCTGGGTGCGCAGGGTCAGCCGTTCGTCCAGGTGCTCGTGCGGTGCGGGGTGGTCGGCCAGGGCGTAGGACCGGTCGCGGAGGTCGGTGAGGCGGGTGCGGAGCGGTTCGGCCGTGTCGTGGTCCAGCAGGGCGAGTGCCGCCTCGGCGATACCGAACACCGCCGGGGAGGCGTTCACCGTTTTCGTCCGGTCCGTCGCCGCCCACTCCTCGTACGGTCGCCGCAGGACCACGTCCTCCTCGGGCAGCCACAGGCCCGACAGCTCCAGTGACACCGTGCGCGACGCGGTGAGCGCCGCGAGCCGCATCGGGGGCGACGCGCGCAGGCCCGGCTGCTCGCGTGCGTCGGCGAAGGCGAAGAGCACTTCGCCGGCTTCGGTGATGCCCGCGAGCAGCATCAGGTCGTTGAGTCCCCACCCGGTGTACCAGGGCACCGTCCCGTCGAACCGCCGGCCACCGCGTTCGCGCGTGACCCGCACCGGGGTCCGCGGGTAGGCCCGCAGGTGGGCGTACGCCACCCCGGCCAGCAGTTCGCCGCGCGCCAGTGGACCGAGCAGCCGCTCCCGTACGGGCCTTCGCTCTTGGCCAGCGTCAGCACGGGCGTGTGGTGCTGCGTCTGCACGAACCACGTCGAGCAGCATGCCCCGGCCAGGATCTCGGCCGTGTCCCGCGCGACTGCCGAGGGTGCTCCGCCGTACTCCGCGGGCGCGCTCACTGCGAGCAGCCCGGACCGTTTCACCGCGTCGATGTGGCTCGCGGGCACGCCCTCCTGGTCGACCTTTTCGGCCTGCGGGGCGAGCAGCTCGTCCGCGAGCCGCCGGGCGCGGAGGACGAGAGGGTGGGGTGCGGTGGTGGTCATGAGGGGAAATGTAGGAGGTCACGGAAACAGCTCCAAGTTGGCCGGAATTTATTGAGGCACATGAAAGGTTGGCATATACATCTGACTGTCGAGACCGCACCCGCCGGCCGAAGGCCGACACACTCCAGCGAGGCACCGTGAACCACCCCCGCCCCGAGCAGCCCGCCGACGTCGTGGCACGACTGCGCGCCACCTTCCGTACCGGCCGCACCAAGCCCGTCGCATGGCGCACGACCCAGCTGCGCCGTCTGCGCGAGCTGCTCACCGAGAACGGCCCCGACCTGGCCGCAGCCCTCCACGCCGACCTGGGCAAGAGCTCCGCCGAGGCACACCGCACCGAGATCGACTTCACGGTCCGCGAGATCGACCACACCCTCGACCACCTCACCGACTGGCTGGCGCCCGAGCCGGCCCCGGTCCCGGCGCGCCTCGGCGACGACGCCGGGGCCTGGACGCGCTACGACCCCCTCGGTGTCGTCCTCGTCATCGCCCCCTGGAACTACCCGGTCCAACTGCTGCTCGCCCCCGTGGTCGGCGCCCTGGCCGCGGGCAACGCGGTCGTCGCCAAACCGAGCGAAATGGCCCCCGCCACCTCCGCCGCCCTGGCCCGGCTCCTGCCCGCCTACCTCGACACCGACGCGGTCGCCGTCGTCGAGGGCGGCATCCCCGAAACCACGGCCCTGCTGGCCGAGCGCTTCGACCATGTCTTCTACACCGGCAACGGCACGGTCGGCCGCATCGTGATGCGCGCCGCCGCCGAGCACCTCACCCCGGTCACCCTCGAACTGGGCGGCAAATCACCGGCGTTCGTCGACCGAGACACCGACCTCGACGTCGTCGCGGACCGGCTGGCCCGCGGCAAGTTCCTCAACGCCGGCCAGACCTGCGTGGCCCCCGACTACGTCCTGACCGACCCGGACACCGCCGCCGCCCTGGAACCCGCACTCGCCCGCGCGGTCGAGGCGCTGTACGGCACCGACCCGTCGGCCTCGGGTGAGTACGGCCGCATCGTCAACGAACGGCACTTCGACCGGCTGACCGGCCTGCTGGACTCCGGCCGCGTGGTCGCGGGCGGGAGCGGCGACCGTACGACGAAGTACCTCGCGCCCACCGTCCTCGCCGACGTCGACCCCGCCTCGCCCGTCATGCGGGAGGAGATCTTCGGCCCGATCCTGCCGATCGTCACGGTGCCCGGCCTCGACGAGGCGATCGACTTCATCGCCGACCGCGACAAGCCCCTCGCGCTGTACGTCTTCACGGAGTCCGACGTGACCCGGCGACGGATCGCCGAGGAGACCTCTTCGGGCGGCCTCGGCTACGGCCTCCCGCTCGCCCATCTCACCGTCTCGGACCTGCCGTTCGGCGGAGTCGGACAGAGCGGTATGGGCAACTACCACGGCCGCTACTCGATCGAGACGTTCAGCCACCGCAAGGCGGTGCTGGAGAAGCCGCTGAGCTGAGGCCGTTGAGAAGTTGGGCCGGTCCGGCTTGCGTCAGGATCCGGCCACGGCCGGTCCGCGACCCCGGACGGCCTGTGACAGCGAAGGCCGCTGCGGCGCCGGCTCCGCCTCCCGCCGCGCCGGCTCGGCGCCGGTCCGCCTCCCGGCGCCGCAGCACCCCACGCGCGACTTGTGGCGACGCTGCCGCCGTCGACCCGGACCCGGTCGCGGCAGATACCGCGCGGGGGCCGGGCCCTGGCCCGCCAGGAACGGCCCCCACATGCTGCAGCCGACGCTCAGCCACCGCAACGCGAGTACGCGACTGCGATTCCTCTGCCCGGAGCCGAGTTGACTGGTCTACACCCTTGACTGGTACAGACCAAAGCGATTGAGTGTGCCTCCACACCCCCCACCACGGCCGCGCCCACGCCGTGTCCGGTCCACCGGCACGTGCGCACAAGGCCCGGCTTCGCCCTGCCTCTTCTGGGTGCGGCCGTGCTCCGCAAAGGAGTTGATCCCGTGTCGAGACGTCGTGTCTCAGCCGTCATCACCGCGCTCCTTCTCGCCGGCACCGTGCCGGTACTGCTGCCGGCCTCGAACGCGTCCGCCGCCGGCAGCCGCGCCGAGGCACCCGCCGCGAGCTTCGTCGTCACCGAGGCGCAGTTCAACCAGATGTTCCCGAACCGGAATTCCTTCTACACCTACAGCGGCCTCACCGCCGCGCTCGGCGCCTACCCCGGCTTCGCCAACACCGGCAGCGACACGGTGAAGAAGCAGGAGGCCGCCGCCTTCCTCGCCAACGTCAGCCACGAGACCGGCGGCCTGGTGTACGTCGTCGAGCAGAACACCGCCAACTACCCCCACTACTGCGACTGGAGCCGGCCGTACGGCTGCCCCGCCGGTCAGGCGGCCTACTACGGGCGCGGTCCGATCCAGCTCAGCTGGAACTTCAACTACAAGGCCGCGGGCGACGCACTCGGCATCGATCTCCTGAACAACCCGTGGCGCGTGCAGAACGACGCGGCCGTCGCCTGGAAGACGGGCCTGTGGTACTGGAACACCCAGACCGGCCCCGGCACGATGACCCCGCACAACGCCATGGTGAACGGCGCCGGCTTCGGCCAGACGATCCGCAGCATCAACGGCTCCCTGGAGTGCGACGGCAAGAATCCCGCACAGGTGCAGAGCCGCGTGAACGCCTATCAGCGCTTCACGCAGATCCTCGGGACGACCCCGGGGGCCAACCTGTACTGCTGAGTGCCGTACACGAGTTCGCAAAGTGCTCGCGGTGCCGTGTCGGACATGTGGCAGACTCCGCCGATGAGCTCCGAAACGATCACCGCGGACGCCGCGGGCACCTGGAAACTCGGCGACCTGTCCGTCAACCGCGTCGGCTTCGGCGCGATGCGGCTGACGGGCAGCGCAGCCTTCCACCTCGGGTCGCCGAGCGACCGGGAGCGGTCGATCGCCGTGCTGCGCAAGGCGGTCGAACTCGGCGTGAACCACATCGACACGGCCGCCTTCTACTTCTCCTCGCTGCGCTCGGCCAACGAACTCATCAACAGCGCGCTGTCGCCGTACGCCGACGACCTGGTCGTCGTCACCAAGGTCGGCCCCTTCCGCAACTACTCGGGGGATTGGGGCACTTCGGCCCGGCCCGACGACCTGCGCGGCCACGTCGAGGAGAACCTGCGCCAGCTCGGCCGCGACCACCTCGACGTCGTCAACCTCCGCCGTATGCGGCAGGACTCGATCGCCGAGCACTTCGGCGCCCTGGCCGAACTGCGGGAGGAGGGCCTGATCCGGCACCTCGGCCTCTCCGCCGTCGAGCCCCGCCACCTCGCCGAGGCGCAGGCCATCGCGCCCGTGGTGTGCGTACAGAACCGGTACGGGCTCGACTCGTACGACCCCGCCACCGACGACGTCCGGCGGCTCTGCGGCGAACAGGGCATCGCCTTCGTGCCGTTCTTCGCCGTCGCCGGCGATGGCGGCTCCCAGGGCGCCACCACCACCCACGACGACGAGCTGCTCGCCATCGCGCGGGCCCACGAGGCGAGCCCCGCCCAGGTCCGGATCGCCTGGACCCTGCAACAGGGCCCGCACGTCCTGGCCATCCCGGGCACCGGCAACCCCGACCACCTGGTCGAGAACGTGGCCGCGGGCGCGCTCCGCCTCACCGACCAGGAGCTGGACACGCTCAACGCGCTGCACCAGAAGGCCGGTTGAGAAGAACGGCCGGCCTCAGACGGCCCACACCCCATCCCGCATCAGATGCCGCCCGCCCAGTTCGTGCGTCCCGTGCCAGGCCTGCACGGCATGCGGGCGTACCCGGAAGAACGCGTACGTCGCGCTGTCCGCGCGCGGATTCCAGCCGGTCTTCGCCGTGAACGCGTCGGCCGCCGCGTCCGGCACGTTCCGCTCCTCGAACGTGCGCACGTCCCCGTCGACGAGCACGACGTCCTGGGTGCTGCCGAACGCCAGCCGGGTCCGCCCGCCGTCGCGCAGATTGCGGCCCGTGGGATTGGTGAGCCGCGTGCACACCCAGACGGCCTCCCCGTCCCAGACGAACCACAGCGCGACCAGACACGGCAGCCCGTCGGCGTCGGCCGAGGCGACCCAGACGTCCGACTCCCGCTCCAGCCGGGCCAGTACATCGCGCTTGCGCTGCTCGGCGGTGCGGACCGGCGGCTCGGTGATCTTCACGACCTGGACGCTACCCGGTCCTACCGCCCGGCGCCTCGGGCCAGGGTCCTAGGCCAGTCCTAGGACCTGTGTCCTCGATCCTTTCGGTCCGAACCACCCTGCCGAAGAGACACCGGTGAGAAAGTGTGAAGTCCCGCATCGCTCGACATCACTCGACGGAAAGAGAACCTTCGGCATGGCCGTCATCCACCGCACCACCCTCAAGCCGACCAAGCTGGAACTGCTCACCGCCTGGCTCCCCTCCCGCCCCTGGTACACCGGCGCGGGCGAACCGGAGCCGGCCAAGGCGGGCGGGTTCCGGCTGGACGATCCGCAGGGCGAGGTCGGCATGGAGTTCATGGCGATCGGCGACACCTCCGGCGCCCATCCGGTCACCTACCTGGTGCCGCTCACCTATCGGGGCGCTCCGCTCGACGGTGCGGAGCACGCCCTCGTCGGCACCATGGAGCACGGGGTGCTGGGGCGCCGCTGGGCCTACGACGGCTGCCACGACCCGGTGCTTCTCGCGCAGTTGCTCGCGCTGATCGAGGGCCGGGTCCAGGCCCAGGCCCAGAGCGTCAGCGACACCCCGGACCGGGACGTCACGCGTTCCTTCGCCGGTGCGGGCCCCGTCCCGTCCGGCGTCCTCAGCGCCACCGACGACGAAGAAGGCACCGAACTCTCACTCCCCGAGGGCGGCACACTCCGCCTCCAGCGGGTCCTGCGTCCCGCCCCGGACGGCGCGCCCCTCCTTCCGCCGGGAGCGACCGGCCACGTAGCCGGCTCCTGGGACACACCGGACGGCGCCCGCGCGAGCGGGTTGTTCGTCGTCCTGCGTTCTTAGGAGCCGGCTCACCCCAGCTGTTCGTGCAGGAAGGGCACGGTGCGCTGCCAGGCGAGGGCGGCCGACTCGGCGTGGTAGACCGGGCGCCCGTCGTTGAAGAACGCGTGGTCGGCCGGGTAGCGGCGGAAGTCCGGGGCGACCCCCGACTGCTGCCGGATGGCGTCCGCCAGATCGTCGACGGTCTGCGACGGGATGGCCTGGTCGAGTTCGCCGAAGTGCCCGAGGATCTGTGCCTTCAGGCCCGAGAAGTCGGGCAGTTCGCCCTGGACGACGCCGTAGAACGGCACCGCGGCGCTCACCCGCTGATCGGCTGCGGCCAGGTACAGCACGAAGCCGCCGCCCATGCAGAAGCCCACCGCGCCGACCGTGTCCGAGGTGACCTCGGGCAGCGCCAGCAGGTGGTCGACGGCGCCGGAGAGCAGTTCGACACCGCGCGACACTGGGAGGTCCCGCATCATCCGCAGGGCCTCCTGGCTCTCGTGCGCCACGTTGCCGCCGTAGAGGTCGGGGGCGAGGGCGACGAAACCCTCCCGTGCGAGCCGGTCGGCGACGTCCGCGATGTGGTCGGTCAGGCCCCACCACTCCTGGATGACGATGACGCCCGGCCCGCGCCCGGACGGCGGGAGCGCCAGATAGCCGTGCGCGGTGGACCCGCCACTGGGGAACGTGGCGTTCTGACGGGCGGGTGCGCCGGTCGGCTTCGGCAGTTCGGTCATGGCACTCGACTCCTGTGCGGCAGAGCGTGGCGGGGGGACGCCGGGGTCGTGATCCCGACGTGATCTCCAGCCTGTCACGCCCGGAACGGCCTCCCTCACGCACCCCCGGGTCTGACTGGCGCACACGCAGTTTTACGTATAACCTCTCGCGTCGATCACCGTTCCGACACCGCTGCGAAAGGTCCCGATGAGACGCATCGCCCTGGTCACCCTCGTCGTCGACGACTACGACGAGGCGATCCGCTTCTACACCGAGGCCCTCGGATTCCGGCTCGTCGAGGACACCCCGCGCCCCGACGGCTCCCGCTGGGTCGTCGTGCGGGCCGGCACCCGCGAGGACGGCACCGATCTGCTGCTGGCCCGCGCCAAGGACGAGGCCCAGCGCGGTCGCGTCGGGGACCAGACCGGCGGTCGCGTCGGCTTCTTCCTGCACACCGACGACTTCGGCCGCGACCACGCCCGCATGCTCGCCGCGGGCGTGACCTTCCTGGAGGAACCGCGGCAGGAGCCGTACGGCTCGGTCGCCGTCTTCCAGGACCTGTACGGAAACCGCTGGGACCTGCTCCAGCCCACCGCCGACTGAGCCAGAACGAGAAAGAGATGAGGTACATGACAGCGCCCCGCATCGACACCGCCACCCTCCGCCGGCTGCCCAAGGCCGTGCTGCACGACCACCTCGACGGCAGCCTGCGCCCCGCCACCGTGGTGGAGCTCGCGGACGCGGTCGGCCACACCCTGCCGACCACCGACCCGGACGCCCTCACCGCCTGGTACTCCGAGGCCGCCGACTCGGGTGACCTGGTCCGCTACATAGCCACTTTCGAGCACACCCTCGCCGTGATGCAGACCCGCGAGGGACTGCTGCGCACCGCCGAGGAGTACGTTCTCGACCTCGCCGGGGACGGGGTCGTCTACGGCGAGGTGCGCTACGCCCCCGAGCTGATGCTGAAGGGCGGGCTGCCGCTGCCCGAGGTGGTCGAGACCGTCCAGGAAGGGCTGGCGGCGGGTATGGCCAAGGCGGCGGCCGCCGGGACCCCGGTGCGGGTCGGCACCCTGCTGTGCGGGATGCGGATGTTCGACCGCACCCGGGAGACCGCCGACCTGGCCGTCGCCTTCCGGGACGCGGGTGTCGTCGGCTTCGACATCTCCGGCGCCGAGAACGGCTTTCCGCCCGCCGACCACCTGGCCGCCTTCGAGCACCTGCGCCGCGAGAACGTGCCGTTCACCATCCACGCCGGCGAGGCGTACGGCCTGCCCAGCATCCACCAGGCCCTCCAGGTCTGCGGAGCCCAGCGCATCGGCCACGGCGTGCGCATCACCGAGGACATCGTGGACGGCAGGCTCGGCCGTCTCGCTGCCTGGGTGCGCGACCGCCGTATCGCCTTGGAGATGTGCCCGACCTCCAACCTCCAGACGGGCGTGGCGACCTCGATCGCCGAGCACCCCATCACGGCCCTGAAGGACCTGGGTTTCCGCGTCACCCTCAACACGGACGCCCGTCTGGTCTCGGGCACGACGATGACCCGTGAGATGTCCCTGCTGGTGGAGCAGGCGGGCTGGACGCTCGAGGACCTGCGCACGGTCACGGTGAACGCCCTCAAGAGCGCGTTCCTCCCGTTCGACGAGCGCGAGGCGCTCATCGAGGACGCCGTCCTGCCGGGCTACGAAGCCGCGCTCCGCAACAGCCCTCGCACATAGGCGGCCTGTCCGACGTGCTGGAGATCGTCGGACAGGACACTGGCCAGCCGTACGCCCAGGCTGACCGGCGGATCCCAGCGCTCGTCCACGATGTGCTCGAAGTCCTTGGCGGCCAGCCCGCGCAGGAATCCGAGGGTCTGCACGTGCACGGCGTCGTAGTACCCGGTCAGCAGGTCACCGGAGTCGACCCGGACCTTGGCGACCTGCGTGGAGCTGTGCCCGTAGCCCGTGTCCCGGCGCGGCAGATCGAGCCCGAAGCGCTTCTCCCAGCCCTGGGACAGCCAGACCTGGTCGAACCCGGAGGCGTCGGCCAGGTGGTCGTCCTGGACCCGGGTGAGGTGCCAGATCAGCCAGGAGACGGAGTTGGCGTCCACGGCGGGACGGGCGTTGAGCTCGTCCGGGCCGAGGCCGTCCACGGTGGCGTGGACTTCTTCCTGGATGCGGTTGTACGCCTCGATGAGGATGTCCTTGGCATGCATACGCTCCACCATCGCGCATCTCGCGCCGTCATGCTTCCTCGGTCTCCAGAAGCGTCATCAGCGCCCGGGCCGCGGGGCTGGCGGCCTGCGGCGGCGGCAGCAGCGCCACCGTCTCGTACGTCGCCTCGCCCGTGCCCTTCAGCGGCAGGGCGGTGAGTGTCTCGCGTTTGTGCCGGAAGTGCCGCGGTACGACGGCGATGCCCAGGTTCTCGTCCACCAGGTCGAGCAGGCTGTGCACGTCGTTCACCTCCAGCGCGACCGTCCGCCGCACGCCCGCCGCGGCGAAGGCGGCGTCGGTGATCCGGCGCGGCCCCCAGTCCGGATGGAAGTCGACGAAGATCTCGTCGCCGATCTCGTCGGGAGTCACCGCCGCGCCGGCGCTCGCGAGCGGGTGGCTGGGGTGGCACAGGACGGTCATCGGCTCGCTGGTCAGCGGTACGGAGCGCAGCTGGTCGGTGTCCGCGTGGCTGCGGACCGCGAAGGCCAGGTCGAGGCGTCCGGCGGCGACCTCCTCGGCGAGCGCGCCCGCCCCCGCCTGCCGCAGCCGGATCTCCACGTCCGGGTGGAGCCGCCTGAACGCGGCCAGCAGCCTCGCCACGTGCACGCCCGCGATGCACTGCTCGGTGCCCAGCGCGAGCGTGCCGCGCAGCACGCCCTGCACGGCGGCCACGGCCTCGTGCGCGGACCGCACCTGCGCCAGGATCCGCTCGGCCTCGCCCAGCAGCGCCCGCCCGGCCTCGGTGAGGGTCACCCGGCGGGTCGTCCGCACGAACAGCGGGGTCTGGAGCTCTCGCTCCAGCGCCCGGATGGAGGCGGACAGGCCCGACTGGGACACCATCAGCCGTTCGGCCGCCCGGGTGAAGTGCTGGTCCTCGGCGACGGCGACGAAGTGCTGGAGATGGCGCAGTTCCATGATTGAGAAGCGTACGCGCTGAATTCCATCGGATTCTCCTGTTGGACCACTGCCCCCAGGTCACGACAGAGTGGACACCGGTTCTCAGGGAACCTGGTTCCGCCATGCCAACCTTCTGGAGTCGCGTTGTACACCGCACACCCCGACCGCTACGCGGACATGCCCTACCGGCGCACCGGACGCAGCGGCCTGAAGCTCCCCGCGCTGTCGCTCGGTCTGTGGCACAACTTCGGCCCCGCCGACCGGACCGTCGAGACGCAGCGCGCCATCCTGCGCCGCGCCTTCGACCTCGGCGTCACCCACTTCGACCTGGCCAACAACTACGGCCCGCCGCCCGGCGCCGCCGAGTCCGCCTTCGGCGAGGCACTCAAGGCCGACTTCGCGTCCTACCGCGACGAGCTGGTCATCTCCACCAAGGCCGGCTACCTGATGTGGTCCGGCCCCTACGGCGAATGGGGTTCGCGCAAGTACCTGCTGTCCTCGCTGGACCAGAGCCTGAAGCGGATGGGCCTGGACTACGTCGACATCTTCTACTCGCACCGCCCCGACCCGGAGACTCCCATGGAGGAGACGATGGGCGCCCTGCACTCCGCGGTCCAGCAGGGCAAGGCGCTGTACGTCGGCATCTCCAACTACTCGGCGGAGCAGACCCGCGAGGCCGCCCGCATCCTCGGCGAGCTGGGCACCCCGCTGCTGATCCACCAGCCCCGCTACTCGATGCTGGACCGCCGCCCCGAGGACGAGGGTCTCCTGGACGCGCTGGACGAGCTCCAGGTCGGCTCCATCGTCTTCTCCCCGCTGGAGCAGGGCCTGCTCACCGGCCGCTACCTCGACGGCATCCCGGAGGACTCGCGCGCCGCGAGCGACAGCCCCTTCCTCAACTCGGACGCGGTCACCGAGGACCTGGTGGGCCGGCTGCGCGCCCTCGACGACATCGCCAAGACCCGCGGCCAGACCCTGGCCCAGCTGGCGCTGGCCTGGGTGCTGCGCGGCGGCCGGGTGACCTCCGCCCTCGTCGGCGCGAGCAGCCCGCAGCAGCTGGAGGACAGCGTCGGCGCCCTGGGCAATCTGGACTTCGACGCGGCCGAGCTGGCCCGGATCGACGGGGTGATCAAGCCGTAATCCGCTCCTCCAGCCGCACGGTCACGGTGTCGCCCTCCTCCTTCCCGATCGCCCTGCGCACCTCGGCCTTCACGGGCAGTTTGTGGGTGCCGTCGCCCAGGGCCATGAAGGAGCTGCGGAAGGGGTGCCCGTCGATCGTGCCGCGCACCTTGACCAGTCCGCGGGTGCCGAAGAACGCGACGGAGTCGGGCCAGACGAGATAGGTCCAGCCGCCCTCCTGCGGGCTCTTGCGCAGCACGGCGGTGAATTCCGCGTTCAGCTGTCCGGTCGTAGCCATGATGTCCTCCGCTCCCGGTGGTGCTTCTTTTGAAGAGACCACCGGGAGCGCGAGAACTCATCGCGGACCGGACAGCCGGAGACCTGGAAAGCCCGTGAGCCGCAGCCCAGGCGAAGGCCTGTCATGTTTCGGCCAAAAAGGGACCCGAATATGCCAGGAGACTGGCCGGAAAGTTGTGGTGACAGTGTTTCAGTAGTGAACATACTCGACTGCTAGGGCCTTCACATCCAGCGAAGAACCCGTCACGCACAGCACTGAGCCGCACCGAAGGAGAGGCCCGGCCCACAGGCTAGCGAAGCAGCGGGGGAGTGATCGTGCACGATGAATTCCTGTGCCATGTCACGGGGTACGGCACCGTCGGTGGCCGGCGTATCGGCGTACCCCTGGGAACCTACCGGGCCCCTACCCTCGCCCTCGCCCTGTGGTGGATGCGCGACCGCGCCTCCTGGATCGCCGACCGATTGGACCCACAGCCGGAAGCCGGACTCTTTCCGCCCGGCGCGCTCGTCCCGGTCTCCTGGACCGTCCTCGACGTGCCGGCCGTGCTGCGCGCCTGGTGCGGCGACCTGACCCAACAGGAGCTGGTGGCCGACAAGTTGGCCGCGGGGCAGCTGGTGCGGATCGCCGCGAGCGACGACACCACCGAGTACGAACTGCTGGCGGAGTCGGTGGACGCCCTGCGTATGCAGCGGACCGCCGCGGCGCTGTTCACGCCCGTCGCCTGACCGGGAGGCGATCAGTCCTGGCCCAGTCCGTTCAGCGGCACGCGCCGCGCCAGCATCCTGCGGTGGGAGATGCGCCAGCCGTCGGCGATCCGCACCACGGTGTCCTCGTACGTCACGGAGCCGCACGAGCCGTCCGCCTTGACGCCCAGCCCCTTGGAGCGGGCACGCACCCGGTCGCCGGCCACCTCCTCGATCACCACGTTGGTGACGTGGTGCGCGACGGGATTGGCCGAGCCGAGGGCCAGGGCAGCCTCCTTGAGCGCGGCGAGTCCGGTGACCTGCCCCTGGCCGAAGTCGGAGAGGTCGTAGACGACGTCGGAAGTGAAGACCTCCGCCATGCGGTCCAGTTCACCTTCGTCGACCACGTGCCCGTGCAACGCGATCAACTCGGTGACGGCCAAGCGGTCTTCGAGAGCCAACGTCATGTGCTGCCCTTTCCTCGACTCAACGCACACTCCCATGCCTTGCGTCATCCTCTCAAGATCCTCTCCCGCCTTTCCTGATCGCGCCCCGCCGCCGTACCGGTCCCGCCAGCAGTCCGCCGAGGAAACCGGTGACCAGTCCCCAGAGCGCGGCGAGGCCGACCGCCGTCCACGGTTCGGGCCTCAGGAACAGCTCTCCCGACAGGTCGCCGCCCAGGTCGCCGATGCCGAGCAGGGACAGGCCGTAGTGCGCGGAGATCCGGCCGACGAGGCAGATCGTGAGCACCGTCAGCGCGAGGGCGGCCATCAGGTGCACGGCGTGCTGCCAGGGGCGTGTCCGGGCCGGTGAGAGTGCCGCCATGACGACGGCGGCGGCCAGCAGCAGCACCGCGTCCACGACCACGAGCCACCACACCCTGCCGTCGTGGTCGGCGATCGAGGCCAGGTTGAGCGCCGCGACGTCCCGGCCGCGCAGCACCTCGTCGAGCACATGGGGCATGGGCAGTGCGAACGGCCCTTCCACGCGGCCGTTCCAGGTGGCGCCGAGGCCGATCGTGAGCGTGAGCCAGACCAGGTTCGGCATGCCGAGCAGGATCAACGCGAACGTCTGCGCCGCCTGGCCGCGCGTCGCCGCGACGACGAGGGCGATGACGATCCCGAGGACGACGCAGGCGAGCAACAGCACGACCATCGCGTAGGCCGCCGGCCGCACCGCCTCCTGGAAGCGCGCCGGCTTGCCCGGCAGCGGGGACGCGCGCGAGACCAGCAGGGCCAGCACCAGAACGCCGGCCAGCCACAGCAGACCCAAGGCGAGGGTCAGCGGCACGTCCGTCGTGAAGCCCACCGTCGGCGACACACCGAACAGGTCCCCGATGTCACCGAGCGTGCCCTCCCCCAGGGAGACCGCGAAGGTCTGGCGGGCCGCGAGGGCCAGGCCGAGCAGCCCGAGCAGCCACAGCACGGCGATCCGGGCGGCCCAGCCGGCCAGTTCCGCGGCACCGGCGACCGCCCGGTGCCGCAGCGGACGCAGGAAGCGCGCGGCGAGCACCAGGGCCCCCACGAGGGTGACCGAAAGCGGGATCACGGTGAGCCCCGCCCGGGAGTCGGCCAGTGCTCCGGCGTTCCCCGACAGCTCGATCGTGCCGCCGACCGCCGTGACGACGGTCGCCGCGACCACCCGGGGGAACGCGTTGTCCGGAAGGTCCGCCGCACCGGCCGCCCACAGCCCCAGCGCGGCGACCACCACCATCGCGAGCAGCGCGCCCAACACCGTGGCCGCGGCCTGCACCCAGCCGTGACGGGCGACGGCCACTGCCTGGCCGGAGGGGGTTCGGACACTCACGTTGCCACGCTAGGGCCTGTCCGGCGGATCATGCCGCAGACGCGGGGTCTGGCACGCCCATCTGCCGCGTTGTCGTCACTCGCCGACTCCCCCACTCTCGGCTTCGCTCGAGCGGGGGGACCCCCATCGCGTCGACTCCCTCCTCCGCCTTGCAGCTGGACGCTCCCCCACGCTCGAACAACCTCGCGCGGGGGCACCCCCATCGCCCCCGCTCACCGGCGCTGATGAGGCGCCGCCGATTTCCTGCGACCTGCTCCGCCGGACAGCCCCTAGCGGGCGGTGCTGCCGATTCCGTCGGCGACCGGCCGGGCCTCGTCGGAAGCGGATTTGACGCCCCGGTCGAGGAGCGAGTCCAGGATCTCGCCGACCCTCATCGCGGTGTTGGACAGCAGAGCCGACGTGATGCCGTGCGTGTGCTCCGTGCCGCCCTGCATGTAGATGCCGCAACGCAGGTCGGGGTCGGTCGCGATGCGGTAGTCGCGCTCGACGCGGACGCGGCCCTCGTCATCGCGCAGGCACTGCTCCGCGACCTCGCCGAGGAGGCCGAGAGGGTCGGCGGGGCTGTAGCCGGTGGCGAAGACCACGACGTCCGCGTCCAAGGGCGTCTCCTCGCCGGTGACCAAGGACTTCACGGTGGCGCGGACCTGGGCCCGCGTCTCCTCGACGGCGGTGAGCCGGGACACGTTGAGGAAGCGCAGCCGCTCGGTGCCGAGGACCTTCTCCCGGTACATCTGCCCGTACAGGTCGTCGATCAGGTCGATGTCCACCACGGAGTAGTTGGTGTTGCCGTGGTAGTCCATCAGCCGGCGCTTGACGTCCTCGGGCGCGGCGAAGTACTCGTCGACCGCCGAGGGGTCGAAGATCCGGTTGGCGAAGCTGCTGTCGTCGGCGGGGCTGTAGCCGTAGCGGGAGAAGACCGCGCAGACCTCGGCCTCAGGGAAGCGGCGGTGCAGGTAGGCGACGTTCTCGGCGGCGCTCTGGCCGGCGCCCACGACGATGAACCGAGAGGGCGAGGCGCCCTCCAACTCGTCGACCTTCGTCAGCAGTTCGGAGTTGTGCCAGACGCGGTCGCCGCGCTCCACACCCTGAGGCATGAGGGGACGCAACCCGGTGCCGATGACGAGGTTGCGGGCCCGGTGCACCGCGAGGCCCTCCCCCGACCGGACCGTGACATCCAGGTACTCCACGGCTCCGTCACGGACGACGGGCGCGACGCCCACGACCTCGTGGCCGTAGGAGACCATGTCGTCGACCTGGGCGGCGGCCCACTCGAAGTAGTCGTGGAACTCCACCCGCAGCGGGAAGAGGTTCTTGTGGTTGATGAAGTCGATCAGCCGTCCCTTGCTCTTCAGGTAGCAGAGGAAGCTGAACTCGCTGGCCGGGTTCCGGAGCGTCACCAGGTCCTTGAGGAAGGACACCTGCATGGTCGCGTCGTCGATCAGCATGCCGCGGTGCCAGCCGAAGCGCGGCTGCTGCTCGAAGAATCGAGCGGTGATCGCCTCCTGCCCGTCGACGCGTGCGTTGTGCTCGCTTACTGCGATGGCCATGGCCACATTAGACGGTCCGAAGCCGATGCCAATGAGGTCGTGGACCGGTGTTGCGTCATCAGGAAGAACCTGCGACATGTCACTCCCATCGTGCGGGGCAGTCGCCTGCCAGGCGTGGGGAAAGCACGAAAGTGGGCACGCCGACGGAGCGACCTGCCAAGAACTTAGGTGAGCCTAAGCTAAACTAGCGAAGGTGTCGATAGGGCGGAACGGACAACCGGGCGTCCACGGCACCCGCCAACTGAGCAAGTCTGCACACCCGTTGAAACATAAGGTAAGGCTTGCTTTACTTGCCCCTGATCAATCCCTGCTCTGAGGAGGAACCCCATGCGGGTCGCCATGCTCGGTTACCAGACCTGGGGGCATCGCACCCTGCAAGCCCTCCTGGACTCCGAACACGACGTGGTACTGGTCGTGACGCACCCCAAGAGCGAGCACGCGTACGAGAAGATCTGGAGCGACTCCGTCGCCGACCTCGCCGAAGAGCACGGCGTGCCGGTGCTGATCCGCAACCGCCCCGACGACGACGAGCTGTTCGAGCGCCTCAAGGAGGCCGACCCGGACATCATCGTGGCGAACAACTGGCGGACCTGGATCCCTCCGCGCATCTTCGACCTGCCGCGCCACGGCACGCTGAACGTGCACGACTCGCTGCTGCCGAAGTACGCCGGCTTCTCCCCGCTGATCTGGGCCCTGATCAACGGCGAGCCCGAAGTGGGCGTCACCGCGCACATGATGAACGACGAGCTCGACGCCGGCGACATCGTCCGGCAGGAGGCGGTTCCGGTCGGGCCGACGGACACCGCCACCGACCTCTTCCACAAGACCGTGGACCTCATCGCCCCCGTCACCATCGGCGCACTCGACCTCATCGCCGCAGGTCAAACGGAGTTCACCAAGCAGGACCGGTCCCAGGCCAGCTTCTTCCACAAGCGGTCCATCGAGGACAGCCGCATCGACTGGACCTGGCCGGCGCAGGACCTCGAACGCCTGGTCCGCGCCCAGTCCGAGCCGTACCCCAGCACTTACACCTTCCACAAGGGCAAGCGGCTCGAGGTCCTCGCCGCCGTGGTGTCCCAGGGCCACTACGGCGGTACGCCCGGCCGGATCTTCTATCGCGAGGGCGACGGCGTGGTGATCGTCGCCGGCGCCGACGCCCGCACGGGCCGCAACAAGGGCCTGGCCATCACGCGCGTACGGACCGAGGACGGCCGGGAGTTGGCCGCGACGGAGTACTTCACCTCCATGGGCGGCTACCTGACCAGCCAGCGCTGACGCGCCGGCCCCACCGCGGCTCCTACGGAAGCCTCCTGCCCACGGTGAGCAGATGCCCGCTGGCCCCCAGCAGCGTCGGCTCGGACTCGGTGCGCCGGGTCGCCGCCAGGACGGCCTCGCGGTGTTCGGGATCGTCCAGCCAGTCCTCGACGCCGCCCATCAGCCAGGCGACGCCCTCGACGCCGTACTGGCCCTCGACGGTGAGCCCGGCGTCGGCGAGTTCCGCGGGCGGCTCGTCGGGCCTGGCGAAGTAGGCGACGGTGAACAGGCCGTCCTCGGGGTCGTAGCGGTGTCGGCCGTCCACGGCGACGGCATCGGCGCGTTCGCGGTACAGCGGGGTGAAGTAGCGCTCCTCACGCAGCAGGTCGTGCAGCTGCGCGAACCGGTTGATGGTGGCCGCCACCACCAGCCCGCCGGGCCGGACCACGCGGTGCGCCTCTGCCAACGCCCTTACCCGGTCGGGGCGTTCGGGCAGGTGGTACAGCGGTCCGAGGAGCAGGACCACGTCGTACGAAGCGTCGGCGGCGGGCAGTGCGCGGGCGTCCCCGGGGCGGGCGGTGACGCCGGGCAGCCGGGCGGCCTGCTCCAGGTGGAGCGGCACCGGGTCGACGAGGTCCACCTCGTACCCGTCCCGCGCGAGCCACTGAGCGTGCACCCCGCTGCCGCCGCCGACGTCGAGGACCCGGGCGGGGGCGTCGGGCAGGAGGCGCCGAAGGACGTCCTGGGTGCGCCAGAACTCCAGTCGTCCGGTGCCCTGCCGCAGCCGGGCGTCCTCCTTGCCCTCGGCGTAGTAGGCCAGGATCTCCGCACGGACGGCGGGCTGTTGCTCGGGGGTTTTCGTCTCGTTCGTCATCACCTCAGGTTGCTGATCGCGGCCCTCGGCTCGCAACGCAATATGTTCCGCGGTCAGCTGCCGCGTGCCGTCACCAGCCCCGACTCGTACGCGAACACCACCAACTGCGCCCTGTCCCGCGCCCCCAGCTTGGTCATCGCGCGGCTGATGTGCGTCTTGGCGGTGAACGGGCTGATGACCATGTGGCCGGCGATCTCCTCATTGCTGAGGCCGCGGGCCGCCAGCGCGGTGACCTCGCGTTCGCGGCGGGTGAGGCATTCCAGGCCGGGGGCGGTGGCCCGGTCCGGCGGCCGGGAGACGAACTCGCCGATCAGGGTGCGGGTGATCGACGGGGACAGCAGGGCCTCGCCGCCCGCCACCACCTCGATGGCCTGGAGCAGGTCGGCGGGTTCGGTGTCCTTCAGCAGGAAGCCGCTCGCGCCCGCCCGCAGTGCGTCGAACACGTACTCGTCGAGGCCGTAGTTCGTGAGGATCACGACGCGCACGCCGGACAGCGCCGGGTCGGCGGCGATGTGCCGGGTCGCCTCGATGCCCGTCATCACCGGCATCTGTACGTCGATCAGCGCGATGTCGGGCAGGCCGGCGCGCACCAGCGCCAGGCCCTGCTCCCCGTCCGCGGCCTCGCCGACCACCTCGATGCCGTCCTCGGCGTCGAGGAGGGCGCGGAAACCGGCGCGCATCAGCGCCTGGTCATCGACGAGCGCGACACGGATCACCTGCTGGTTCGCGGTCGCGTCCGTCATCCCGCCTCCCCCACCGGCAGCCGTGCTCGCACCGAGAAGCCGCCCTCCGCGCGCGGGGCGGTGTGCAGCGTGCCGCCGAGCGCCGTGACGCGTTCACGCATGCCGGTGAGGCCGATGCCGGGCAGCGGCGGGCGGGCCGGGTCGGCGTGTCCGTCGTCGTCCACGCATATCGTCAACTCCTCCTCGCCGTAGTCGAGTCGGACCTGCACCTTGGCCGGTCCCGCGTGCCGGGCGGCGTTCGTGAGGGACTCCTGGACGATGCGGTACACGGCCCGGTCGACCGTCGCGGTCAGCGCCCGCTCCTTCCCGCTCACCGTCAGCTCGACCGCGAGGCCCGCCGTCCGCGCGCGCTCCACGAGCACCGCGGGCGAGCCGGTCGCCTCGTCCGTGCGCAGCACCTCCAGCGTGGCGCGCAGTTCGCGCATCGCCTCGCCGCCCGCCTCCTGGATGGCGAGCAGCGCGGGCGGCACCTCCTCGCCGCGCTTGCGGGCCAGGTGCACCGCCACGCCCGCCTGGAGCTTGACGATCGAGATGCTGTGGGTGAGCGAGTCGTGCAACTCGCGGGCTATCCGCAGGCGTTCCTCGCCCGCCCGGCGCAGCGCCGCCTCCTCGCGGGTGCGTTCGGCCTCCAGGGCGCGCTGTTCGGTCTGGCGCAGATACGCCTGCCAGTTGCGGTCGGCGAGCCCCGTCACCAGCGCGCACAGGAACCAGCCCGCGAGCAGCGTGGCCTTCTCGACCACCTCCTGGGTCGTCGCTCCCGTCACCAGGTACGCCGCCAGGAACACCCCGCTCGCCGCGGCCCCCCACGCCCGGTGCCCCGCACGGGACGCCGTGTGCACGGCGCCGAGGAGCGGGAGCGCGGCGAGCGACCCCGGGTGGGCGTGCAGGACGTAGGCCGTGCAGGTCGCGGTGGCCGCCGCCAGCACCGCCCGCGGAGCGGCGCGGTAGAACGCCAGGGCGGCCGAACCCAGCACGACGAGCGCGTAGTCGACGGCCGTCGCATCGCCGTCGAAAGCGGCCGTGGTCACGACGAAGGCGCCGATCACGACCGCGAGGGCCGCGTCGGCGAGACGCCTGCGTGCGACCGGGCCGGCCACGTGTCCGCTCATGCCCGCACAGTAGACCGCCGCACCGACACCGGCGTCAGACCTGTGGACAACTCCCGGACTACTCCCGGCGCAGTAGTGAGCGGGTCCGCCCCGCCCGTCCGGCGCAGCGCCGACTGCCTTCGGCCGTACGACGACCGCGGGCACCCCCGAGGCGCAGGCTGCTGCCATGTCCAAAGCCTTCCGCCACACCGAACCCCTGCCGCCCAAGGCCGCCACCGGCCGCGCCGCCGAGGTCTACGAGCAGATCGCCCGCGACTTCGGCATCGCCGAACCGCCCACCTTCGTGGTCCTGTCCTCGGCGCCCGAACTCCTCGCCCCTGTCTGGGCGTTGATGCGCGAGTCGCTCATCGCCGGCCCCGGCAGCCGCACCGGCAAGGAGCTGGCGGCGTACGGGGTGTCACGCGCCAACCAGTGCCCGTTCTGCGTGGACGCGCACACCGTGCTGCTGCACGCCACGGGCGACCACGCCCTCGCCGAGCGCCTGGCCCGCGGGGAGCGACCGGAGAACGAGGACCATGCGCGCGTGCTCGACTGGGGAGAGCACACGCGCGTGCCGGGCGGTGTCTGCCTGGAGCCGTATCCGTTCCCGCGCGAGCACACCGCCGGCTACCTGGGCACCGCTCTCTCCTTCCACTTCATCAACCGGATGGTGTCGGCCCTGCTGACGGAGAAGCTGCTGCCGTGCAATGCCCAGCGGTTCCGGGCGGTACGGAGCGTGGCGGGCCGCACCCTCGCCCCGGCGGTACGCCGCGAGGTCCGCCCCGGCGCCTCCCTCCCCCTCCTCGACGACCCCGGCCCGGGACCGGCCTGGGCCGCCGGAACTGCTGTCGGTCCCGCGTACGCCGCCCTGCGCACGGCGGCCACAGCGGGCGCGGGCCTCCTCGACGCCGACGACCAGGCCCTCGTACGGCAGACCCTGCGGGACTGGGACGGAGCGCATCCGCCGCTCGCCCTGGGCGGGTTCCCGGACCGCCGGGAGCGTCCCGGGGCGCGTCTGGCGCTGCTGGCCGCCCTCGCGCCGTACCGGATCACCGGCGAGGACGTGGCGGCCTGGCGGCGGCCGGAGCACACCGACCACTGCCTGGTGCACCTCGTCGCGTACGGCGCCTTCGCCGCCGTGGACCGCATCGAAGGCTCACTCGCCGCTCGTATCTCCCAGGAGGCGTCATGACGACGATCGCCAACTCCCGGCAGGCGCAGGCCTGGAACGGCGCCGTCGGCACCCACTGGGCCGATCACCAGGCGCGTTACGACGCGATGCTGGCGGCGGTGAACGAGCCGCTGTTCGACGGCGCCGCCCTCACGGCCGGCGACCGCGTGCTGGACGTCGGCTGCGGCGCGGGCGCCACCACGCGGCTCGCGGCCCGGCGCGCGTACCCCGGGCAGGTCGTCGGCGTCGACATCTCGGCACCGCTGCTGGAGCGCGCGCAGGCGAGCAGCGAGGACGAGGGCATCACGAACGTCGCGTACGAACTCGCCGACGCGCAGGTGCATCCGTTCCCGCCGGCCGCCCACGACGTCGTCATCAGCCGGGGCGGCGTGATGTTCTTCGCCGACCACACGGCCGCCTTCCGCAATCTCGCGCGGGCCCTGCGACCGGGCGGGCGCCTCGCGTTCGTCTGTCCGCAGCCGCCCGGGCCGCACTCGGAGGAGGGACGGGCACTCGGCCTGTTCGCCCGGCCGGCCGACGAGCCGGACGCGGAGACGACCGCCGCGCACACCGCCATGGCCTCGCTCTCCGACCCGGCCCGCATCCGCGACGTCCTGGACGGATTCGAGCAGGTGACCGTGGCTCCCGTCACCGTCAGGACCACCTGGGGCCGCGACGTCCCGGACGCCGTCGACTTCCTGCTGTCACGCGCGCCCGGCCGCACGGTGTCCGCCGAACAGCGCGCGGCCCTGGAGGATGCCCTGCGCCCCTACGAGACGGAGGACGGCGTCCGGATGCGGGCCGGGGTGTGGCTGGTGACCGCCGTACGGCCGTGCGGGCCCGGTCAGCCGCAGTGACCGCACATGCACGGAGCGAGTTGGCACTTCCGCCCCACCGGGACTCGTGTGAAACTGGCGTCCCGTCCGCCGTGCGGGCCCCCTCCGCACCGTCCCCCACGAAAAGGCGCCGTGCGTTCCAGTTCTCTTCCCTTGCCGCTCGCCCTCACCGCGCGGCTGTCTCCCGTCGTCGTGCTCGCCGTGGCGGGCTGGTCGCTGTCGTCCGGTCCGTTCGCCACGGCACCGGCCGCTGAGCACAAGGAGGAGCAGAAGACCGGGACCGAGTCCGCCTCGGCCCCGTCGTCATCGGTCGCGTCCAAGACGTACTCCGCCGCGCCCTCGCCGTGCGGCAGTCTGGCCAAGAAGACGATCACCTCGCTCGTGCCGGGCGCGAAGACGGCCGGCAAGGAGATCCCCTCGACGGACTCGAAGCTGCGCCGCACCTGCTCCTGGAACGCGCTCAAGGGGTACGACTACCGCTGGCTCGACGTCTCCTTCGAGGTCGCGGACTCCGACGAGAAGGCGCGGGAGTCCTACAAGGACAACCTCACGGAGAAGAGCGGCGGCGGGGACGTACCCGGTCTCGGCGACTCGGCGTACTCCGTCGTGAACCTCACCACCGAGGACAAGCAGCAGACGCGCGAGGGCGTCGTGGTGGTCCGCGCGTCCAACGCGCTGGTGGTCATCACGTACAACGGCAGCGACTTCGAGTCGAAGAAGGCGCCCAGTACGGACGAGATCAACAAGGGCGCCATCAAGGCCGCCAGGGAAGCGGTCGCCGCGCTGGAGGACGGCCAGAAGAGCTGACCGTCCTCCCACGACAGCCGACGACAGACAGCCGGCGGCTCAGGCCTCCAGGCGGTCCCTTCCGCGCGCCAGCATCAGCACCACGTACAGCACCATCGAGGTGCCCAGGCCCACGGCCCAGCCGTAGTCGGCCAGCGACTCCAGTGCCGGGATGGGCCGCCCGTCGATCAGCGGCTTGAAGCTGGCACCGCCGATGGCGAGGACACCGCCGACCACGAAGGCGACGACGGCCCGCCAGTTCCAGCCGCCGGAGTACCAGTAGCGCCCGCCCGTGCGGTACAGGTCGGTCAGGTCGAGCTTGCCGCGGCGCAGGATCCAGTAGTCGGCGATGAGGATGCCGGCGACCGTGCCGAGCAGTCCGCCGACCAGGCCGAGCCAGGTGAAGATGTAGCCCTGCGGGTCGGAGTACAGCTTCCACGGGAAGATCAGCACGGCGAGCACGCTGGTGACGAGCGCACCGGCCCGGAAGCTGATCTTCCGGGGCGCGATGTTGGAGAAGTCGAAGGCCGGCGAGACCAGATTCGCCGCGATGTTCACGGACAGGGTCGCCACCAGCACGGTGACCAGCGCGTACAGCAGGCCCACGGTGTTGTCCGTCTTGGCGGCGAGCTGTACCGGGTCCCAGATCGCCTCGCCGTACACCGCCTGCGAACCGGAGGTGACCATCACCGACAGCAGCGCGAAGAGCGTCATGGTGGTGGGCAGGCCGAGGGCCTGGCCCCATGTCTGGGCCTTCTGGCTCTTGCCGTACCGGGTGAAGTCCGGGATGTTCAATGACAAAGTGGACCAAAAACCTATCATTCCCATGAGGGACGGCCAGAACAGCTTCCAGAAGTCGGCGCCCCAGCCCAGCTTGGAGGGCTGATCGAACAGCGGGCCGAAGCCGCCGGCCTTCTCGCTCATCCACCACAGCATCACGAAGGCGCCGACGAGCACGAAGGGCGCCGCCCAGTTCTCGAAGCGGCGGATCGTCTCCATGCCCCGGTAGATGATCGCGACCTGGATCGCCCAGAAGATCGCGAACGACAGCCACATGGTCCAGGCGTAGCCGCCGATCTCGCCGACGTCGGTCCAGCCGTTGCCGATGAGCTTCCCGGCGAGGAAGTAGATCGCCTCGCCGCCGATCCAGGTCTGGATGCCGAACCAGCCGCAGGCCACCAACGCCCGTACGACGGCGGGCAGGTTGGCGCCGCGGATGCCGAAGGAGGCGCGGGCGAAGACCGGGAAGGGGATGCCGTACTTCGGTCCCGCGTGCCCGGTGAGCAGCATCGGGACCAGCACGATCACATTGGCCAGGGCGATGGTGAGCACCGCCTGCTTCCAGTCCATGCCGACGGCGATCAGACCGGAGGCCAGGGTCCAGGAGGCCGTGTTGTGGGCCATGCCGACCCACAGGGCGGAGAAGTTGTACGTGGTCCAGGTGCGCTTCTCCACCGGGACCGGCAGCAGGTCCTCGTTGGCGTAGCGGCCGCTCGGGGCGGGGCTGCCCGGGGCGAGCTCCACCCGGCCGTCGGCGAGGGTGACTTGAGGGGACGGCGGTATGGCCGTGGGAGCGGTGTCGGTCATGGGCAGGCCAATCAAACGAGGGGCGGATCCGGAAAGGCCGTGCGGGCTCCGGCTCCCTCCCCGGGGGACGGGGAGGGGAGAACAGGAGTGGGGGGATGGGGAGGTGAGCGGAGTTACGGGTCAGGCGTTGACGGCCGGGATCACCTTCGTGCCGTAGGCGTCGATGGTGGCTTCCTGCGCGTCGTGCATGTCGTAGACGGCGAACTGGTCGACGCCCAGCTCACGCAGCGCGTTCAGCTTCTCGATGTGCTTCTCGACCGGCCCGATCAGGCAGAACCGGTCGACGATCTCGTCCGGCACGAACTGGGTGTCGGGGTTGCCGCTGCGCCCGTGGTGGGAGTAGTCGTAGCCCTCGCGCGCCTTGATGTAGTCGGTGAGGTCGTCGGGTACGGCGGCGGAGTGCTCACCGTACTTGGACACCAGGTCGGCCACGTGGTTGCCCACCATCCCGCCGAACCAGCGGCACTGCTCGCGCGCGTGGGCGAGCGCCTCGGGCGAGTCGTCCTCGGTGACGTAGGCCGGGGCGGCGACGCAGATCTTCACCTCGGAGGGGTCACGACCGGCGGCCACCGCCGCGTCCTTCACGGCCTTGACCATGTACTCGGTCAGGTAGAGGTCGGCGAGCTGGAGGATGAACCCGTCGGCCTCCTCGCCGGTCATCTTCAGGGCCTTGGGTCCGTACGCCGCCATCCATACGGGGAGTTCGGCGCCCGGCTTGATCCACGGGAACCTGATCACCGTACCGCCGAGGTCGGCCTCGTCACCGCGGCCCAGCGCCCGGATGACCTTCATGGCCTCGCTGATGCGGGCCAGCGTGTTGGGCTTGCGGCCCGCGACCCGCATCGCGGAGTCGCCGCGGCCGATGCCGCAGACGGTGCGGTTGCCGAACATGTCGTTGAGCGTGGCGAAGGTGGAGGCGGTGACCTCCCAGGTGCGGGTGCCCGGGTTGGTGACCATCGGGCCGACCTTCAGCTTGGTCGTGTTCGACAGGATCTGGCTGTAGATCACGAACGGCTCCTGCCACAGCACGGCGGAGTCGAAGGTCCAGCCGTAGGTGAAGCCGTTGCGCTCGGCCCGCTTCATCAGGCTGATGACCTTCGAAGCCGGCGGGTCGGTCTGCAGGACGAGTCCGAAGTCCATGGGCGCCACTCCTAGTTGAGGTACTGACAGGTGGAGCGGGGGATGTACGCGCCGTGTCCGGCGTGCCCGGTGTACTCCCGCTCGGTGATGACGAGTTCGCCGCGCGAGAGGACGGTCTCGACACGGCCGGTGAGGCGCTTGCCCTCGTACGCCGAGTAGTCGACGTTCATGTGGTGCGTCTCGGCGGAGACGGTCTGTTCGGCCCGCGGGTCGTAGATGACGACGTCCGCGTCGGCGCCGGGGGCGATCGTGCCCTTCTTCGGGTACATGCCGAACATCCGGGCCGGGGTCGCGCAGGCGATCTCGATCCAGCGGCGGCGCGAGATGTGACCGTCGACGACGGCCTGGTGGAGCAGGTCCATACGGTTCTCGACGCCCGGCAGACCGTTGGGGATCTTGGAGAAGTCGCCCCGGCCGAGCTCCTTCTGGCCCACGAAGCAGAAGGGGCAGTGGTCGGTGGAGACGACCTGGAGGTCGTTGGTGCGCAGGCCCTTCCAGAGGTGGGCCTGGTGCTCCTTGGGGCGGAGCGGCGTCGAGCACACGTACTTCGAACCCTCGAAGTCCGGCTCGGCGAGGTTGTCCGTCGACAGGAACAGGTACTGCGGGCAGGTCTCGCCGAAGACGTTCAGGCCCTCGTCGCGTGCCTTTGCCAGCTCGGCGAGTGCCTCCATCGCCGAGACGTGCACGACGTACAGGGGAGCCCCGGCGACCTGCGCGAGCTTGATGGCGCGGTGGGTGGCCTCGGCCTCCAGGAGGGCCTTGCGCACCTCGCCGTGATAGCGCGGGTCGCTCTCGCCACGCGCCAGCGCCTGCTCGACCAGCACGTCGATCGCGATGCCGTTCTCGGCGTGCATCATGATCAGGCCGCCGTTCTCGGCGGAGCGCTGCATGGCGCGCAGGATCTGGCCGTCGTCGCTGTAGAAGACGCCCGGGTAGGCCATGAACTGCTTGAAAGAGGTCACGCCCTCTTCCACCAGCAGGTCCATCTCCTTGAGCGTCCTCGGGTTCACATCGGAGACGATCATGTGGAAGCCGTAGTCGATCGCGCAGTTTCCCTCGGCCTTGGCATGCCAGGCGTCCAGGCCGTGGCGCAGGGTCTGTCCGACGCTCTGCACGGCGAAGTCGACGATGGTCGTCGTGCCGCCCCAGGCGGCGGCCCGGGTGCCGGTCTCGAAGGTGTCGGAGGCGAAGGTGCCGCCGAACGGCAGCTCCATGTGGGTGTGGGCGTCGACGCCGCCCGGGATGACGTACTTCCCGGTGGCGTCTATGGTCCGCTCGGCCGTCCAGGCCTCGGCGGCCGGGGTGCCGGACGAGGCGAGGGCGGCGATGCGGCCGTCCTCGATCAGGACGTCGGCGTGGATCTCGTCGGACGCGGTGACGACGAGGCCACCACGGATGACAGTACGGCTGCTCATACTCCCTCTCCTACCGTGGTCAACACTGGTGTGGTGCGGGTGCCGGTCGGTGCCGCCGGTCCGGACCCCCGTGCCGGACCGGCGGACATCCGGTCGGCTACGGAGCGGTCAGCGGGCCGTACGCCTCGGGACGGCGGTCCCGGTAGAACTGCCAGCGGTCGCGGACTTCCCGCAGCTTGGCGAGGTCCAGGTCGCGGACGACCAGTTCGGTCTCCTTGTCGCTGGCGACCTCGCCCACGAACTGGGCCTCCGGGTCGACGAAGTACGACGTCCCGTAGAAGTCGTTGTCGCCCAGCTCCTCGACGCCCACCCGGTTGATCGCGCCGACGAAGTACTCGTTGGCGACGGCCGCGGCCGGCTGCTCCAGCTGCCAGAGGTAGCCGGACAGGCCGCGCGAGGTGGCCGACGGGTTGAAGACGATCTCGGCGCCCTCCAGGCCCAGTGCGCGCCAGCCCTCGGGGAAGTGGCGGTCGTAGCAGATGTAGACGCCGATCTTCCCGACGGCCGTCTCGAAGATCGGCCAGCCGAGATTGCCCGGGCGGAAGTAGAACTTCTCCCAGAAGCCGGGCACCTGCGGGATGTGGTGCTTGCGGTACTTGCCGAGGTACGAGCCGTCCGCGTCGATCACGGCGGCCGTGTTGTAGAGGACGCCGGGCTGCTCCTCCTCGTACATCGGCAGGATCAAAACGAGGCCCAGTTCCTTGGCCAGCGCCTGGAAACGCTTGACGATCGGGCCGTCCGGGACCTGCTCGGCGTACTCGTAGAACGCCTTGTCCTGCACCTGGCAGAAGTACGGTCCGTAGAACAGCTCCTGGAAGCACAGGACTTGAGCACCCTGCGCGGCCGCGTCTCGGGCCGCCTGCTCGTGCACCTGGATCATCGACTCCTTGTCGCCGGTCCAGGCGGTCTGGAAGAGGGCGGCACGGATCACTCTGCTCATCGGGACCTCCGGTCGCTCGGTGTGCGGCGAGCCTAGGAAGTCTCGAGAGCCGGTTTGAGTTGCACGGTGTCACGTCTGCGGGCCTGCGGCGTGCCACCGTGTCACCCTGCCTCGGGCCCATGTTTCACCACCGTTTTCCCAGGTCGTCCTGCGTTTCCCTGCTGTTTCGCGACGCCGTTTCAGCCCTGTTGCGCGTCATGCGCGAGGAGCGCGATGTGCACCGAGGCGGCCTGCTCGAAGTCGTCGAGGTCGACTCCGAGCCGCGTCTGTATGGCCTCCAGCCGCCGGTAGAGCGCGGGCCGGGAGACGTGGTGGAGCTGGGCGGTGCGGGACTTGTTGCGGCCGCTGGCGAGATAGGTGCGCAGCACGGCGAGCAGGTCCTCGCCGGCCTCGCACAGCAGCCCGTCCAGCTCCCGCTCCGCGAAGGACTGCACATGGGGATCGTCGCGCAGCAGCCGGATCAGGCCGCGCAGATGTACGTCCCTGAGGCGGACGACGGCCGGGAGGTCGAGCACGGCCGAGGAGTCGGCCACGGCGTCCGCTACGTGCCGGGCCTCGCGCAGGCCGGCCGGCACGTCGTCCCAGGCGATCCTCGGGTCGGCGGCGGCCACCACGGCCTTCAGGGCCCCGGACTCCGACCGCAGCCGGGCCGCGAAGTGCGCGGTGAGCGCCTCGGCGTCCTGGTCGCGGGCGAGGCTGAGCAGGACGGCGACGGCTCCTTCCGCCAGCTCGGCGACGAGTCCGGGCAGGCCCAGCATCCGCAGGACCCGGTCGAGCCCGGCCGCGTCGCCGTCGCGTACGACGAGCGGGACGAAGGTGCGCCGGTTGACCGGCAGTCCGGCCGCGCGCGCCCGCGGCAGCAGTTGCCGGGCCGCCACGACCCCGCTGACGAGGTCCGTCAGCAGGCTCTGCGCGGACTGCTCCTCCCAGGTGTGCGCGGAGGTGCCGCCGAGCATGCGGTGCAGGACGAGCGCCTCGGCGGCGCGGTCGGCGAGCAGGCGGCCGGTGGCGGTGTCGCCGCGGTGGCCGCAGAGCACGATCCGGCCCCACCGCTCTCCACGGCCGCCCAGTTCGGCGCGGATCCAGCCGTCGCCCTCGCTGCCGCCGGCCTGCCGGGCGATGCGCTCCCAGTCGCGCAGCACGTCGTCCACGGCCGGCCGCTCCCCCGCCGTGGCGAGGACGCGGTGGGCGAGGTTGGTGACGACGACGGGGCAGGCGCTGTGCTGGGCGACCTCGTCGAGCAGGCGTTGCAGCGGGGCGCCCGCGGTGATGAGTCCGGTCAGCGCGGTCCGTACGGACTCCGACAGGCTGATGGCCGCGAACTTCCGCCGTACGAGCCGGGCTTGGACCTCCTCGGTCAACTGGGCGAAGGGGAAGGGCCGGTGCAGGACGACCATGGGCAGCCCGCACCGCTCGGCCGCCCGGCGCATCACGTCCGGCGGGGCCGGGAAGGCGCGGCCGAGTCCGAGGACGACGGCCGCCGCCTCCGCGCGGTGCAGCGACTGGATGTACTCGGCCTGCGCGCCCTCGTCGCCGGCGAGCAGCACCCCGGTGGTGAGCACCATCTCGCCGCCGCTGAGCATCACGCCGACATCGGCGGCCTCGGCGACATGAACCCAGCGCACGGCCCGGTCGAGCTGGCTCGCGCCGGCCACCACCTCGGGCTCCCCGGCGAGCACCCGCTCCAGCGTGAGGACCTGCCGCACGGACAGGGTCGGCTCCAGGGAATCCCAGGTCTCCAAGGTGGTGCTCATCGCGGTGTTTCCCTTGCTCAGGACGGTGCTACTGGATGCTCCTCAGAGCGTGTTCGAGGATCGCGGCGCCCTCCTCGGCCTCCGCGACGCTCAGGGACAGGGGCGGGGCGACGCGCAGGGCGCTGGTGTTGTGACCGCCGCCCTTGCCGATCAGCAGCCCGCCCTCGCGGGCCGCTTCGAGCACGGCGGACGCGGCGACGGGGTCGGCCTCGTCCGTGCCGGGTTTGACCAGCTCGATGCCGATCATCAGGCCCCGGCCGCGCACCTCCCGTACGCCCGGAACGTGCGCCCCGACGGCCCGCAACCGCTCGATGAGCAGTCCGCCGACGCGCCGGGCGTTGCCCTGGAGGTCGTGCTCCAGCAGATAGGTGAGGTTGGCGTTGCCCGCCGCCATGGTGAGCTGGGTGCCGCCGAACGTCGAGATGCTGTTGGCGTCCAGGCAGTTCATGATCTCGCCGCGGGCGACGACCCCGCCGATGGACATGCCGTTGCCGATGCCCTTGGCGAAGGTGACGATGTCGGGAGGTCCTGAGGCGCCGTGTGCCTGCCAGCCCCAGAAGTGGTCGCCGGTGCGGCCCCAGCCGGTCTGCACCTCGTCGGCGATCCACAGGATGCCGTGCTCCTGGAGCACCTCGCGGAAGGCCGCGAACAGGCCGTCCGGCGGTGACGTGAAGCCGCCGACGCCCTGGACGGGTTCGGCGATCAGGGCGGCGGGCGCCCGGGTGTGGCCGAGCAGGTCCTTGAGGTCGTCGACGCAGGCGTTGATGAACTCGGTGTCGCTCAGCTCCGCGAAGGGGCCCCTCGTGCGCACACCCCCGTGGACGTACAGCGTCTGGAGCGGGGACAGGGAGGTCGGGGACCAGCCGCGGTTTCCGGTGATGCCGACCGTGCTGAAGGAGCGGCCGTGGTAGCTGTTGCGCATGGCCAGGATCTGGTTGCTGCGCCGGTACGTCGTCGCCAGCAGCAGGGCCGTGTCGTTGGCCTCGGTGCCGGAGGTGGTGAAGAAGACGCGGGCGTCCGGGATGCCGCTCAACTGGGCGATGCGCTCGGCCAGTTCGACCATGGGCCGGTTGAGGTAGAGGGTCGAGGAGTGGACGATCCGCCCGGCCTGCTCGCTCACCGCCTTGGTGACCTCGGGCAGGGCGTGGGCGGTCATCGTCGTCAGGATGCCGCCGAAGAAGTCGAGGTACTTGTTGCCCGCGGCGTCCCAGACGTACCGGCCCTCGCCGTGGGTGATCTCCAGCGGGTCCTCGTAGTAGAGGGCGAGCCAGTCGGGCAGGACACTCCGGTGGCGTCCCAGCAGGTCCTTGGTCACGGCTGCACCAGCCCTTCGTAGGCGTCGGGCCGGCGGTCGCGGTAGAAGGCCCACTGTTGCCGTACGTCTTCAATGAGGTCGAAGTCGAGGTCGCGGACGACGAGTTCCTCCGTCTTGTCGCTGGCGGTCTCCCCCACGAACTGCCCGCGCGGGTCGACGAAGTACGACGTCCCGTAGAAGTCGTTGTCCCCGTACTCCTCGACGCCTACCCGGTTGATCGCGGCGACGAAGTACTCGTTGGCGACGGCGGCGGCCGGCTGCTCCAGGCGCCAGAGGTGGGAGGAGAGTCCCCGGTGGGTGGCGGAGGGGTTGTAGACCAACTGGGCGCCGTTCAGGCCGAGTTGCCGCCAGCCCTCGGGGAAGTGGCGGTCGTAGCAGATGTAGACGCCGACCTTGCCCACGGCGGTGTCGAAGACGGGCCAGCCGACGTTGCCCGGTTTGAAGTAGTACTTCTCCCAGAATCCCTTGACTTGCGGGATGTGGTGTTTGCGGTACTTTCCGAGGACGGTGCCGTCGGCGTCGATCACGGCCGCGGTGTTGTAGTAGAAGCCCGACTGCTCGACCTCGAAGACCGGGACGACGATCACCATGCCCGTCTCGCGCGCCAGCGCTTGCATACGACGCGTCGTCGGCCCGTCCGGTACCGGCTCGGCCCAGCGGTAGTGCTCCGGTTCCTGGACCTGACAGAAATAGGGGGCGTTGAAGACTTCCTGGAAGCCGATGATCTTGGCACCCTGGCGGGCCGCCTCGCGGGCGTACTCCTCGTGTTTCGCCACCATGGACTCGGTGTCGCCGGTCCAGGTGGCCTGGACCAGAGCGGCACGTACGACGTTGGCCATGAGCTGCTCCTTCGACGGGACGTCAGAGCCTCTACGCCCGTAGACACGACCATAGAGGCACGAACGTAAGCCTCCCCGGCAGCCTTGCCAAGACCATCGTCGTTAACCCGCTGAGTCGATCACGTTTCACACTCCGGTGGGCGAGCGACGGGGTGAGCGACGGGGCCGGTCAGGGGGACTGTCAGGCGGGCTGTCAGGCAGCCTGTCAAGCGCTGAAGCCAGCTACCCGGAGCGCGTGGACCAGATCCCAGTGCCGCTCGTCCGAGACGCTCTGGGCGGCCTCCAGCAGGAGGGGTACCAGCGTCTGCGGGTCGGGCTCGGCGCTGCGGGCGGCCTCCTCGGGGGTGCGGACGCTGACGTAGGCGTCGAGGAGTGCGCGGACCTCGCGACGACGGCCCTCGGCGGCCAGCCCGAGCACGGCCTCCCCGATCTCGGCGGCGGGCCGCGCCACACCCTGCCGCAGGACCTGCTCGGCGTCGGTGCCTCGCCCCGCGGCGACGAGCGCGTCGGCGGCGGCGACGAGCCGGTCGGCGGGCAGTGAGGCGGCCTCCCACAGCAGGGTCGCCCAGTCGGCACCGAGCCCGCCCCGCTGCAGTTCGGCGGCGAGCAGCGGGTAGCGGGCGGCGGGCCAGTACGCGATCTCGGCGAGCAGGGCGTGCGCCTCACCGCTACGGCCCTCGCCGCGCAGCCGTACCAGCCGCTCGACGGTCTCGACGGTCTCCCGCCGGGCGGCCTCGTCCAGCGCCTCGCGCCGGGGCTCCGCCTTCGCGCCCGCCTTCGCGACCCCGGCGAACCGGGCCCCGCGCGGGGTGCGGCCCGTGGCGACGGGCGCCGCGGGCAGATCCGGTACGACGGCCGGCGGTACGGCGACGGGTGCGACGGCATCCTCCGCGGCTATCCCGGCGAAACGGGCACTGCCTCGGCGACGCTTGCGCTGCTTGGGGATGGGGGTCGGCTCTTGCTGGGCGGGGGCCGGCTGCTGCGGCGCGGTGGGCGCCGGGTCGTCGTACTCGGGGTGGCCGGCCTCGGCGGCGGCGTTCGCGGTGCGGGCGTCCCGCTGCTGCGGCAGGTCGGGGAAGGCGGTGTCGTAGGTGTCGTAGGTGTCGTACGGGTCATGGGTGTCGTGGGTGTCGTGGGCGTCTGATCGCGCGCCGTACGCGTCTTGGCTGCCTGCGCGCGTGCCGTACGACGCGTCCCGACCGTCTGCGCGCGTGCGGTACGACGCGTCCCGACCGTCCGGTCGCGCGCCGTATGCTTCGCGACCGTCCGCTCGCGTCCCGCGGGTATCACCTGCGCCGGAGTGCGGGCCGCCGTAGGTCTCGCTGCCGTCCGACCGCGAGCCGTACGCGTCACGCCCGTCCGACCGCGAGCCGTGGGTATCACGTGCGCCTGATCGCGCGCCGCCGTAGACCTCGCCGCCGTCCGAACCCGAGCCGTACGCATCACGCCCGTCCGACCGCGAGCCGTATCCCTCACGCCCGTCCGACCGCGCCCCGCGCGTATCACCGGCGCCGGAGTCCGCGCCGGCGTAGACCCCGCCGCCGTCCGAACCCGAGCCATACGCATCACGCCCGTCCGACCGCGCCCCGCGCGTATCACCGGCGCCGGAGTCCGCGCCGCCGTCCGAACGCGCACCGTATCCGTCACGCCCATCAGACCGCGCCCCGCGCGTACCACCCGCGCCGGAATGCGCACCGCCGTAGACCTCGCCGCCGCCCGACCGCGAGCCGTACCCGTCACGCCCGTCCGACCGCGAACCGTACCCATCACGCCCATCCGACCGCGCCCCGCGCGAATCACCCACCCCGTCCCGCATGCGGAACACCGCACCGGCCTCGCTCTGTCCGCGACGGATCGGCTGGACCTGGCCATCTACCGTGCGGTGATCCATCTCCGCCATTCGTGCCCGGAGTTCGGCGCAGCGGCGGGTCGCGCGTTCATGGTCGTCGCGGGCCCAGGCGAGGTCGAGGCGGAGGGCGTCGGCCTCCTGCTGGGTGGTGGCGGTGGCGAGCAACCGGCCCAGTTCCGCCTGCCGTTCGGCGGCATACCGCTGCTCGCGGAGCATCACGTCGAACCGGTCCCCGAGGGCGTCCCGGCCACCGGGCCGGGCGTCGTACGCGACGAGCGCGGCGGCGTGCAGGGCCCGGGCGCGTTCCGCCTCCGCACGGGCGGCATCCGGACCGTACCCCGCCGCGAGGTCCTGAAGGAGCGCCTCCACGACGTCCCACGGCGGCATCTCACGCCCGTCGAGGCAGGCCTGCATACCGTCAGGGTCGCGCTGCCAGAACACCCCGCACCAGCCACCGCCCTGGTCAAGGCGTGCCAGCAGACCGTCCAGGTAGTTCGCGAACTCCCGCACTCGGCCGGGGAGTTGATCCAGAGTCATCGCCCAACTCCCGCCAGACCGGAACACTCCGGTCCGTAGGCAACACCAGTCGTGTTACGAGCACGCTACAGCGGGTTTTCCACGGGACGGCAGGGGCCTCATTGTGCGATCTCGACCATTGCGCGCACCCGCGTCACACCCCCGCCGGCGCACACCGCTCCGCCAGCTCGTCCATCGACAGACCGAGGGCCCGGGCCAGCGCGGCCACCGTGAAGAACGCCGGGGTCGGCGCACGGCCGGTCTCGATCTTCCGCAGGGTCTCGGCGGAGATACCGGCGCTCGCCGCGACCTCCGTCATGCTGCGGCCACCGCGGGCCGCACGCAGCAACCGCCCGAACCGCTCGCCGCGTTCGCGTTCTTCCGGAGTGAGAGGAGTGCGCACCATGCCGCCATTCTAATACCGGTATAGTAATTGGCATGGTGGAACTGAAGACAGATACCTCGATCGACGCCATGTACGAGGCCGGCCAGGTCGTCGGGCGTGCTCTCACGGCCGTACGAGAAGCCGCCGACGTGGGCGTTTCCCTGCTGGAGCTGGACGAGACGGCGCGCGCTGTGCTGCGCGACGCGGGCGCGGGCTCGCCCTTCCTCGGCTACCGGCCCTCGTTCGCGCCCACGCCCTTCCCGGCTGTCCTCTGCGTCTCCGTGAACGACGCGATCGTGCACGGCATCCCCACCGGCTACCGGCTGCGCGACGGCGATCTGGTCTCCGCCGACTTCGGCGCCGAACTGGGCGGCTGGGCGGGCGACTCGGCGATCAGCTTCGTGGTGGGCAGGGCGCGCCCGGCCGACCTACGGCTGATCGAGACCGCCGAGCGGGCGCTGGCGGCGGGCATCGAGGCGGCGGTCGTGGGAAACCGCATCGGCGACATCGCGCACGCGATCGGCTCGGTGTGCCGGGCCGCGGGCTACGGCATCCCGGACGGCTTCGGCGGCCACGGCATCGGCCGCCGCATGCACGAGGACCCGGGAGTCCCGAACGAGGGCCGTCCCGGCCGCGGCCTCCCGCTGCGGCACGGCATGGTCCTCGCCATCGAGCCCATGCTCATCGGCGGCGGCACGGACGGGTACCACGAGGCGCCGGACGGCTGGACCCTGCGGACGAACGACGGCTCGCGTGCGGCCCACGCGGAGCACACCGTGGCGATCATGGATTCGGGGCCGCGGATCCTGACGGCACGCTGAGCGGGGACCCCGACGATCCCGACGATCCCGACGGCACGATGGGCCGGGGGCGCTTCCCGAGGTTCTCTGGAGGTGCCTCCGGGTTCTCTGGAGGTGCCTTCCGGGCGCACTGAAGGTGCCCTGCGGATGCTCTGAAGGTGCCCCCCGTCACCGATCGTGCGAAGGTGTTCTACGAACGCGCGCCCAGGTGTAACCGGCTCCCGCCCGGGTTACCCGACCCCGGCACGTCGATCAGCGAGGGCGTCCCGGGCCCCGCAGGGACGCCGGATGGGAACGCCATGACCAGCGGCTTCACCGGACCGGAGGGCTACGACGCCTTCGGCGAATTCCTCGCCCGCTTCTTCGGCGGACCGCGTCCCGGTCCCCGCCAGATCGACATCGGGCGGCTGCTGAGTCAGCCCGCCCGGGAACTCGTGCGGGGCGCCGCTCAGTACGCCGCCGAGCACGGCAGTCGCGACCTCGACACCCAGCACCTGCTGCGGGCCGCCCTGTCCGCCGAACCGACCAGGACCCTGCTCAGCCGGGCCGGCGCGGACCCCGACTCACTGGCCACGGAGATCGACGAGCGCTCCGGCCCGGCGCAGCACCAGCCCGGCGAGGCGCCGCCGCCGACCTCGCTGTCCCTGACCCCGGCCGCCAAGCGCGCGCTGCTGGACGCGCACGAGCTGGCCCGGGCCCGCGGTGCCGGTTACATCGGCCCGGAGCACGTGCTCACCGCACTGGCCTCGAACCCCGACTCGGCCGCCGGGCACATCCTCAACTCGGCCCATTTCGCGCCGTCCGGCCTGCCGCCCGAGGCGACCCCGGACGCCGCGCAGGCGCGCACCGAGCGTCCGCGCCCCGCCGAGACGCCCACGCTGGACAAGTACTCCCGCGATCTGACGGACCTGGCCCGGCAGGGCCGGATCGACCCGGTGATCGGGCGGGACGAGGAGATCGAGCAGACCATCGAGGTGCTCTCCCGGCGCGGCAAGAACAACCCGGTGCTCATCGGCGACGCGGGCGTCGGCAAGACCGCCATCGTGGAGGGGCTCGCCCAGCGCATCTCCGAGGGTGACGTGCCCGACGTGCTCATCGGGCGCCGGGTGGTCGCCCTGGACCTGACCGGCGTCGTCGCGGGCACCCGCTACCGGGGCGACTTCGAGGAGCGGCTGAACAACATCGTCGGCGAGATCCGCGCCCATTCCGACCAACTGATCGTCTTCATCGACGAGTTGCACACCGTCGTCGGCGCCGGCGGGGGCGGCGAGAGCGGATCCATGGACGCCGGCAACATCCTCAAGCCGGCCCTGGCCCGCGGCGAGCTGCACATCGTGGGCGCGACCACGCTGGAGGAGTACCGGCGGATCGAGAAGGACGCGGCGCTGGCCCGCCGCTTCCAGCCGATCCTGGTGCCGGAGCCCACCGTCGCGGACGCGATCGAGATCCTGCGCGGGCTGCGGGACCGCTACGAGGCCCACCACCAGGTGCGTTACACCGACGAGGCCCTGGTGGCCGCCGTCGAGCTGTCCGACCGCTATCTCACCGACCGCCACCTGCCGGACAAGGCGATCGATCTGATCGACCAGGCCGGCGCGCGGGTGCGGCTGCGCGCGCGGACCAAGGGCACGGACGTACGGGCCCTGGAGCGCGACGTCGAGCAGCTGACCCGGGACAAGGACCAGGCGGTCGCAGCCGAGCAGTACGAGCAGGCCACACAACTGCGCGACCGCATCGGCGAGTTGAAGCAGCGGATCGCCGAGGCCGGGGGTGACGGCGAGGCCGACGAGGGGCTGCACCTGGAGGTCACCGCCGAGGCCGTCGCGGAGGTCGTCTCCCGGCAGACCGGCATTCCGGTGAGCAGCCTCACCGAGGAGGAGAAGGACCGGCTGCTCGGTCTGGAGGAGCATCTGCACCAGCGGGTCGTCGGCCAGGACGAGGCGGTCCGCGTGGTCGCCGACGCGGTGCTGCGCTCCCGCGCCGGGCTCGCGAGCCCGGACCGGCCGATCGGCAGCTTCCTGTTCCTCGGCCCGACCGGCGTCGGCAAGACCGAGCTGGCGCGTGCCCTCGCCGAGTCCCTGTTCAGCAGCGAGGAGCGCATGGTCCGCCTCGACATGAGCGAGTACCAGGAGCGCCACACCGTCAGCCGCCTGGTCGGCGCCCCGCCCGGCTATGTCGGCCACGAGGAGGCCGGCCAGCTCACCGAGGTCGTACGGCGGCACCCGTACTCGCTGCTCCTCCTCGACGAGGTGGAGAAGGCGCACCCGGACGTCTTCAACATCCTGCTCCAGGTCCTCGACGACGGGCGGCTGACCGACGCGCAGGGCCGCACGGTCGACTTCACCAACACGGTCATCGTCATGACCAGCAACCTCGGCTCCGAGGCGATCACCCGGCGCGGCGCCGGCATCGGCTTCGGGCCGGGCGGCGCCGAGGCCGACGAGGAGGCACGGCGCGAGCAGATCCTGCGCCCGCTGCGCGAGCACTTCCGGCCCGAGTTCCTCAACCGCATCGACGAGGTCGTCATCTTCCGCCAGCTCACCGCGGAGCAGCTGCGCCGGATCACCAACCTGCTGCTGGAGAAGACCCGCCACCTCCTGCACGCGCAGGGCGTCTCGGTGGACTTCACCGACCCGGCCGTCGACTGGCTCTCCCAGCGCGGCTACCAGCCCGAGTACGGCGCCCGCCCGCTGCGCCGCACCATCCAGCGCGAGGTCGACAACCAGCTCTCCCGGCTGCTCCTGGACAGCCGGATCGCCGCGGGCGGACGGGTGACGGTGGACGTCGAGGACGGGCAGCTCGCGTTCCGCACGCAGGACGCGACGCCCGCCCCCGAACTGTGACCGCTACTTCACCGGTCGCACGACCATGGCCGAGCCGCCGCCCCGCCGTACCTTCTCGGCGGCGGCCAGCCACTGCCCGTTCGGCAGCCGCTGTACGCCCGTGGCCGCGCCGATCTCGGCGACGGACTTGAAGGAGTGCCCGATGGCCTCCAGCTGTTTGCGCAACTCGCTTCCGTACAGGCCGGGTTCGAGCTCGGTCTGGGCCGCGTTGCGCTGACTGGCGCGCGGCGCGGCGATCGCGTCGACCAGCGGTAGCCCTCGGTCGAGGAACTCGGTCAGGGTCTGCAGGACGGTCGTGATGATGGTCGCGCCACCGGGCGAACCCAGCGCCACCACGGGCTGGTTGTGCCGGTCGAGCACGATCGTCGGCGAGATCGACGACCGCGGACGCTTGCCCGGACCCGGCAGGTTCGGGTCGTGCACGGCCGGGTTGGCCGGGGCGAAGGAGAAGTCCGTCAGCTCGTTGTTGAGGATGAACCCGCGACCCGGGACCGTGATCGCGCTGCCGCCGGTCTGCTCGATGGTGAGCGTGTAGGAGACGACGTTCCCCCACTTGTCGGCCACCGTCAGATGCGTGGTGTTCTCACCCTCGTACGTCGTCGGCGCCGCCGTTCCCCCGGTGGCGCAGGCCGCCGGGTCGCGCGGGTCGCCGGGCGCGACCGGGCTGGTCAGCACCGCGTCGTCCTTGATGAGGCACGCCCGCGAGTCGGCGTACTTCTGCGACAGCAGGTCCTTCGTCGGTACGTCCTCGAAGGCGGGGTCGCCGACCCAGCGGCCGCGGTCCGCGAACGCGATCCGGCTCGCCTCGATGAAGTGGTGCAGGTACTGGACCTCGCTCGCCTTCGAAAGGTCCGTGTTCTCGAGGATGTTGAGGGCCTCGCCGACCGTCGTGCCACCGGAGGAGGAGGGCGCGATGGAGTAGACGCCGAGGCCGCGGTAGGAGGTCTTGGTGGGCGCCTGGAGCTTGGCGCGGTAGGCGGCGAGGTCCTTCTCCGAGAGCTCGCCGGGGCGGGCGTTCCAGCCCGAACTCGGGTCCACCGGCGGGTTGTTCACCGTATCGAGGATGTCGTCGCCGAGATCACCGTGGTAGATGGCGCCGACGCCCTTCTTGCCCAACTCCTCGTAGGTGCGGGCGAGATCGGGGTTCTTGAAGGTGGAGCCGACCACGGGGAGCTGACCGCCGGGCAGGAACAGCTCGGCGGTGTCCGGGAAGTAGCGGAACCGGGTCTCGTTGGACGCCGTCTGCGAGCGGAAGGTGTCGTCGACGGTGAAGCCGTCCCGGGCGATCCGCTCGGCGGGCTCGAGGACGCTGCCGAGCCCCTTGCTGCCCCACTGGCCGAGTGCCGTCTGCCAGGTGGCGGGCGTGCCCGGCGTGCCGACGCTGAGGCCGCTGCTGACGGCGTCGGCGAAGGCGAGCGGCTTGCCGTTCTCGACGAAGAGGTTCTGGTCGGCGGTCAGCGGCGCGGTCTCGCGGCCGTCGATCGTGTGCACCTTGCGGGACTTGGCGTCGTAGTAGACGAAGTAGCCGCCTCCGCCGATACCGGAGGAGTAGGGCTCGGTGACGCCGAGCGCGGCGGCCGTGGCCACGGCCGCGTCGACGGCGTTGCCGCCCTTCTTCAGCACCTCGATGCCGGCGGCGGAGGCGTCCGCGTCGACGCTCGCGACCGCGCCGCCGTAGCCGACGGCGACCGGGACCTTCGCGGCTGTTTCAACGGGACCGCTCTGGGCGGCGGGTGGCGCGGCCGCCCCCACCGACACCACGGCGACCGAGACCGCCAGAACCGACAGTTTGCGTGCGACAGGGCGACGCATCCGCACCTCCAGCCAGAGACCGTTCGCGCAGCTTAATCGATCGCCATGGCCCCGTCAGGAAAGGCGCGTGAGTCGGCGTCAGGGGTTGGTGTCAGGGGTCGATGTCAGGGTCGGTCAGGGTCGGTGTCAGGAAGGCGCGCGGGCCGGTCTCGAACACGGGTTTGCGTTCGCCCGCTAGCATGCGCGCCCATGAATGACGACGTACGCAACATCGTCCTCGGCGTTGTGGCCGCCGGCATCAGTGCCGCGCTCGGCTGGCTGGCCCGGACCTACCTGTGGAAGCGGAAGCTGCGGCGCAAGCAGGCGTTCTTCGGGCTGCCGGACAACTCCGAGTCGCTGCTCGTGGTGAACCGCGGAGCCGGCGGGCCCGACCTGGCGGTGATGCGCTACGACGTGTTCGCCCTCCTCGAACTCGCCGCACTGATCAAGGACTGCAACGCCCACGCCCAGATCCTCCCGCACGACGCGGCGCGCCAGGGCTTCGGCGAACGCACCGAGTTCTGCGTCGGCGGCCCGGCCTCGAATCGCCGCATGGCGGCGCACCTGACCTCACTGCTCCCCGGTGTGCGCGTGAACGTGGACGCCGAACCGAGTCCGGACCGCGGTGCCTTCCAGGTCGGCTCCGAGCGCTACCGCGTGGAGGTCGGCAGGGCCGAGTACGCGCTCCTCGCCCGCCTCACCGTCGCACAGAGCCACGGCACCCGGCCCGTCTTCCTCTTCTGCGGGCAGACCGCGATCACCAACCAGGCCACGACGCGCTACCTCGGCCGCAACCACGAACGGCTGACGCGCAAGTACGGCAGTTCCGCCTTCGTCCTGCTGCTGAAGGTGGTCAACTCGCAGGCGTACGGCCCCGATGTCGTCGAACTCGTCGCGGACGTCACCCGGGAAGCTCAGGCACCCCTGCCGACACCGGCGCCTCCGCGCAACTCCCACCGCGGCTCCTAGGTTTCAGCACATTTCAACAATCGTTACTCCCGCGTAACTTACCGACGGGTTACCTCCGGTAAAGCGCCGAGGTTACCGTCGGGTCACTTTCCCACTGACACGTGCTGACACGTGCCATGCGACACGAGTGAGGAGTGACCCGTGGGACTACACCGCAAGGCCCTGCGCACCACCGCCGTGGGTGCCGTCTCGGCGACCCTGATCGCCGGCAGCGCCCTCGGGCTCGCCCCCGCCTCCCAGGCGGCGACCGGCATCCGCTTCGTCGACATCACCGGTGACGGCGGCGCGGTCCTCAAGGCGAACGTCATCACGCCCGCCGGCGCCGACGGCACCCGCCGCTACCCGCTGCTCGTGCTGCCCACGAGCTGGGGCCTGCCCCAGGTCCAGTACCTCGCCCAGGCCCAGAAGCTCGCGAACTCGGGCTACATCGTGGTCAGTTACAACGTGCGCGGGTTCTGGCAGTCGGGCGGCACGATAGAGGTAGCGGGTCCGCCCGACGTGGCCGACGCGTCCAAGGTCATCGACTGGGCGCTCGCCAACACCCCGGCGGACGCGGGGCACGTCGGCATGGCGGGCGTGTCGTACGGCGCCGGCATCAGCCTGCTCGCCGCCGCGCACGACAAGCGCGTGAAGGCGGTCGCGGCCCTCAGCGGCTGGGCCGACCTGATCGGCTCGATCTACTCGGGCCGCACCCAGCACGTCCAGGCCGCCGGGCTGCTGGACGGCGCGAGCCTGGTCACCGGCCGCCAGAGCGCCGAACTCCGGCAGATCTTCGACGACTTCTACGGCTCCAACCTGGCCAAGGAGCCGGAGATCATCGCCTGGGGAAAGAAACGTTCCGCCGCGACCTACGTCGACCAGCTGAACGGGAACGACACCGCGGTCATGCTCGCCAACGCCTGGGGCGACACGATCTTCCCGCCCAACCAGTTCGCGGACTTCTACGAGAAGCTGACCGGCCCGAAACGGCTGGAATTCCGCCCGGGAGACCACGCGACCGCCGAGATCACCGGCCTGTTCGGGCTGCCCAACGACGTGTGGACGGACACCGAGCGCTGGTTCGACCACTACCTCATGGGCGAGGACAACGGCGTCGACCGGGAGCAGCCGGTCCGGCTCAAGTCCCGTTCCACGGGCGGCTACGAGGGCTATCCGGACTGGAAGTCGGTCGGCGCGACGCGGAAGAAGATCGCCCTGGCGGGCACGTCCACCCTCCACACCAACGTCGACTCGGGCGCCGACGGCGGGGTGGTCTTCCTGTCCAGCATCCTCGACCAGGTGGCCAAGCTGCCCCCGGTCGCCTCGATCCCGCTGCTGCCCCGCCGCTGGGCCGCCGTATGGCAGTCGGAGAAGTACCCGACCGCCCAACAGGTGCGCGGCACTCCAGAGTTGCACACCACTGTCACGCCGACCGAGGAGAGCGGCACCCTCGTCGCCTACCTCTACGACGTGGGGCCGCTCGGCCTCGGCAAGCTGGTCAGCAACGCGCCGTACACCTTCCACGGGCGGACGCCCGGGAAGCCGTTCGACGTCGACCTGGAGCTGTTCTCCACGGCCTACGACGTCCCGGCAGGGCACCGACTGGCCCTGGTGGTCGACACGGTCGACCCGCTCTACATCGAGCACAACCCGTCCGGCGCGCAGCTGACCTTCTCCTCGCCGGTGAACGACCCGTCGTACGTGTCGATCCCGCTGCGCGAGCAGTGATCTCCGGCTGCCGCCGGGCGGGTATGGGCTCTGCGAGCTGCTACCCCCTACGGTTTCGGGACCGCGGGGGGTCCCCCACCCGGCAGCGGCGTCCCTGGTCCGGCCGAGGCGACGTCCACGGCCTCGGTCATCACCACCGGGAGGAACGGCACATCGTAGTGGGTCGTACGGGACATGAGTGGCACTCCCCCGCTCAGTGCTTGACGATCCTGGAGAGGAAGTCCTGGCGCGCTCGCTGTGTCGTAGTCGCCGCAACCTATCCGGGCAAGATCGCTCCGAGAGGACGACACGCACCTTTCGGGCATTAGCCGTATTTACCGCGAACTATGGCTCATGGGTTCACGCTTCGGCGACTTCGCCGTACAGCTGCGACAGCTCGGGCACTCCGCTGGCGGCCCACTCATGGCCGGAGGCGACGACGTCGAACTCACGGCCGGAGGCGAGCCGGATCACGGGCTGCCCGTCCGGCCGCAGGTCCCAGGCGGCGCCCGGTACGGTCCGCACCACGACCGTGCCGAGGTAGAGACCGGCGTCGTTGCCGAGCCAGGGCAGGATCTCCTCGTCGTCCCGCCAGCGCGGCACCAGTTGGTCCAGCGCCTCCAACGAGGCCGCCGTGTCGTCGAGCCGGACGCCCTCCTTGGACGCCTGGGAGCGCAGCAGTTCGCACTCGGCGAGCAGTTCGGCGATGCCCTCGGGATCGAGAGCGCCGGGCTTCTCACGCCGGTTGCCCAGAAAAGGGATCTTCATACACCCAGCGTGTCACTCACACTGCCGTGCGCACTACAGGCGCGCGGGCCGTCGATTCCGGTCGACTTCACACCGAGTCCGCGCATGGCGTGTTGACGCGCCCCCGATGTCTCCTTAGCTTCGCGATGCATCTTTCGTTCCGTTTCGTCCCATTGCGAACAGAAGGAGTCGGCCGTGCGCCGATGTGCCCTCATGCCCACGGTCGCGCTGGCCCTGTTCGCCGCCCTCTTCGCCACTCTGGCGCCGGCCGGCTCGGCACGGGCCGCCGCGGCGGTCCCCCTCCCCTTGGAGTGGCTCTTCGACAACACGGGGGTGAGCGACGACGCCCGGCCGGGCGAGGCGGACTTCGACGGCTTCGGCGCCTCCCTGTCGGCGCGGGATCTCACCGCCGCGGGCTGGACGCCCGGCCGCACCCTCACCGTGCAGGGGGCGCGCCTGACGTGGCCGGTGCGGGCGACGGGCGGCCCGGACAATGTGCGGGCCGCCGGGCAGTGGGTCCACCTCCCCGGTCGCGGCGACGCGCTCGCCTTCCTGGTGGCGGGCACGGGCGGCGAGGAGGTGAGCGGCGCGGGCACGGTCTCGTACACGGACGGCACCCTCTCCTCGTACCGCCTGACCGCCCCGGACTGGCGCCGGGGACCGCTCGCCACCAAGGCGGTGGCGCTGCCGCACGTCAACACCCCCGACGGCCAACTCACCGAGCGGGCCCGGCTGTACGTCGTGACGGTGCCGCTCGCGCCGGGGCGCGAGGTCGCCTCCGTACGGCTGCCGGACGCGGCCGATCTGCATGTCTTCGCCCTGTCGGTGCGGGCCGGCGAGCCGGGCTGGACGGGGAGTTGGGCGGCCTCGACCTCCGGCTACCCGACTGTCGGGCCCTGGTCGGACCGGACGGTGCGGCTCGTGGTGCACACCTCGGCGGGCGGTCCGCTGGTGCGGCTGCGGTTCGACAACACCTTCGCGGCGGCGCCGGTGCGGATCGGGGGCGCGACGGTGGCGGTACAGGCGGCTGGTGCCGCGGCGGAGCAGGTGCCGGTGCCGCTGACCTTCCAGGGCGCGAACGGCGTCGACATCCCCGCCGGGGCACAGGAGTTCAGCGATCCGCTCGCCTTCACGGTCCCCGCGGACGCCAATCTGCTGGTGAGCTTCCAGCTGCCGGGGACGGTGGCGACGGCGCCGCTGCACCGGCTGGCGGTGCAGCGGTCGTACGTGAGCGAGGCCGGCGATCATACGGCGGACCGCTCCGCGGCGGCGTACACCTCGGTCCTGACGAGCTGGCCGCTGCTGACCGGGGTGGACGTGGGCGGCGGGCCCGGGTCCGTGGTGCTGCTCGGGGACTCGATCACCGACGGCGACAAGTCCACGCCGGACGCGAACCGGCGATGGCCCGATGTGCTGGCCACACGGCTGCTGCGGCAGAGTGTGGTCCCGCACTATGGGGTGCTCAACCAGGGGATCTCGGGCAACCGTGTGATCGCCGACCGCTATCGCGGCGACGGGGTCTCCACGATCTCGGCCGGGGTGAGCGCGCTGAGCCGCTTCGACCGCGATGTCCTCGCCCAGACGTCGGTGCGTACGGCGGTCGTGTTCGAGGGCGTCAACGACGTGCTGGGCGGCGCGACGGCCCAGCAGGTGATCGCGGGGCTGCGGGAACTCGCGGACCGCGGTCACGCGCGCGGGCTGCGGACCCTGGCGGCCACGCTCCTGCCCTGCGCGGGCCACGCGCGGTGCACGGGCGCCGTCGACGCGGAGCGGGTCGTGGTCAACGCGTGGATCCGCGGCGCCGGGGTGTTCGACGCCGTGCTGGACTTCGACGCGGCGATCCGCGACCCGGCCTCACCCGGGCGGATGCTGCCCGCGTACGACAGCGGGGACCATCTGCATCCGGGGGACGCGGGGTTGGCGGCGCTGGCGGAGTCGGTGGACCTGCGGCTGCTGTAGGGCGGCTGTAGGCGTGCTGTACGTCTACACGTCTACACGTCTACACGTCTAGGTCCACGACGACCGGGGCGTGATCCGAGGCGCCCTTGCCCTTGCGTTCCTCCCGGTCGACGTACGCGTCGGTGACCGCCTTGGCGAACGGCTCGTTGCCGTACACCAGGTCGATGCGCATGCCGCGGTTCTTGGGGAAGCAGAGCTGGCGGTAGTCCCAGTACGTGAACGGGTGCTCGTACTTCAGGGGACGCGGCACCACGTCGGACAGGCCCGCCGCGCGCAGGGAGGTCAGGGCTGCGCGCTCGGCGGGGGTGACGTGGGTGGAGCCCTCGAAGGCGGACCTGTCGTACACGTCGTCGTCCGTCGGGGCCACGTTGTAGTCGCCCAGCACCGCGAACGGGCGGCTGCCTGCCGCGTCACCGGCGACGGCAGCCCGCAAGCTCTCCAGCCACTGGAGCTTGTACGCGAAGTGCGGGTGGTCCACCTCGCGGCCGTTGGGCACGTACACCGACCAGACGCGGACCGGGCCGCAGGTCGCCGAGACGGCGCGGGGCTCCGGGGCGCCGTCGTAGCCGGGATCGCCCGGCAGGCCCTTGACCACGTCCTTCAGGCCGACGCGGGAGAGCACCGCCACGCCGTTCCACCGGCCGGTGGCGTGTACCGCCGCCTCGTAGCCCAGCTCGCGCAGCTGGTCGAGGGGGAACTGCTCCTCGGCGACCTTGGCCTCCTGGAGGCACAGCACGTCCGTGCCGCTACCCTCCAGCCAGGCCAGGAGCCTCGGCAGGCGGGCGGTGATCGAGTTCACGTTCCAGGTCGCGATGCGCATGCCTGACAACCTACCGGGCGGGTCTGACAATGCGGGGCGGCTGGGGCGGGGGGGGAGCCAGGGGCCGGGTGCCCGGGCCGGGGCCGGGTGCCCGGGCCGAGGCCGGGTGCCCGGGCCGAGGCCGGGTGCCCGGGCCGAGGCCGGGGACCGGGGGGCCGGGGGCCGAGGCCGGGGACCGGGGGGCCGCAGGCCGAGGGGGCCCGGGGCCGAGCCTGGGCCTGAGGCCCAGCCCGTGCCCGGGGTCGGAGCCGGAGCCGGGGCCGGGGCCGCAGCCAGGGCCAGGGCCGGAGCCGCAGCCAGGGCCAGGGCCGGAGCCGCAGCCAGGGCCGTGCCCGGGGCCGGAGCCGTGCCCGTGCCCGCGGCGGGGGCCGAGCCCGGGGCCGTCACACCTCCGCTGAGGCTCCCGGCGCCAGGCGCAGGTGGTCCGCGCCGCCGAGGGTGCCGATCTGGTTGTCGTAGATCGGGCGGGCGAGGTCGGTGAGCAGGGCGTCGTGGATGTCGTAGGCGCGCTGCGGCTTGACCTCGCGGACGTACTCGATGACCTCGGAGATCTTGTTCCAGGGGGCCATGACGGGGAGCATCAGGGTCTCGACCGTGCGGTCGGGGACGGTGAACGCGTCACCGGGGTGGAAGACCTTGCCGCCGTCGACGAGGTAGCCGACGTTGGTGATACGCGGGATGTCCGGGTGGATCACGGCGTGCAGTTCGCCGTGGACCTGGACGTCGAAGCCGGCGGCGGTGAAGGTGTCGCCGTGACCGACGGTGTGCACGCGGCCCGGGAAGGCGGACGAGATCTTCTCGGCGACCGAGGTGAGGGTCCAGATCTCGGCGGCCGGGTTGGCCTCCATGGCGGCCCGCAGCCGCTGCTCGTTGAAGTGGTCGGGGTGCTCGTGCGTCACGAGGATGGCGTCCGCGCCGACCGCGGCGTCCTCCTCGCTGAATCCCCCGGGGTCGAGGACGAGCGTCTGCCCGTCCTTCTCGAGGCGGACGCAGGCGTGCGACTTCTTCGTGAGTTTCATGAAGTCCATCCTCCCCCGCGGTCGGGCGCGGGGCTCACTCGGTCGGGGTCGTCTCCTCGCGGATGACCTGCTGGGCCACCTTGAACGCGCTGTTCGCCGCCGGTACGCCGCAGTAGACGGCCGCCTGCAGGAGCACCTCCTTGATCTCGGCCGGGGTGAGGCCGTTGCGCAGGGCGGCGCGGATGTGGAAGCCGAGCTCGTCCAGGTGGCCGCCCGCGACCAGGGCGGTGAGGGTGACGCAGCTGCGCGAGCGGCGGTCGAGGCCGGGCCGGTCCCAGATCTCGCCCCAGGCGTAGCGGGTGATGAACTCCTGGAAGTCCCCCGAGAACTCGTCGGCCTGCGCCAGCGCGCGGTCGACATGGGCGTCGCCGAGCACCTCGCGGCGCACCTTGAGTCCGGCGTCGTACGGGTCGGGACGTACCGCGGCCTGCGGTTCCACGGCCGCCGCGGCGATCTCGGCGACGGGCGCGGACTGCGGCGGCGCGGCGGCCAGGACCGGCTTGACCGGGGCCGCCTGGATGGCGGTCATGCCGGTGGTGGAGTCGAAGCCGGGCTGCCAGGCGGTGGAGAAATGTCTCACCAGCAGGTCGGTGACGGCGGCGGGCTGCTCGACGGGCACCAGGTGCGAGGCGCCGGGTACGACGGCGAGGCGGGCGTCCGGTATGCCCGCGACCAGGGTGCGGGCCTCGGCGGGGCCGGTGACCTGGTCGTCCGAGCCGACGAGGACCAGGGTCGGGGCGCCGACCCGGCTCAGTTCGCCCCGTACGTCGAACGAGGCGAGCGCCTCGCAGGCCGCGATGTAGCAGCCGGGGTCGGTGGTGCGCACCATCTGGACGGCCCACTCGGTGATCGCGGGCTGCGCGGCGGCGAAACCGCCGGTGAACCAGCGGTCCGGGGAGGTACGGGCGATGGGGTCGAGGCCGTTCGTCCGGACGATCACCCCGCGCTGCCGGAACTCGTCGGCCGTGCCGAAGCGGGGCGAGGCGGCGATCAGCGCCAGCGAGGCGAGGCGCTCCGGGTGGCGCAGGGCCAGCTCGATGCCGACCGCGCCGCCGAACGCACAGCCCGCGTAGCCGAAGCGGTGCACGCCGAGGCCGTCGAGCGTGGCCAGCAGGCGGTCGGTGACGTCGCCGACCGCGCCCGCCGGGTACGCGGGCGCGCCGCCGTGCCCCGGCAGGTCGAACCGGAAGACACGCCACTGCTTGGTCAGCTCGGGGACCTGCCGGTCCCACATGTGCCAGGTGGTACCCAGGGAGGGACCCAAGATCAGGACCGGAGCCTCTTCTGGCCCGTCAAAGCGGTATTGCAGGGTGTTCGGTGGTGTCTCGCTCACCCGTCAAACCCTCTCATCTCTCACGGAATCTCACATGACCGGTCCCAACCTAACGGAGGCGTGCCCTCTCCCGGTCCCGGCGCCGAAGAGCTTCCTCGCTGGTCACGGCTTCCAGGTGATGCGGGTTGCAGCATCGAGTGTGGTTGGGGCCCCGGGGCTCGGAGTGACTCACCTGAAAGCCTTCCGAGACCTCCCCAACCAGTAGCTTGAACATCACACGGTGAACGAGTTGCGTCTTCCCTCGGCAGGAGATGGTGCCGTAGCGCGGAAATTCCCGGAAACACTCTCGCATTCGCCGCTTCGATTTGGACCGCGGGAAGCCCGGCTTTAGCTGCCCGCGCCAGGCTCACACATATGAGCAACGGCGGCAGGGCGGAGTCGGAGTCCGGACTACCCATCGAGCCGGTGTACGGGCCGGAGACCCTGGAGGGCTGGGACCCCGCCGAGAAGCTCGGCGAGCCGGGCAACTATCCCTACACGCGTGGCGTCTATCCCTCCATGTACACGGGCCGTCCCTGGACGATGCGGCAGTACGCCGGTTTCGGTACGGCGACGGAGTCGAACGCCCGTTACAAGCAACTGATCGCCAACGG
>NZ_JBFAIR010000038.1:53872-115300 GCF_040654815.1 Streptomyces sp. NPDC050619 | reverse complement strand
GCGCCCTTTTCGCCTTGGGGTGCCTTCCCCGGCGGGGGGTTCCGGTTCCGCTCCGCGGGGGGGGGGGGGGGCCCCCCCCCCGCCCCCCCGGCCTTCCGGCGCGACATGGGTTCGTCAGGCGCCCTGCTTCAGCTCGGCCGCGCCGAACGACACACTGAAGCGTTCACACCAGATCGTCACCGTGGAGAACTTGTTCAGGTCGGTGCCCGCCGGGATCGCGTAGTTCTGGTTGCCCTCGTTGCCTTTGAGGTCGCCGAGGTCGACGTGGGTGCCGTCGTCGAGGTTGCCGCCGCCGTCCTGCTTGACCGGCTGGTCGCTGAGCCACACGTGCAGGGCCGGGCCGTCGGAGGTACGCACGTTTGTCAGGCGCAGGTTCGCCTTCCCGTCTGCGAGCGGCTGGACCTCCACCGAGCCGCTGGTCTCGTGCTCGTGGGAGATGAAGCTACCGGTTGCCAACGGCTTGGCCGCAGCCCCCTGTTGGCCGGTGGCCACGGGAGCCGCCTCATCCACGCGATTCGTGGTGAACAGCCGCCAGGGCTGGAAGAGGTAGAGCCCGACGGCCGCCACGACGACGACGGCGATGGTGGTGATCCAAAGGACAGGGCGCTTGGTTCGACTCATGAGGATTTCCGTTTCTGTTGGGTGTTCACGCCGGACCGGTGGCCGAGCGTGGCGCCGAGGGGACGGGCCTCGCCAGGCAGCGGCCGGCTCCTGCTCGGCGGTCTGCCGACACACAGGGCAGGTTCGGGGCTGCCGCGCCGAACCTGCCTTGAACTCCGCTTACCGCCAGCCCCAGTTGACGGCTCCGTAGGTTCCCGTGGTGGTGATGTCGATGACCCGCCGGTCGTCGTAGCTGAACCCGGCGAAAACGTGGCTGCGAGGGCCCTTCCAACTCCTTTGGACCGCGTAGAGCGTGACCGCCTCGTTGGAAGTCCCGACAAGAGGCGAGACTGTCTGGCACTTTCCGGCAAGCACGCGGAACGCGTAGGCGCCTTGGTTCGGGAACTCGACAACGGTGTCGTAGCCGCGGCCGTTGTTGCAGAGACTGAACTGATGGGGAGTGCCGGCCTGGGCGCCGACGGCCGGGACGAGGGCGGCGGTCGCCGCGATCACGGTGGAGGCCGCAATCCGGGCGGACCACTTCTTGAGTGCGCCCTTCTGCGTCGTTCTCCTTTGTCTTGATCAATTGCGGGATCAACGCTGACGCGTTGGACGACATGCACGGCTCTTGCGTCGGAGGGGGCGGGGATCACGGCGGCTGGAGTTCTTGACCGGAACGCCGAAATCACGTGGGCCGACGGCCGTTCAGCACTACTGCTCAGCGGGGCGCGGCCGTTCGTGCTCGGTGGTGGAGCGCGCGGCCTTCTCGCGGCGCAGCTCGTCGGCCTCGTCACGGACGGCGTCGAGCCGGACCTCGAGCATGCTGACACGCTCGCGGTAGCGCTCCAGCTCGGCCCGGACGAATTCGGCGTCCGCCACCTGGCGGGCCGTCTCCTCGCGGATCGCGGCGGTCTCCTCGGCGAACTTTTCCTGCGCGGCATCGAGCGCGGCGACGGCCATGTCGCCCGCCTCCTCGGCGAGCGCGGCGCGCTCCTCGGCGGCCAGGATGCGCTGCGCGGAGGCGCGGGTGACCGTCTCGATCCGGGCCTCGGCCGCCGCGGAGTCCGTGATGATCGCCAACTCCTCGATGTAGGCGGGCAGATCGGTGGCGAGCTGCTCGATGAGCGCGACGAGGGCGTCGCGTGACTGAGCGGCATGGCCGCCGTCGACCATCGACATCGCCGCCATTTCGCTGTTCACGGCTTCTGCCGGCGCCTGCTCGGACGCATCGGAGACGGGGGCTTGTCCGGGCTGCGGGGGCACCATCTCGCCGGGGACCTGCCCGGACGCCTGCGGCACCGCTTCCGTGGCGGGCGTGTGCCCGGGCGCACCGTGCGCCATACCGGCAACGGATGCGTGCCCGGAGGCGGCGGGCCAGGGCTGCTCGGCGACCGGTGCCTGGGCCCCCTTTGCCGCCTCCTTGGCCGCCCTCTTGGCCTCGGCTGCCACGCGCTTGTCCTCCTTGCGTTGCTGTCGCTTGGCGCGGAACTTCCTGAACGCGCCGAGCGCGTTGTGCTCGGGGTGCTCGCAATAGCGGGGCGCCGGTCCCTGCGCGTCGGTGGCCGGCGGCTCGGGCGGGTTGGTGCAGCCCGGGTAGGCGCAGGTGGGGACGGTCTCGACGGTCATTGTTTTCGGCCTTTCGTTGCTGTCTTAGCGGTATTCGGGATTCTCGAAGTCGAACCGGCACCCGGTGTCCCACTGCGACCGCTGGTTCCCGTGCGCCGGAACGCCACCGGCGTCCTTGAGCAGCCGGGCCAGATGCAGCAGGTTCCACGTCATGAACGTGGTGTTCCTGTTGGTGAAGTCGTTGGTGGGACCGCCGGAGCCCGGATCGAGATAGGACGGGCCTGGCCCGGCCTCTCCGATCCAGCCCGCGTCCGCCTGCGGCGGGATGGTGTATCCCAGGTGCTGCAGGCTGTACAGGACGTTCATGGCGCAGTGCTTGGCGCCGTCCTCGTTGCCGGTGATCAGGCAGCCGCCCACCCGCCCGTAGTAGGCGTACTGACCGGCGTCGTTGAGCAGGCCCGAGCAGGCATAGAGCCGCTCGATGACCAGTTTGGCGACCGAGCTGTTGTCACCCAGCCAGATCGGCCCGGCGATGACGAGGATGTCGGCGGCCATCACCCGCTGGTAGATCGACGGCCACGCGTCGCGCTCCCAGCCGTGCTCGGTCATGTCCGGCCACACCCCGGTGGCGATCTCATGGTCGATCGGCCGCAGGTGCTCGGCCTGAACGCCCTGCTTCTCCATGATCCGCGAGCTGAGGTCGATCAGGCCCTGCGTGTGGCTGCGCTCCGGGCTCTTCTTCAGCGTGCAGTTGAGAAACAGTGCACGCAGGTCGTCATAGCTCATACCCTTCAGTGCGGCCGACCCGCCGAACGTTACAAGTGGGCCTGGCAGTTGGCCGCATCCTGCTTCTCCCGATTGCCCGATCGCCAGCACTCCATCCAGGGACACGCCCACCTGCCCGGCCGCGTCCGGCGCGCGACGGCGAGCCCTGCGGCATCCAGCTCAAGGAGCTTCGCCGCGTGGCGCAGTAGGCCGAGATCACCGACCGGCTCCGCCGCGGCAAGCACCACCACGCCCGGCGGCCGCCGAGGTCACCAGTCGGTCGATCTCACGCCGCTCTGCACGTCGGGCGACGAACTGCGTCGGCATCGGCGGGCCGGTCAGACCGACCCGGCGGGCCGCTGTCCGGCCAGGGCCTTCAGCCGCTTGCCCGAACGCCGGCCCGCCCACAGAACCACCAGGAAGGCCAGAGCGAGGAGCGGGTAGCCCATCGCGATCCTCGCGACGGCCAGCCAGCCCGTGCGGTCCTCGTCGTACAGCCACTGCTGCACGGCGACCCGGGTCGCGAAGACGCCCACGAGCGTGAGCGTGGCGATGTCGTAGTAGTGCCGCGAGGGCTTGTCCTTCAGCCAGGCGATCCCGGTGCCGTTGAGGGCGCCCCAGACGATTCCGGCCAGCGGCCGGCGTGCGAGGACGGAGAGCAGGAAGAGCACGCCGAGGGCGAAGTTGGCCCAGATGCCGGTGAGGAAGAAGCCCTTGGCCGATCCGGTCTTCCAGGAGACGAACGCGGCGACCGCGACACCGAACAGGCCGGAGAGCGCGGGCTGCACCGACTCCTTGCGCACCAGACGCAGCACGGAGATCGCCAGCGCGATGCCGACGGCGGTGCCGATGGCGGCCGTCAGCCCGAAGGAGGCGTTGGCCAGCACGAAGGCCACGATCGGCAGCGTCGTGTACACCAGGCCCGTCGTGCCGCCCATCTGCTCCAGCGGTGTCTTCTTCGCCTGGCGCCCTGGGATCCTGCCCGGTCCGTCCGGGCAGGGCGCCGGCTGGGAGGGGGGTATGGGTTCAGTCATGTTGCGAGATCAACTCACCAAGTAGTCGTTGGCCTGTACGGCTTGCGGGCACTGCCTTGGGGATTGCCGGCCGCAGGTCCCGGTGCTTCGCTCCGAGGTCGGCTGCGACGGGGCGTCGGCTACTCCGCGCTCGGCCGTCCGCCCAGGTGCCGGGCGAGGAAGCGGTCGGCCGCGCGGTACACGTCGATGTTGTTGTCCGGGTTCACGAAGCCATGGCCCTCGTTGTCCTTGACCAGGTACTCGACCTCGACGCCACGGGCGCGCAACGCGTCGACGATTCGGTCGGACTCGGCCTTGACGACGCGGACATCGTTGGCGCCCTGGACCACCATCAGCGGCGTGCGGATCGCGTCCACCCGGCTGATCGGCGAGCGGGCCCACAGGTCCGCCTCCTGCTGAGGGTCGCTCGGATCACCGGCGTAGAGGTACCAATTGTTGACCAGGTGGGGCCGTACGAACTCCGGCACCGTCCGCAGGAAGGTGACGAGGTTGGAGGGGCCGCAGAAGTCGATCGCGGCGGCGAAGACGTCGGGGGTGAAGGTGACGCCGACCAGGGTGGCGTAGCCGCCGTAGGAGCCGCCGAAGATCGCGACGCGGTCCCGGTCCGCGTATCCCTCCGTAACGGCCCAGTCGACGGCGTCGATGAGGTCGTCGTGCATCTTCCCGGCCAGCTCGCCGATGCCGGCCTTGAGGAACGCCTTGCCGTAGCCGGCCGAGCCGCGGAAGTTGACCTGCAGCACCGCGTAGCCGCGGTTGGCCAGCAGCTGCACGAGGGGGTTGTAGCCCCAGTTGTCGCGGTGCCAGGGGCCGCCGTGGACCAGCAGGACCAGCGGAAGCCCGGTCGGCTCGACGCCGAGGGGCAGGGTCAGGTACGAGGGCAGGCGCAGCCCGTCACGTGCGGGGACCGTGACTGGCGTCATCGGGGCCAGGACACGGGGATCGAGATGCGGATGGGGCCGGAACAGCAGCCGGCTCTCGCCGGTGGTGTGGTCGTAGTAGTGGGTGACATGGGGGTCACGGTCGTGGGTGAAGCTGACGACCCAGCGCAGCCCGCTGGCGTCGCACGACACGGCGGACAGATCACCGTCGGACAGCTTCTCCAGGTTCTCCAGCACCGCGGCGAAGTGCGGGTCCAGCGGATGGATCACCTGCCGCTCGCCCAGGTAACGCGCCCCGATCAGCTCACCGGTGTGCCGGTTGCGGATGAGCGGCGACGGCAGCGTGGGGAAGACGGTGGAACGCGTGTCCAGGTCGAAGTCCGGGTGGCTGTCGACCTCGGTCTCCTCGCCGGTGGCCAGATCGAGCCGGGCCAGACGGGTCCGGTCGGTGTCCCGGTTGGAGCCGAGCCACACACCGGTTCCGTCCGGGGTGAGCTGGGACGGCTGGATGCCCAGCGGGTAGTCGGTGCCGTCGAACGTGGTGACCGGGCGCGGTTTTCCCATCCCGGCATCCCACTGCGCCAGCTCGATGTCGCCGTCGGCCGTCTGGGTCTGGGCATACAGGTCTCCGTCGGGCGTGTACAGCCAGCCGGCCACTTGGCCGGGATTTTGCGCCAGCATCGTCAGCTCACCGGTGGCGATGTCGAGCTCGTAGAGGTCGAACTCGGCGGGATCCCTGCGGTTCAGATGCAGCAGCGCCCTGCCCGGCCGGGCGACGGTCGACTCGAAACCCGCGACCGTGGCGCCGGGGAAGGGGGTGAGGTCGACCGCCTCGGCATCCGGATTCTCCAGGTCGACCCGGTAGACGTGCCAGTTCTCATCCCCATCGCCGTCCTGCTCGTAGAGCAGCCACCGCGGAGCGTCGCTCCAGTGATACGTGTGCACGCTGCGGTTGTCGTCGGCGGTCACACAGCGCGCCTCCTCGTCCGCGTCGACGCTCTCCACCCAGACGTTCAGCCGCTCCCGCCACGGCGCCAGGTAGGCGATCCGGGTGCCGTCGGGCGAGATCGATGCGCGGGTACGGGCGGGCGGGCCTAAGAAGTCCTCGACGGCGAGGCGCGGGACCTCGCGCGGGATCGCGGACATATGTCAACTCCTCCTGGATTCGCTTCAGTTCGGTCGGTGGGCTTGCCGGTACTCGGTGTTCTCAGTCGACGGGGTCGCCGACGACTCCGCCGGTGGCCGTGCGGATCGCATGGGCGAGACGCCGGGAGAGGGCCGTCACGTCGGTGAACTCCGCGAGATCGTCACCGGCGAGGATGGCGGTGCCGATGTGCTCGTCCAGCACCCGCACGACGGCGGCGGAGGCCGCGGCGTGCATCCGTACTTCCAGATCACCGGACGGGCGCTCGAGACGATCACCGATGATCACGCACATCTCGCGTTCTGTCTGGTCGCAGGCCATCAGCCACGCCGTGCGGAGCGCGGGCTCGGTGTCGGCGAGCCGGATCATCTTCATCGCGAGCATCTCGTCGGCAAGATCGACGGGCGGTGCCTCGTGACGGAATCTGACCAGTTCCGTGGCCAGGTGGTCTTCGAGGGAACTGTGCCGGGGCCAGCTGCGCAGCACCGTCATCAGGGTGACAACGCCCTGCATGACGATCGGCTCGGCACAGCTCTCCTTGCTGCGGAAGTGCCGCCAGATGGTGCGCGTGGACAGTCCCACGGCCTCCGCGATCTGATCGCCGCTCGTGGCGGCCACTCCCTGCTCCCAGAACAGGCGCGCCGCCTCCCGGGAGATCTCCAGCCGCAGCCGCGCACGCCGCTTCTCACTCATCCCTCCCCCGCTGCGCTCCTGCGTCGTCATGGCGCCTGGCCACCCTTCCTCCATAATGACCTCAAGCGACAGTACGTCACTAAGTGACACGCGAGCAAGTGCGCGACCCTGAAGTGTTTTGCGTTCCGGGATGCCCGAGGGGCCGCAACAGCGGCTTGACCAGCGAATGCGCCCGATGACGACGGCGTCCCGGCCGCGTGGCTTCGGTCGAGCGTGGCGCGGTAACTGGGCAACTGTCCTACGATCCCGAAATCCTCGGCGACCCATGCCCGGCGGTCGCCCTCGCTGAAGGAACGCTGCGACGGAGGTCAGGGGCGAGCCAGGTGTTGAGGCCGTATCGACTACTTACGGCGGCTCGGGGTCCTCGAGCAGGGTGATGGCCTGGCGGGTGAGCAAGCGCTCGGCAGCGTCGTAGCTCCAGTGACAGTCCACAACGAGAGCTCGCCATGCCCGTAGTCCGAAGCAGAGCCACAGGCGATCCGCTACTGCATCGACGTCCAGATGCGGAGCGACGGCACCGATCGCGACCAGGTGCTGCGCGATGCCCCGGAGCGCCTGACGGTACTGCGCGATGACGTAGTCCCACACCTCGCGCGCCTTCTCGTCGCTCGCCGCGGACGAGAGAAGCAGGTCGATCGATGATGACGCGAAGCGTTCGGTGTTGGTGCGGATGCTGTGGGCCACGTAGGCGATCACGGACGAGAGGTCCTGCATCCCGCGCACTTCGTCAAGGGTGTCGTCGGCCCCTGAGTCCGCCACGTCCGCAGCCAGGAGGGCATGCAGGACCTCCGTCTTGGTGCCCACGCTCGCATAGACCGTCTTCACCGCGACGTCGGCAGACCGCGCGATGTCGGCCACTGTGACGCAGGCATAGCCATGCGTGACAAACAGATGGCGCGCCGCTCGCAGGATGTCCTGGCGGGTCTGGATGGCCCCCTGCTCGCGACGCTTGGATCGATAGACCCGGGTCGGCTCTGGCATATCTGCAACCTACCCGACACCGGATATCCTATGTAATCATTGCAGACGCCTTAACTTGAAAATTAGGATCGTGCACACCCGGCCGCGCCGATGTTCACTGCCTTCGGTATCCACGCGCCGCGAAGGAGCAGTTCAGGAGTTCATGCGCTGACCCGCCGTAAGCCCCGGGCGCCAAAACCCGGGTCGGCGAACAGCCGTAGCCCGGTCCCGGCTCCAGCAGGCGGCACGAGGCAGCGAGAGTCTCGACGCCGCAGCCAGTACATGACCAACGTCCCTTTATCCGAGGCAAGTTGATCCACACCATGACTGAGTCAGCACACTCTGTCCCCAAGGCCCGAAACCAACAGCCCGACGCGGCAGTCCCGCCGAAGGCGAAGCCGCGTCGCCATCGGCGTTGCCATGGCGATCACCGTTTTGGGGTTGGGTGCGCAAGGAGCCCGTCCAGCCAGCTCTCTCCGGCCGGCTCGCGGTCGCCAAGATCGCGACGGGTTGTCCGCTGCTCGCCCTGGCCCTCCTCGTAACGCCGCGGGCTGCACGCCACTCCCGCAGGCGACTGGAGGTGCTCCCTGGCCAGCGGCTTGAGCAAAGCGGCCGACACAGCGGATTCCTCAACCGTCGAGCGCCGTTCGCGCCCCGGCCTCGAACCGAGTGAGCAGATCTGTACGGATCAGCTACATGCACTTGTCTACGAAAGGTTCTCCACTATGGAAACGGCCGCCCACCACGACTCAATGGCGATCATGGAAACGCGACTCGTCCACGAGACCCACCGGCTGGCCACCGGCCTGCTCGCCGACGCCGCCGGCCGCCCCTCGATACCTTCCGAGTCACTCGCGCAGTTGCGGGACTTCCTTGTGGTCAACCTGCGCCATCACCACGAGACGGAAGACGAATTGCTGTGGCCGCAGATCGTGGCGGCCGCGCCGGACACAGAGCACGCACTCCACAAGCTCAGCGAGGAACACGAACGTCTGGACAACGCACTCGACCGCCTCGCCGCTGCCGCCGTGACCGGGGCGGAGAGAGCCGGCGATGCCGAAGGGGCAACCGGGCATGGTGACAGCCAGGGCCGGGACAGTATGAACGGTGATGTCCGACCCGCGCTCCGCGAGGCGGCCGTCGAGGTGCGTGACAGCGTGCGCGACCACCTGACCCACGAGGAGCCGATCCTGTTCCCCGCGCTGCACGACCACATCACGCCCACGCAGTGGAAAGAGTTCTCTCAACGGGTGATCGCCACGACGCCGCCCGTGGCCGGGCATTTGATGATCGGATTCCTCGACGAGGTGGGCACACCGGCCGAGGTGGAGTCGATGTTCGTGAACATGCCGCAACCGGTGAGGGCGCTCCTTCCCTCCATGCGGAGCCAAGCGGTCGCCGACCTGCGAGTTCTGCGAGGGACGAGCTCATGACGCACTCCCCTCTCGCGTGGCCCGACGCGGCACACGAGGCGATCAAGGGCGACCTGACCGTCGCGGTCGCCTACCTCACCCCGGCCGGCGGCGCGGTGGTCACCAGCGTGTCCCCGGTAGGAGTCGCAGACCAGGCGACGGGTGAGGTCAGCTTCACCACCTCGCTGGCCTTCCCGAAGAAACTGGAGCGCATCCTGAGCAACCCACGCGTCTCCCTCGCCTACCACACACGCGCGCATGGTTTCGCCACCCACAGCTGCTACATACTCGCCCAGGGCAACGCATCGGTGGACCTGCGGCCCCCGGCACAGCGGCTGGCACAGCTGATGGACGCCTCCGAGCCTTTCCTCGGGAAAACCAAGCGGGGCATGGCATGGGACTGGCTGCTTCGCGAGTACCACCAGGAGCGCGCCTTCGTCGACATCGGGGTGGAACGAATCGCCACCTGGCCTGATCTTTCGGCTCATGGACCAGTAACGGTCACCGGGCCCTCCTGGCCACAACCGCCCACCGAACAACAACCACCCGAACACGGCACCACACCACGGACAGACGTTCCCACGCTCGCCCTACAGATCGCCGCCCTCCCGCATCGCCTGCTGGCCTATCAGGGCGCCGACGGCTACCCCGTTATCCTCCCGGTGGAGGTCACCGGACACGACGAGGGCGGGTTGCGCCTCACCGCACCTCCCGGACTACTGCCACCAGGATCACGCCGAGCGGGATTCCTGGCCCACGCATTCCAACCTCAGTGCGTCGGACTGAGCATGCGAACCCTTACCGGCTGGCTGACCGTCACCGATGAAGGCGCCCTCTACGCCCCCCACACGTCCAAGGGCCTGACCGCGCCGCCGAACAGGACTGTCGCAACCGTCGCGAGTGGCCTCATGGCCAAGCACGGACTGCGGCGCGCCCGTCGCAACGGCACGGTCGCCCACCTCCAACACCTCGCCGCCCGCAGCACAGCGGACTGATCCGGTGGGGATGACGCGATCGAACCACCGAGCGCGTGATCTCAGGTGTGAGCCGTTTGCGTCGTCAAATACATCACCCTCAGATACTGGCCATCGCGTGGCCGGCGGAACACGGAACCAGTAACCAGACCGGAGGTCCTCGCCATGACAGCAGCAATGCCGAACCGGCGCACAGTGTTACGGGGGTTGGCCGCCGCCGACCTCACCGCCACAGTCGGCTCGGCGGCAGGCGCCGACGTCGCCGGGGCAGCGACGAAGCCCAACATCATCGTTGTTCTCATCGACGACCTCGCCCGGCGGGAGTTGGGCTGTTACGGCAACACGTTCAACGAGACCCCCGCACATGGATCGCCTCGCCGCGGACGGGACCAGGTTCGAGGCCGGCTACGCGGCGGCACCGGTCTGCTCGCCGACCCGGGCCAGCATCATGACCGGGCAGAACCCGGCGCGCGCAGGCATCACGGAGTTCCTCGGCGCCGCAGGTGACGACTTTCTGCCGACCAGTCACCAGACCCTGCCGGAGACGCTGCGCGACGCCGGCTACCGCACCGGCCTGATCGGCAAGTGGCACCTGAGCGAGACCTACACCGGTCCAGTGCGTGACCGGCCCGGGAACCCGTGGTCCCACGGATCGGCTCAACCTGGAGGCACTGGACTTCATCACCCGCGCCGACGACGACGAGAAGCCGTTCTTCCTCTACCTGTCGCACTACGCCACCCACACGAAACTGGCGGCGCCGCAGCCGCTGGTCGACAAGTACGCGGCGAAGCCGGGCGCCGGACAGCCGGGCAGGAACCCGGTCCTCGCCGCGATGCTGGAGGTCATCGACGACGGCGTCGGCGCGATCCGGGACACACTGCGGAAGCTCGGCATCGCCGGGAACACCGTCATTCTGCTGCTGTCGGACAACGGCGGCGACAGCGCCGTGGCGACCAGCACCCCGCTGCGCGGCAGCAAGGCGACCCTGTACGAGGGTGGTGTCCGTGTACCGATGATCGCCTACCACCCGGCAGGACCCGGCGGCCAGGTCGTCGACACCCCCTTCAGCACCATCGACTTCATGCCCACACTGCTCGACACCGCCGACGTCGCCAGGCCGCCGGGACAACACCTGGACGGCATCAGCTTCGCCGGCCTGCTGGCAGGCGGCGCGGCGCCGCGGCGTACCGACCTGTTCTGGGTGTACCCGCACTGGCACGACCCCGGCGCACCCACCGCCTCGGTCCGCCGCGGCCGGTACAAGCTGCTGCGGCATCTGCACGACGGGCGGGCCGAGTTGTACGATCTCCTCGCCGATCCCGGCGAGGCCGACAACCTCGCCGCCCAACTGCCCGCCGAGACGCGACAACTGCAAGCGGCCCTGGACAGGCACCTGCGCGACGTCGACCTACTGCCGCCACAACCCACGCCCAAGAACTTCCCGAACCTGATCCTGGAGCAGGAGTTCGACAGTGGGCTCCCCGGATTCACAGTGCTGGCACCGGATCCGGAGGAACGTCCCGGGACGGTGCGGGCCACCAGTGGCGCGCTCACCGTGGCGGCCGACGGGGCACCTGCCTTCGCACTGTTGCGCTCGGATCGCGCCGCCGACGCGTCGTCGGCCGCGGTCGTCGTCAGCCGGCGCTCGTACGCCGGGGCCGCCGCGCCGAACCAGGACACCCTGTTAGCGGGGCTCGTCAAGGACGCACACAACTACCTGATGATCTGGTACAACCACCGGCAGGGGCGCACCGGCTGGGACGTCAGGATCAACGGCGACCCGGCCGCCCAACGCATCGTCCAGCTCGATGGGAAGATCAGCTATCCCGGGCCCAACGCCCGGCTCACATGCGTCATGCACCGCGACGAACTCACCGCGTACGCGGCGGCCGCCGACGGCGCCTGGCAGTACCTGTTCACCGCCGACGTCGGCCGCTACGCACGGCTCGACGATCCGACGGTTCGCGGACAGTACCGCTACGGCTTCGGCGTCCGCATCGACGGAGGCACGCTCGCGGTGGAGCGCTTCGCGGTCCGCCGCCGCTGACACCGATGGCACCGTCGGCGTATCACCTCCCACGCGTCCTGCCGCCGGCCGCCGGCCGCCGGCCGTCGCCCGGGACGCCGGCTGCAAGGTGGCCCGGGACGCGGCCATCATCGCCGATGCCGCGCGCACCATGTGTTCAGGTGATCAGGATGGAGGCTTCGCGCCACATCCTGGTGAGGACCTCGCCCGCGGGCTCGTCGGTGGCGAGGGCAGCGCTCTGGCCGGACCAGTGGTTGGCTGGGTCCACCTCGTTGGTGCCTCGCCGCCATTGGGTGACGCGTTGCAGTTGGTCCGGATACGGTGCAGGGCTTGGTGCACCAGGTTCGCTCCATTCTTTCAGATACGCGGTGGGTGCGGCCCGGGCCAACCGTCCGGTGTACGCGCGGGTGGTCAGGGTGGCGTCCGGTGCCAGGCCGTTCAGCGCGGCGGCCCATTCCGGAGCGGTTGCGGTCTCGGGGCACCGGAGCAGGGCGGTTCCTACCTGAACCGCACTGGCGCCCAGGGCGAGTGCGGCGGCCACCCCTCGTCCGTCGGCGATGCCGCCCGCGGCGACGATGGGCACGCGCAGGTGGTCGGCGAACCAGGGAAACAGGGCGAACAGCCCGATGTCGGTGTGGTCGGCGTCGTCCTGATCGAAGCTGCCCCGGTGACCGCCCGCTTCCATGCCCTGGGCCACGATCACGTCCGCGCCGGCGTTCTGGGCGGCGAGAGCGTCGTCGAGGGTGGTCGCGCAGGCGAACCAAGCGATGCCCAGGGCATGGAGGCGTCGTACGTATTCGGGCTCGAACAGGCCCATGATCGAGGAGACGACGGTCGGGCGGGCGCGGAGCAGGGCTTCACATTGCTCGTCGAACACCGGGGGGTCCGTCGGGGCGGTTTCGCCAGGAGGACCGAAACGGCTGAGAAATGCCCGGGCATCGTCGGTGCGCCGCCTGTGGTCCTCCGAATTGGACCGGGCGCGGAACTGGTCCACCCACGCCGCGATGCGATCCGGGGTGTCTTGCAGGGCGCCCCGGGCGCCCATTCCCCCGGCCTCCGCCACCGCGTCGGCCAGTTCGACAGGGGAAGACCCCGCCATCGGAGCGTGAAGCACCGGCAGTCGCATTCCGAAGCGTTCGCAGAACGCCAGCGCTCGTTCCAGCCCTGTCATGCCATGCTCCTCACCTCGTGGACTGATCGGCCGGACCCGGACCCTGGTGGCCGGCCGGGATCCGGCTTTCGTCGGACGGAGAGCGGAACTCGCCTGGTTCCGCGCAGCGTTGACGGGAACCCTCGGCGCCCACCCGGCACCGTACCTGCGCAGGCGTTGGGCGCAGGCGCCCACAAGCCCGACGTGGCGCCGCACGCGGACAAAGGCCGTTCAGGCCGTCGCCTGCGCACCTGCCCCGGTGTCAGTCGTTCGCCAGGGCGGCCAGCAGTTCCTGGCGGGTGGCGCCGGGGTGGGGGTAGCGGGAGGCGCCCGCGGCCAGTTCGACGGCTTTCTGCGCCAAACCGGGTTTCACCAGGGCCTCCTCGGGAGTGGCCAGCATGCCGCCCACGTCAACGAGGCCGCGCGCGATGGCGGGATCCTTCCAGCGGGCGATGTTCAAAGCGACGTCCACATTCCAGTCGTTGTCGTCGGTGCTGTAGGCCTCGCCCCGCATCTCGGCGTCGATCTCAGCCAGACGGTGCCGGTCCCACGCGGCGATGCTCTCCCACACGGGCGCAAGGTTCTTCTGGGTGGCGTCGTCGAGCCGCAGGACAAGCTCCACCGGATCGTCGGCGCCGACCATGCGCAGCGTGTCCCGCAGCAGCGCGGCATGCCGGAAGCCCATGGTCATGCCCGTGCCGAACACGGGATTGATGGAGGCCCAGGCATCGCCGACCGCCACAATCCCCGTGGCCACGGGCAGGTCGTCGACCACCAAGCGACGGTAGGTGCTTCCCAATCCGCCCATCGCGGTCACGCCGGTGATCGGCTCCCCCTCGGCCCAGTGGGCTTCGGTCGGGTACAGCTTCATCGCCCGGTGCCACGCGTCGATGTCGGCCAGGCCGCGCAGTTCCTGGTCGCGGCTGGAGGTCGCCAGCGTCACCGACCATGTGCCGGAGTCGGCAGGAACGGTGCCGATAGTGACGCTGTTGTGGTGGCATATGGGCGACGGTGTCGGACGGGGTGTCATGCCGTCGGCCGAGTGGAAGTACCTGGTGTAGTAGCGGAGGCCCGCCTCCGCCCGCTCCTCGTGCGGTGTGGCACCGATGCCGGCCAGCATCGCGGCCACCTGCGAGTGGCGGCCGGACGCGTCGATCACGAGGTCCGCCTCCACCTGCTCACCGCCCCGGATCAGTACACCCGTCACGTGCGGGCGCCCCGCATTGCGGGCCGTCCCGGTGAGCAGTCCGGTGACTTGTGCCTCGCGTCGCACGGTGATGCCGGGAGTCCGCTCCGCCTCGGCCAGCAGGGCCGCCTCCAGCACGGGCCGCCGGGCAGCCACGGTTTCGAAACGGTCGTCGCCCGGCTGCGGGCCGCCGGTCTCTCCCACGTCCCAGGCCCCGGATATCATGTTGAACCGGCTTCCCCCCAGGCCGATGAGGCGCTCCACCGCCGCGGGAAACTCGGCCGCCAGTAGGCGGTAGCCGCCCGGCAGAAGCAGATGGGGCTGCGGAAACTGGCGGACGCCGGGCCGCTTCCAGCCGCTCCATATCTCCTCGGCCCCGCCCTTCGGCGGGGAGGGATCACGGTCGAGCACCGTGACCCGATGTCCCTCCACAGCCAGCATCATCGCCGTCATCAGGCCCGTCGGGCCGACGCCCAGCACTAACGTGTGCACCATTGAGTGTTCTCTTTCCTTCCGTCGATCGGTGCCGCCCATGCGGGGCACCGGAGCTGTTGACTTCGCAGGCCCGTCGGCTGGTCGGTGCCGCTCATACGGCGGCTACGTCGTATCGACGTGACACAGGAACCGCCGACGTGGCACAGGGACCGTCGGCGTGGCACAGGGACCGTCGGCGTGACGTGTGGACAGCAGCAGTGGCAGTGGACAGTTGCACGGCCCGCCGTGGCCGTCAGCCTTCGCTGACAGCGGCCCAGAACCGTTCCAGCGCGGCGGCCGCGCTGTCAGGGTCCTCCAGCATCCACCAGTGACCCACTCCTTCGATGCGCTGAGTGCGGGCCTTGAGGCGGGCGGCCATCTCGTCGGAGGTGGCCAGGTCGTCGTAGGGGTCGAGCGGGGCCTGGATCACCAACCCGGGGGCGGCGGGGGCGGACAGTCCGGCTTCCCAGTAGGCGTGCGGGTTGGGCGTCGCCGAGCGGTAGAGGTCCAGGATGCACTCCGCCATGGTGGCGTCGAGCTTCTCGCCCATCGCCGCGGCGTCCTCGGCGGGCACACCGGCCTCGGCAAGCCCCACCGCGGGGCTTGCCGGGCTTCCCGGGGCGGCCTCGACCACGGCCGTCGCCCACTGCTCCCCCGCTCCCGGCGTCCGCCAGAGCTGGGCCTGGTCATGCCAGACGTATTCGGGGTGGAGTACGCCTGCCACATCTATGGCCCAACTCCGCACAGGAACAGAGGAGTTCGTCGCCATCCCCGCCACAAGCACGGCGCCCCAGTCGTGCCCGACCAAGTCGACCGGTCCGTCGATCTCTCGCAGCTCCCGCTCCAGCCACCGGACGTACTCGTCCATGGTCGCGCCGAACCCGGCGGGACGCGGCACGCCGAACCCGGGCAGGTCCAGGGCTGTCGAGTCGGTCGAGAGGCGGGCCCGGAGCCGGTCCCACACCTGACCAGTCTCGGGCACACCATGAACGAACACCGCGGTCATATAGCTACCTTTGCGTGAGAGGTTGAGTGATCCCATACGGATCGGCTCTGCCCATCCGCGGACGGATCCGCGTGTCGGTCGGCCGGGCCAGGCACGCGAAGTGTCCGGCCGGACGGTCCCGCCGCCAGGTGACAACGGCGGCTACCCCCAACCGGTTCACTCAGGGAGCGCTCCGCTTTCTGTCAACCTCTTGCGCCAAGTGCCGTCTGTACGTACTGAAGGGCAGACCGAGCCACTGCGCAGCCGCCTCCTGTGTATCCGCTCGTTCGAAGAAGGTCGTGGCAAGCAGCCTGGTCCGCCTTGGCGCCGGGATCGTATCGTCGGCCGCACCGCGGCTCCTTGGAGGGCGGCCGCGGTAATCGTCGCGAGACCTTGTAGACCAACTTCTTGTGGACTCGCCGAAAATCGGCCTCCAGAGCGGCGCCTTGGGCGCCCGAACTCGGAGTCGCCGGAATGGGCGCGACCTCGCAGCGGCTCCCGGGCCGCCAGAGTGGCGCACAGCCGTTTTGGATCTTGAAGGCGGCCCGACGGGTCACTCGGGCGGATGAACGGACGGGCTCCGCAGATGACATGACGGCCTGGCCGGGTCAATCACCTTCCATAACTGTCCTTATGGAAGGTGATTCCGGCTAGGCTCCTGGCCGTGCATCCAACTCTCCTGCGCACCTTCAGCGCCCGCGCCACCCGGCTCGTCTACCGCGCCGGCGTGCTGCGCCACGCGCTGCAGGTGCGCGAGCAGGCAACCGTCGACGGGGGGCCCGAACACGATCAGGCCCTGCACACCCTGGCCGCCCGCGTACTGGACACGGTCGACGCGCACATCGTCGAAAACCAGCCGCCGACACCCGAGGCAGTGGCCCAAGTACAGCTGGATGCCGATCCGTTGAACCTATTCCTTGCCCGGCGCCGCTATCCCCGCGCCCGTCGCCAGGAGGCCGACGCGAGGCTGTACGCCCCGATGCACGAACTGCTGGGCGGCATCCACCTGCTCGGCATCGGCTACCCGGACATGGACGCCGCCGAAGTGGCGGTGGTCGCCGAGCGGCGGCGGGCCCGACCGCTGAGCGAGGCACTCGCCGAGACTGTGGCCCGCTGGCCCGCCAGGCAGCGCGTCCGGCTCGCCGACGAACTCGCCCGCCGGGGTGAGGAGTTGCCGCTCGAGGTGACCGCCGCCCTGTGGACGGAGCCGGACGCATGAGCCGCCTGCCCAACCCGTCCCAGGACCTGACTGCCAGCAGGGACGTCGCCCCGGTGAACCCGGCCGCCTGCATGCCGGTGACGTCCACGGCCGAGATCGGGGAGCTGACGGCATACCTGCGTCACCGCTTCGTCGAGGCCGACGCCGAGCAGGCACCGGAGGCTGCTCCGGCCACCCGGGCACTGCTGCGTGCGGTGGGCGGCCTGCTGACCTCCCGGACCGGGTTCGCCCACGGCCTGGCCGCCGGGCACAGCCAAAGCCCGGCGCTGCACGAGGCGTTGGCGCCGTTGTACGAGCTCGCCGCGCAGTTCCCCGGCTGCCCCCTGCACTGGAGGCGCCGGGCCGAGGAGTGGATGAGCGGGGGACCGCAGTGATCAACACGAGTAGCTGGCGCGGACCTGGCGCCCCCCGGCGGCCGCGGCGAGCTGAGCCGAGCCGAGAGGTCGAGGCCCCCGGGAGCGAGGTGTACTTCCCACCGATCACCAACGGCCTGGACTATCTGGTCAGCGTGGTCGACCACCTGGAGGCCGGCACCGAGCAGGTCAGCGCGCGGGACCTGAAGTACGCCGTCCTCCACCTCGCCGCTGGCGCCGAGGTGCTCCTCAAGGCCCGTCTCCAGATCGAGCACTGGTCGCTGGTCTTCAAGGAGCCGGGCCAGGCCAAGCGGGCGAGGCTGGAAGACGGCTCGCTGAAGAGCTGCAGCCCGGACGAGACCGTGCAACGCCTGAAAGACATCGCCCAGGTCGTCATCAGCGACAAGGACAGCAGTGCCCTGTCGAAGCTGGCGAACCATCGCAACGCACTGCAGCACTATGGCCTGATCGGGCAGGCGGCCAACGCGCGAGCAGTGGAGAGCCAGGCCGCCGAGGTCCTCGATTTCTTGATCGGATTCCTCGACCACGAACTGCTGCCGGCGCTCTCAGAGTCCGAACTAGCGGGCACGTGGGTCGACATGGAGCACATCCGCTTCGGTCTCACGGAGATCCAGGGCTTCGTGAAGAAGCGCATGCAACGCCTGCGTAGTGAGCTGGCGCCCTACCTCGATCAGACCGTGTGCTGCCCCTACTGCCGCCAATGGGCCTTTCGACCTGACCCGGGCGCCCCCGAGTTCCGTACCTTCACCTGCCTGTTCTGCGGTTCCTCCCATCCTCCGTACGATGCAGCCTTCGAGTACAGCCTGTTGGTCCTGCGCCGTGACCCTGAGGGTGACGTGTACGGACAGATGGCCACCGAGACCTGCCCGGACTGCGAAGAGGACAGTCTCGTGGCGGGGGCTCGGCTGGCCACCGCACCGGACGACCCGGTGAACTTCTGCTTCCGGTGTGCCGCCGCCGTCCCGGGCCTCCATCAATGTGACAGCTGCTTCAGGCCGTTCCGCCCGTGGGAGACGGAGCAGAGAATCTGCGGCAGGTGTCTGGGCCAGTCCGCCGAGCTGAAGTGGAGCGAGTCGTGACCAAATCCTGGAACCGTGGCGGTCGCCCCGACCCTGATCAGGCCCCAGCAGGCCGCGACCGGGTGGACGAGGCAGGCGCGGACTACTTTGCCCTGCTGGACGCCGGCACCGACGACTCGGGCCGCCTGTACGTCGCCGGGGACGGAGTGACAGCGATGATGCGGGCCATGGCCGAACAGTGGCAGCAGGAGGCGCGGCGCAAGAGCGATCTGGACGCGCGGACCCTGCTGGTGCTGTCGGACCGGCTCATCGAGGACGCCGACCGGCTCGACGCCCAGTTCACCGACCACACGAAACGAACCCGGACCTGACCGTGCCTCGCGGTCCGGCCCGCAAGGTACATCGGGTGCCTGCCCTTTCACCCGTGTGCCTGATCACGGCGTCCGATCGACGCCGATGCGGTACCTCACCCATACACTGCGCCAGCGCCCCATCTGGAACGGGGCAGCCGGCGTCTCCCTGCCCAGCCCGGAGAGCACCCCATGCCCAGTACCGATCTCGTCCCCCAAGAAGGAGTTGTCGACGCCGAAATCGTCGTACCGAGCGACGCGCTGCCGTCCCTGCCGGACGGCGAGGTCGACATCAACGAGTTGTTCACCGACGAGGCGGAGGAAGACCTGGCCAACTCCGGCCGGGAGAACACGCGGGAGACCTACGACTCCCGCTTCAAGGCGTTCGCCAACTGGTGTGCGTCGCGGGGCCGCCGGCCAGGGCCGCGCACCACGGAGGCGAACCTCGTCTCCTACGTGTCCCATCTGCGGCGCCAGGAGGTCGGGCACGACACGATCCGGCTGTCGATCGCAGCGATCGTCGACATGAACGCCCGGGCCGGGCACGAGAAGTGGCCGCCCACCGCCAAGGCGCTGAAGATCTATGCGGACGCGCGGCACGAGCAGCGAGAGGCCGGCCGCACCCCCCGGGAAGCGCCACCCCTGGACATGGAGCGCCGCCTGCAGATGCTCGCCGCCTGCCCGGACACCCTGGCCGGCCTGCGGGACAAAGTGATCGGACACCTCGGCTACTACTGCCGCGGCCGTCGTTCGGAGCTAGCGAAGTTCCGCATCGCCTCCGTGGAGGACGTGGGGCCCAGCCTGCTGGTCGTACGGAAGTGGACGTCGAAGAACGACAAGAACGACAACGGCCGCGAGTACGAGATCGACGACCCGGAGGCGGTCGCGGATATCCGGCAGTGGATTGACGAACTGAAGAAGCGCGGCCAGGGCGCTCCGCACATGCCGCTGCTGCGCCGCGTCAACAAGGGGGACAACCTCGACCCGGTCAGCAACAAGGGCTGGGGCCTGACCCCGCACGCCATCAACGAGATCACCAAGCGCATGGCGCAGCGCGCCGACTTGGACGTGAAGGGCAACGCGACGTCGCACGGGTGGCGCGCAGGTGTCCCGGCCGACCTTGGGCGGCTCGGCTACTCCGCTGGAGAGATCAAGGACATCACCGGCGACTGGTCCAGCACGGAGCAGGTTGAGAAGTACCGCAAGATCGGGCGACGCCGTGCAGGCAAGAAGGCCGACGACGGCCGCCGCGCCGGCGCGATCGCCGAGCTGAGGACGCTGCGGTCCGAGGCGGCGTTGCCGGACGATGCCGCAGCCCGGCAGTGAGATCGGTCTGGAACATGGCATTGAGGGACACGAGGCGGGGGAACGCATGACGGACTGGTGGTCGGTTGGCTCAAGCATCGCCGGCGCAGCGGCGACCTTCGCAGCCACCGGCGTCGCCCTGTGGGTCGCCATGCGGGACGGGCGCCAACGTGATGCCGAGCGGCGGGATCAGGAGGCGGCGCAGGCGCGGCTGGTTACCTTCACGGGGGTATCCGACGCGAGGCTGCTGATCACGAATCACAGCCTGCTGCCCATATCGAGGTTGCTGGTCACGGCGAAGGTCCAGGAGGCGGACGGGGAGTGGAAATTCCTCGCGGTGCGGAGTCGAGCCTCCGTGCCTTGGCCCGGAGGGGAGTTGGGGCCGGGCGGCCGCGTGAAACTGCCTGTCTCGCACCGGATGGTCGAGCCCGGCGGCACGCTAGTCTTCTCGCCCCTGCAGAACGGCGAAAGCGTAGGTGTGACCATGCAGCTCCTGGACGCCCAGGGCCTGTGGTGGGAACGAACGAACGACCAGGAGCCGGTGAGGCTGCTGCAGCCACCGCCCTACACTCCAGCCATAGCCGCCGCAGACACTGCCGACGACGCTTGACCATCACCCTCGTATAAATTCCCTTATCCGAGGCTGCTTGTGTGAGCGGCCCTGAGAGGGGAGTCACTCGATGGCTGTCACCGTGCCCACCGCCGACGACGTCCAGGCGCTGTACGCCTTCATCCTTGAGCGCGCCGACGAGGAGCACGCGGCCACCATGGACGGCGACGCCATCGCCCGCTTCTGCCGCATCTCGAACTCCAACAAGCTTGCGGTCACGGGCACCACCGCATACGTCTTGGACCTCCTGAAGCAAGGAGACATCGAGCAGGCCGCGCTCGCCTGGGACCACCTGACCGCCGCCGGTGAAGAGTGGAGGGAACACCCCGACTACCTCGCGCGCTGGGAGACCCCCAAGCGCGCGGAGATCCGTCGACAGCTCACGGGCTGACGCCGAGGACGCACACAGCCCGCGAAGCGAATGGAGACACAGTGACGGAGCCCCTGCCGGACAGGACGGCCGAGACCGCCGCCTGGCTGCGCGAGACGATCGCCAACACCCCGGCCGACCAGGCGACCGAGCTGCGCAAGGCGGTACTGCGGATCCTCGACCTGTACGCAGCGGCCTCCGCCCAGGCCCGGCGGGACGACAGCTTCCTGCAGGCGTGGGGGCTCAACTTCGACCTCGAGGGCTTCACCCTGCCCAACGAGAGCGGCGCGCGGACCCTGCTGCCCGGCCTCACCGCTGCCATCCACCAACTCGCCCTGGCCTACGGCGACGACGAGCCGCCGCGCCACCTCGTCGGCCTTCCCTCCCCCGAGTGACTGAGGTTCCCGACGTGAGCGACGCGACCACCGCACTCCAGGCGGCGAAGCACGCTGGCTGGTGGAAAGCCGACCACGGGCAGGCCCCGCACTACAGCCGCGCGGCCCTGGACCTCTGGCCCTGCTTCGCCTGCCCGTTGGACGACTGCGACTGGCACCACGACGACGACACCTCCCGGCCGAGCGACCCGGCGCTGCTGGAGGCGAAGGTCCTCAAGCACCTGGCCGGCCACGACGTGGTCGACGTCCTCCGCTCGCTCCAGGCCACCCGCGACGCCACCGTCGCCGTGCGCGAGTCCAACAACCGCGCCTGGGACGTCGTCAACCTCCACCGGGTGCGGTACACCGCGGCGAGCACGCCTACACCGATCCCGTCGGGCAGATGCTGTCCGCGGCGCTGGTCGGCACCGCCGAGCACGACGACGTGCGCCGCGAACTCACCGAGCTGAGCACGGGCGTGGCCGGCGCCCGGGACATCTGCGCTTGCCGAATACCTCCTCCATGCTGGTCAGGCGGCATGTTGATGCTCGTGGAGGGTGCCGCCGAGTCGCGCTCGCCGTCGTATGTCCAGATGGGCGATCCGGTCCGGGTCCTCGATCGGAGCGGGCAGCGAGCGGAGAGGGCGGGCATTCGCAAGACCCTGGTGCGGCCGGTGCTCGTTATAGAACGTCTCGAACTCGCGCAGGGCGCGCAGGAGATGGCGCTGGTTCCAGATCAACGTACGGTCCAGCAGCTCTCGCCTGCAGGTCCGCACCCACCACTCCATGACCGAGTTCATGCGCGGCATCCGGACGCCGCCGAGCACCACCTCGATACCCGCGTCCTTGAGCACCTCGTCGAACGGCCGTGGGGACGTCCCGTCCCGATCCCTGACCAGACAGCGAGCCCGGCAGCCGACGTCCTCGATGTCCATGACGAGACTCTTCGCAGCCTGGACCACCCAGGACGCGGTCGGGGGCGCGGTCACGCCCCGGATCCGGCGGCTCGCGTGCTCGATCACGGCGAACACGTACAAGCGGGGGTGCGCCGCCCCGGACAGAGTGACGGCCTCGAAGAAATCGCACGCCAGGAGCGCGTCGGCCTGGGAGCGCAGGAAGTCCGCCCAGCTGCTGGAGGCCCGCTCGGACGCCGGGCCGACGTCGGCCTCCTCCAAGATTTCCCAGACCATGGATGCTGCCACCTCTACCCCGAGTACGAGCAGCCCACCGTGCAGGCGCCGATAACCCCAACGTGGATTCTCCCTCGCCAGGCGCAGCACCAGCGCCCGGACCGAGTGCACGGCGCGGGGCCGGCCTCCGCACTTCGGCCGGAACTGGGAAGCGTGTCGGCGCGCGATGACGTCACGGTGCCGGCGCAGTACCGTGTCCGGCCGCACCAGCAGCCGCATCCGGCGCAGCACCTCCCGTGGCAGGCCATGAAGGAGCGACGCCAAAAACACCCGGTCGCCCGCGTGGAACCGAACCTGCTGCCCGTTCAGCTGCCGTTCCACAACGCCGATCCGGTGGCACAAGCCCAGGACCTCGACATCCTTCTCCCGGTCACTCATCGGCAGCAGCCGCAGCATCACGAACGCGTTCGCCACACCCAGGTACGCCAGTCTCAGCAGCACGACCGATCATCATCCCGCGCCAACCGGCGCCGCGCGATACCAGCGACTCGACCGGCCCCGGCCAACACCCAAACCCGATCCCACCTGCCTGGATGAGGTACTCGGCAAGGGTAGGGCCGGACAAGCACGCGAAGCTCCTGGCGGCCACGGGTGATCTTGGTCGAGAACCCGTGTCCGCCAGGAACTTCGTCGTTGCGCAGGACAGTTCAACTCGCGGTCAGGCACCACAGCTTGAAAAGGGCTCATTGCTCTGGTCGCGCTGATCGTCGAGCTGGAAGTCCGCGGCGAGGGACTGCATCAGCGTACTGGGCCATTGTCTTGGCGCCGTGGCACCGGGGCCGACTCGCTCAGGCCGGTGGGACCTTGCACCTCGGCCGCCCAGCAGTACCTGCTCGAATGCAGCACCGCCAGTTGCTCCTTCACGTCGCTCAGGACTGGCCAGCAGTACTCGGCCGGGGGCCGGAGGCCATTGCTGACCTCCGGCCCCTGTGACGCCCCGCTCGCGTTTCCCGCCTCCCCGCCCGATCAGGCGGGAAACTGGGAAACCGATGGGAAAACGATCATGCAAATCTCTGCGCCGTACTACACGAAGACGCAGCGAACTCCCCGAACACGCATGCTGCGTTGCAGGTCAGGGGATCGGCGCCGCTCTGACCTGCCGTATCCCAGCTCAGCTGATTCTTCTGCGGCATCAACCCGGGGCTGATGACGGCCGCGACGGGCCGCCACTTCGCCCGTCCCGGCAACCGCTTCTGGCCGGTGCTGCACCTGTCCGGTTTCACGACGCGGCTCCTGAAGCCTTCGGAGCAGCGGGAGTTGCTGTCGTACGGCCTCGGCATCACGAACGTCGTGGCGCGGGCGACCGCGCGCGCCGATGAGCTGAGCGCCGAGGAGTACCGGGAGGGTGGGCGGCTGCTGGCGCTGAAAGTGGCACGGCTGCGGCCCCGGTGGCTGGCCGTGGTCGGGGTCACCGCATACCGGGCCGCCTTCGACGACCGTAAAGCCCAGGTGGGGCCGCAGGAGCGGACGATCGGGGAGACGCGCCTGTGGGTGCTGCCCAACCCGAGTGGGCTGAACGCGCACTGGACAGCGCAGACGATGGCGGCGGAGTTCGCGCGGCTGCGCGAGGCGGCCGGGGACGCCTGACGCGTCACGGCGGGTCCGTCACACATCACCGGCAGGCCGTCACAGCAGGCCCCCACGGCGGGTCCGTCTCGGTGACGACGGCGAGCAGGTGGACTTCGTCGTCCACGTCCCGGTCGGCGACCCCGATGGCGATCCAGCGGCCCTTGCCCTCCGGCTGCCACAGATGCAGCTCGTCCACCAGGGTACTGACCGTCGCCCAGGGCTCCGCTATCACCTCGCCCCGATCGATGCGCACCACGATCGTCCCCATCCACCACAGGGGATGCTGCTCGCCCCAACGGGCGTTCAGCATCAGCGATATGTCCTCCTTGAGGGCGTGGAGTTCCGCCTCGGTCCGCACCCGCCGCGACGCGTCCTCCGTCCGCAGCTCATGACTCACCTCCAGCGACACGATGCAATATCCGGATCCCGCCATGAACACGTCCGACCCGCTGTGCTCCCCGGCCAGATCCCGGGTGCACAGCGAGTCGATCCTGGCGAGGTAGTTCCCACTGTCCATGTGCTCCAGTAAACCGGCCCCCACTGACAATGGGCGGGCGGTCCTCCATCCAGCGAGGTCAGGCGTCCCGCCTACGCACACTCCACGCTCCCGCCAGCAGCGCGGCCGCCGCCCACAAGGCGGTCACGGCGAGCCCGGACCACGGTCCGAGGGAGCCGTCCCACGTCGCGTGGAAGATCACCTGGCCCGCCTTGTCGGGCAGGAAGTCGGCGACGCTGCCCGACATGTCCCCGACCACGAAGGAGACGATCAGCAGGAACGGGATCAGGATGCCGAGCGTGGCGACACCGCTGCGCAGCAGGGCGGTGACACCGGCCGCGAGCAGGGCCATCAGCATGAAGTAGACGGCACAGCCGACCACCCCGCGCAGTCCCTCGCGCCACGTCAGCCCGTCCGCCTCGGCGCCGAGAACGGCCCGGCCCACCGCCAGGCTCAGGCCACCCGTGACGAGACCGACCACCAGGACGGGTGCGGCGATCGCCGTCGCCTTGGCCGCGAACCACCGGCCCCGATGCGGCACCGCGGCCAAGGTGGCGCGCAGGCCGCCGCCGTGGAACTCGGACGCCACGGCCGTCGTACCGAACGCGATCGCCGCGATCTGGCCGAAGTTGACGCCGAAGAAGGCCGAGAACAGCGGATCGAAGTCCGCGCCGTCGCCGTCGCTGTCGAGACCGGCGAGCGCGGAGAACGCGGTGGTGGCGAGCAGGACGGCGCCCAGAGCGCCGACGAGCGACCGCAGTGTGCGGATCTTGATCCACTCCGAGCGGAGAACGGGCGTGAACGCCGTGCCCGCCTTCGGTGCCGCGAACTCCATGATCAGGCCTCCTGGGTCTGTGCGCTGAACTCGGTCTGCGTCGCCGTCAGATCGAGGTAGGCCTGCTCCAACGTGGCCTCCTCCGCGGCGAGTTCGAGGATCGGTACGCCGGCGGCAGACGTGAGGCGCCCGATGTCGTCCGTGTGTGCGCCCGTGACGGTCCAGTGCCCGTCCTCGTGCTGCACCGCCTCGTGGCCGTGCCCCGCGAGAGCGCTCCGGAGGGCGGTGGCGTCCGTCGTGCGGATGCGTACGCGTGGCCGCACGCGCGCGTGGATGAACTCCCGCAGCGGGGTGTCGGCCAGCAGGCGGCCCTTGCCGAGGACCACGAGGTGGTCGGCGAAGGACGCGGTTTCGGTCATCAGGTGGCTGGAGACCAGGACCGTGCGTCCCTCCCCCGCGAGCCGGCGCAGCAGCGCGCGGATCCAGATGATGCCTTCGGGGTCGAGGCCGTTGGACGGCTCGTCGAGCAGGACCACCTCGGGGTCGCCGAGCAGGGCGGCGGCGATGCCCAGCCGCTGGCGCATGCCCAGGGAGTACGTCTTCACCCGGCGGCGTGCGACCGACGCCAGCCCGGTCTCCTCCAGCGCCTCGTCGACCCGGCGGTCCGGGATCCGGTTGCTCGCGGCCAGGGCGCGCAGGTGGTCGCGGCCGGTGCGGGAGCCGTGCGCGGCCTGCGCGTCGAGCAGGGCCCCGACGTGGCGCAGGGGTTCGTGGAGGGTGGCGTAGGCACGGCCGCCGATCGTGGCGGTTCCCGAGGTCGGCCGGTCGAGGCCGAGGACGAGTCGCATGGTCGTCGACTTGCCGGCGCCGTTGGGGCCGAGGAAACCGGTGACCCGGCCGGGCGGGACGCGGAAGGTGAGGTGGTCTACGGCGCGCCGGGAGCCGTACTCCTTGGTGAGGTCCTGGACGTCGATGCTGGTCATGGCAGCAGCCTGGCCGCCGGGGCGGGGTCAGGGCCTCCCCCGCCGGTGGAGTTCCGCTCCCCCGGGCGGGGGAGGCCCGTTGTCAGTGGCGGCTGGCACGATGGCGAAATGGCCCGACTTCTGCGCCCGTTGCTCCGGGGGACGACGTACACGCGCTTGCTGCACCTGTGGGTGCCGATGCTGTTCGTCAGCGTGTGGATGTTCATCGACATGTCGAAGCCGTGGGTGCCCGCGCTCGTACTGGTCCCGGTCGGACTCATCCCGGCCGTACGGATGGGCGAGGGCGTGCAGGCGCGGCTGCTGCTGACGCCGGGCGAGCGGGCCACGGACATCTCCGTCATCTCCGTGGAGCCGTCGGCGACCTGGCGCGAGCGGCTGCGGACCGTGCTGTGGCTGGAAGTGCGCCTGGCTCTGGGATGGGTGGCGGGACCCGTCACCGTCTGGCTGCCGCTGCTGTCGTACGGCCTGGTCGAGACCGCTCGTGGACGAGTGCAGCACGACATCCCGGTGCTCGCCGAGGCGTCACCGCACTGGGCGTACGCCCTCCTGGTGCCGCTCCCGCTGGTCGCGCTGTACGCGGCCGTGGTGGGCCTGGGTGAGCTGATCACCGTGCTCGCGCACCGGTTCCTCGGCCCGTCCGCCGCGGAGCGTCTCGCCGCCCTCGAGGAGCGAACCGAGCGGCTCCTGGAGCGCACCCGCATCGCGCGGGAGCTGCACGACTCCATCGGCCATGCCCTGACGGTGGCGGTCGTGCAGGCGGGCGCGGCCCGCGCGGCGGGTGATCCGGCGTTCACCGACCGGGCGCTGGGCGCCATCGAGGAGACCGGCCGGGCCGCGCTGGAGGATCTGGAACGTGTCCTGGGCATCCTGCGGGAGTCGGAGCGGCCGGTGAGCAGCCGGCCGACGCTGGTCGACGCCGACCGGCTGCTGGAGTCGGCCCGGGTCTCGGGGGCGAAGATCGACGCCGAACTGACCGGCCCGGTGGACACCGTGCCCGGTCCGGTCTCCCGCGAGGGCTACCGGATCCTCCAGGAGTCGCTGACCAATGTGCTGCGGCACGCGGGAGCCGTCCCCGTCCGGGTGCGCATCGAGGTGACCGACGGCGCCCTCGGCCTGGAGGTGCGCAATCCGCTCACCGCCGAGATACCGGGGCCCGGGCGGGGCAGCGGTCTGCGCGGCATACGCGAGCGGGCGGGTCTGCTCGGCGGGCGGGCGCGGACCGGCCCGGACCAGGGTGACTGGCAGGTGCATGTCGAGCTGCCGTTGCGCTGATCTACGCTGGCCGGATGCCGGTCACCGTTCTGCTCGTCGACGACGAACCTCTGGTCCGCGCGGGTCTGCGGGCCGTGCTGGAGGCGCAGCCCGACATCGTGGTCGTCGGGGAGGCGGCGGACGGGGCGGCGGTGATCCCGCTGGTGCGGCAGCTGCGGCCCGACGTGGTCGCGATGGACGTACGCATGCCGCTGATGGACGGGATCGAGGCCACGCGCGCGGTGCTGCGGACGGTGGACGCGCCGCCGAAGATCCTCGTGGTGACGACGTTCGAGAACGACGAGTACGTGTACGAGGCGCTGCGGGCCGGTGCCGACGGATTCCTGCTGAAGCGGGCCCGGCCGGCCGAGATCGTGCACGCGGTGCGGCTGGTCGCCGAGGGCGAGTCGCTGTTGTTCCCGGCGTCGGTGCGGCGGCTCGCCGCCGATTACGGCGAGGACGGCGGGAACCGCGCGGCCCGGGACGTGCTGGAGCGGGCCCGGCTGACCGAGCGGGAGGCGGAGGTGCTGCGGCTGATGGCGCGCGGGCTGTCGAACGCGGAGATCGCCGCCCGGCTGGTCGTCGGGACCGAGACGGTCAAGTCGCACGTCAGCGCCGTACTGGCGAAGCTGGGGGCACGGGATCGCACCCAGGCCGTGATCACGGCGTACGAGTCGGGCTTCGTCGCCCCGGGGTGAGCGGATTGGGCCGCACGGGCCGGTCGGTGATCTCGGGCGCCGCGGCACTCGCCGGGGTCCGCCGCGCCGAGTACGATCCGGCCAACACGCGCACGAGCTGGGAGGACGGACGGTGGGGCGGCTGACCGGCGGGGATCCCTCGCTGCTGCGGAGGATCAACTCCGCGGTGGTGCTGCACGCGCTGCGTGCCACGGACTGCGCGACGCTGACCGAGATCACCCGGGTGACCGGACTGTCCCGGCCGACCGTCGAGGGCGTCGTCGAGGGGCTCATCGAGGCCGGTTACGTCGTCGAGAAGGCGGCCGACGAGAGCGTCGTGCGCCGGCAGGGCCGGCCCGCGCGGCGGTTCCGGTTCCGGGCCGAGGCCGGTCATCTGCTGGGTCTGGAGATCGGGGCGCATCGCGTCGCCGTGCTCCTCGCCGACCTGGACGGCCGGGTGATCGGCGCGCAGGCCAAGGACGTCGACGAGACGGCCTCGGCGGACGAGCGGCTGGAGCGGGTGCGCACCGCGGTGGCGGAGCTGCTGCGCCGGGCCGGGGTCGCGCGCGACTCGCTGCGGGCCGTGGGCGTCGCCACGCCCGGGATCGTCGAGGCGGACGGCACGATACGGCTGGGCACCGCGCTGCCCGAGTGGACGGGACTGCGGCTGGGTGAGCGGCTGAGCCGTTCCTTCAAGTGCCCGGTCCTGGTCGAGAACGACGCCAACGCCGCGGCGGTCGCCGAGCACTGGAAGGGCGCCGCGACCGAGTCCGGGGACGTCGTGTTCGTGCTGGCCGGACTGAGCCCGGGCGCCGGCTCACTGATCGGCGGGCAGTTGCACCGCGGCTACGGCGGGGCCGCCGGGGAGATCGGCGCGCTGCACCTGCTGGGCCGCGAGGCGACCCCGGAGACACTGCTGTCCACCACGGACGAGCCCCTGCATCCGCTCGACGAGCAGGCGGTCGCCGAGGTCTTCGCCCAGGCACGCGAGGGCGACCAGCGGGCCCGCGCGGCCGTCGACCGCTTCATCCAGCGGCTGGTGCACGACGTGGCGGCGCTGGTGCTGGCCCTCGACCCGGAACTGGTCGTCATCGGCGGCTGGGCGGTCGGCCTGGACGGCGTACTGGACTCGCTGCGGCGGGAGTTGGCCCGCTACTGTCTGCGGCCCCCGAAGGTCGCTCTGTCGCTCCTGGGCGAGGCGGCCGTGGCGACCGGCGCGCTGCGGCTGGCCCTCGATCATGTGGAGGAGCAACTGTTCGCGGTGGAAGGCACGATGACGGCCCGCCGCTGACGAGCCGCACCCGGGAGGAACTCCGGGGCACGGGCTCGTCCGGTCGTACGACGCCCAGAACGCGCGACGCCCAGGACCCCCGATGCTCAGGACGCCCGGCGTTCCGGATCCTGGTGGATCTCCACGCCGCCGGAGTCCCCGAAGGTCAGCCGGCAGGTGTCCGCGCGGTAGGTGGCGACGGAGAGCACGGCGATGCGGCCCTTGGTGGAGTAGCGGGTGGTGACGACGAGGACGGGAGCTCCCGGGAGCCGGTCCAGCTCCTTGGCGTCGTCCGCGCGGGCCGAACCCAGCTCGACATCGCTCTCCTGGCCCTCCAGCTCCAGGCGTTGCAGCTCGCGCAGCACGGCACGCGCGCGTGCCGCACCGGAAGGCGCGTCGATGGCGGAGAGGTCGGGCACCGACGTCCCGGCGATGTAGAGCAGCTCCGCGGCGACGGGCTGGCCGTGGGTCGTGCGGGAGCGGCGCACGATGTGCACGGGCTGCTCCTCGCCGGTCTCCAGGGCGGCGGCGACCGCCGCGGGCGGTACCTCCCGCGTGCAGTCGACGGGCTGCCAGACATCACCGGCCGCGCCCGGCCAGTCGTGCTGCTGCGTGCCGACGGCCACGCCCATGCGCGGCGGGGCGACGGTCGTACCGACACCGCGGCGGCGCTGAAGCCTGCCTTCGAGTTCGAGCTGTTCCAGGGCCTGGCGGAGCGTGGCGCGGGCGACGCCGAAGCGGGCGGCGAGGTCGCGTTCGTTGGGCAGGATCTCGCCGACGGAGAATTCGGAGTCCAGTGCCTCGCTGAGCACGGTCTTGAGATGCCAGTACTTCGGTTCCGGCACGGTTTCCAGCTGCGTGGTCCCCACCCTGTCCTCCGCGGTCGCCGTGGTCCGGCGTTTTAACGCCCTTGTTTATTAAAGGTTGTTGCACTTATCTGCGACCATAGGGCGGCCCTCACCCTTGGTCAAGACCAATCCTCGATCGCGCGGTGCCGCGCCTACGCGGAGGCCAGCGACCGCAGCTTGTCGGGGTTGCGGATGACGTAGATGGCCTGGATGCGCCCGTCCAGGACGTCCAGTTGGAAGACGGAGTCGGGCTTGTCCCCCGACAGGACCACGAGCGCGGGGCCGCCGTTGATTTCCAGGAAGCGGAAGGACAGGTCCGGGATGTCTCCCTTCCGGGAGACGCCAAGGACGAAGCGGCCCACCTTGTCGGCGGTCTCCAGGGCCCGCAGCGGCGCCTTGGACTTGCCGCCGCTGTCGCCCACGAGGCGGACGTCCGGGGCCAGCAGCGACAGCAGCCCCTCCAGGTCTCCGTCCACGGCGGCGGCGAGGAACCGCTCGGTGAGGTCGCGCTGCTGGACCGGGTCGGCCTCGTAGCGCGGCCTGCGTTCCTCGACGTGCTTGCGCGCCCGCCCGGCGAGCTGGCGCACGGCCGGCTCACCGCGGTCGAGCATGGCGGCGATGTCGGCGTACGGAAAGCCGAAGGCTTCCCTGAGGACGAACACCGCCCGTTCCAGCGGCGACAGCGACTCCAGGACGACGAGCAGGGCGAGGGAGACGGTGTCGGCGAGCACCGCCCGTTCCGCGGTGTCGGGCACGGTGTCCCCGAAGTCGGTGACGTACGGCTCGGGCAGCCACGGGCCGACGTACGTCTCGTTGCGTGCCTTGACCTGGCGCAGCCGGTCGATGGCGAGGTGGGTGGTGATGCGCACCAGGTAGGCGCGCGGTTCGCGCACCTCGGCCCGGTCGGCGGCCGACCAGCGCAGCCAGGCCTCCTGGACCACGTCCTCCGCGTCGGCCACCCGGCCGAGCATGCGGTAGGCGACGCCCAGCAGGACGGGGCGGTGTTCTTCGAAGGCATCGGCCAGGGTGTCGGCGGTCACGGCTCCATCCCAGCCGACCCGTGCGGTCGTGTCCAGGCGGGGAAGATCCTGGCCGCCACCCGGGGGCTACCCGCCGGTAGTAATTGCTGACAAGCTGTCGCTCTCCTGAACGAGTGAGTGACCTGAGTGACATGAGTGACAGATGAAGACCAGAAGAGGAGCCCCCTTGTCCGCCACCGACACCGACACCGCCACCCTCTCCTTCAAGGTCCCCACGCCGTACGGCCCGCGGAGCATGACCGTCTCGTACGCGCGCGTGGGCAGCGGCGAACCGCTGCTCCTGCTGCACGGCATAGGCCACCACCGGCAGGTGTGGGACCCGGTGATACCCGTCCTGGCGGCCGAGCGCGACGTGATCGCCGTGGACCTGCCGGGATGCGGGGAGTCCCCGGCGATGCCGGACGGGCTGGCGCACGACCTGCCGACGATGAGCGCCGCGCTGGGCGCGTTCTGCCAGGCACTGGAGATCGAGCGGCCCCACGTGGCGGGCAACTCGCTGGGCGGCCTGCTGGCTCTGGACCTCGGCCGCGAGAAGCTCGCGCGGTCGGTCACGGCCCTGTCCCCGGCCGGCTTCTGGACGCCGGTCGAGCGGCGCTACGCCTTCGGCGTCCTGATGGCGATGCGGCAGACCGCCCAGCGCCTGCCGCTGCCCCTGGTCGAGCGGCTGTCCCGCTCGGCGGCCGGGCGCACGGTCCTCACCAGTACCATCTACGCCCGCCCGGCCCGCCGTCCGCCCGAGGCCGTGGTCGCCGAGACCCTCGCCCTGGCCCGCGCCACGGGGTTCACCGAGACCCTCCGGTCCGGCAGAGAGGTCCAGTTCACCGACGACATCCCCGGCGTCCCGGTCACCGTGGCCTGGGGCAGCAAGGACCGGCTGCTCGTGCCCCGGCAGGGGATCCGCGCCAAGCACGTCATCCCCCGGGCCCGGCTGGTGCGGCTGCCCGGCTGCGGTCATGTCCCGATGAACGACGATCCGGCTCTGGTCGCGCGCGTCGTGCTCGACGGGAGCCGTTGACGAGGCTGCTCGCGGTTCAGGAGTCGAGGGCCTTGAGGACCTCCTTCAGGACCGTCGGGTTGTAGGGCATGCCGGCGTGCGCGGTGTGGTCGTCGGGGTCGATGTCCTGAATGACGATGTTCCGGACGTCGTGCCCCTCGGCGCCGGCGAGGGCGCACGAGGTGTACGGGGTGACCACGTCGTCGTACCGAGTGGCGATCACGGTGTAGCGGACGCCCGCCGTGGTCTCGCCGAGGGCGGCGAGTTCGCGTTGGAAGGGGTGGTCGTGCTGGAGCTGGGGCCAGGCCGGAACGGTCTTCTCGACGGCGCCGCGCTCGACGAGTTCCCGCGCGCCGGGGATCTGGGAGGCCAGGTTCATCAGCCCCTGGGGCGTGATGCCGTGGTTGCTGGGAGCGATGCCGACGAAGTGGCGCACGTTGGGGGCGCCGCCCAGCGCGTGCAGGTAGTAGCGCGGCATCATGCCGCCCTGCGAGAAGCCGACCATGTCCACCTGCTCCGCTCCGGTGCGGCGCAGCACCTCGTCGACGAAGGCGGCGAGTTGGCGGGCGGAGTCCTTGATGTCACCGAGGCCGAAGAGGACGGGGTTGAGGTACTGACCGTAGTCCGGGCGGAAGACCCGGTAGCCGTGCTGCCGCAGTAAGGGCGCGGCCTGGGTCCAGGTGTAGCCGCGATTGCCGAACGTGCCGTGTACGAGCACGACGGGGCGCGGGTGTTCCTCGGTCAGCGGGAGGTCCCAGTCGTCCTCTCCGGCCTCCACGTCGACGGTGGCGATGACCTGGGCGGCGCCGGCCTGGGCGAGTCCGTCCAGCCGGTGGGGTGCCTCGGTGACGTCGGTGACGATGTCGTCCGAGTTGATTCCGGGGATTTTCGGGTTCAGGAAACTCACGACCATCTCCCTTTCGTGCGGGAAGCCTTGCGGATTATCCGTTCTCAGTTTTCCGTCCACGAAAGGAGACAACGATCCCTCGATCGGGGGAAAGAATTCATTCCATCGAGTAAGTAGGGCTCGCGCATTCGATTTCACACGTGTGAGGACCATCGGGCGGCCGCGGCCCGCAGCAGACGCACATACCAACTCCACCGCACCGGGCGCCGCACCCGGCCGGTCAGCGCGTGCTCGGCGCAGTCCAGGCTGTGCTGGAACGCCGCGTTGTGCAGGGGCCGGAAGAACAGCAGCCAGCCCAGCCAGCGCACCCCTTGCGGGCGGAGCACCAGGGTGTTGCGCAGGACGGTGTGCCGCTGGTCGAGGCGCTCGACGCTGAATTCGTGAAAGCCCCGGAAGCCGCGGGGGCCGGTGAACCGGAAGCGCACCCACTGGCCCGGCACATAGTGGCTCACCACGTACCGCACCGGGCCGTGACCGCCGGACACTCCGACGGCCAGCGGACGTTCGAAGCGCACGGGCGGCCAATCGGGCGGCCAGAGGCGGTCGTTGTCGCCTCCGAGGGCGTCGATCAGGGCGCCGACGGCCTCCTGCGGGGCGGGGAGCGAGCGTTCTTGCACGTTCAGTACGGCGATCACGGTGTGCTGCCTGCCCGGGCCCGTTCACCCTCGAACTCCCCCGAAAGGGGAACAGCAGAGCGCGCCCGGCGCGCAAGTCCCGCCCTGCGCGCCGCGCTTCGCGCTCAGCCTGACCGATAAGCGTCGATGCGCACAGGAGAAGAAGCGCGAAGATCAACTGCCTTTCCGCAGCAGGCGCTTGTTCTGCCGTATCCACGTTCGACGACGAAGGGGTCGAAGACCGGCCAAGGTCAAAGCGATCCGTGAACACGCGGAGGGGGAAACGCGACCCGAGCGTAAAGAGAGATGAGATAGGCGCAACCAGCCAGACGAATATGCAGGGGGGCAGGACATGGCCGCAGCACGCGGTGTTCCACCGGAGGCGGTGTCAGAACCCTGGCATCCGCTGCTCGCCGAGCCCGCGTTGGCGAAGTTGCTCGGTGACCCTCTCGTGGACGCGGCGCTGGAGGAGTTGGGCCGGCGCCTGCCGCCGCGCACCGCGCTGCACTCGTTGCGGACGTTCCTGCTGGCCGACGCGCGGGCGCGGGCCCAGGGAGTCGGCTACGACCGGGCCGGTCTGCTCGCCGCCGCCGTGTTCCACGACACCGGGCTGACCGGGGCCGCACCACGAGTGCGGGGCGGATTCCCGTGCCGTTCGGCCGAGTTGCTCGACCGCTTCCTGGCCGGGCACGGGGTGGACGATGAGCGGCGCGGGGCCTTGACCCGTGCGGTCCGCGAGCACATGCGGCCGTTCCCGGCACGCGACGCCGGCCCGGAGGCGCGGCTGCTGCACTTCGGTGCCTGGCTGGACGTCACCGGACGCGGGCATGGCCAAGTGCCGGGCGAGCGGCGGCGGTTGGCCGGCCTCGCGCCCACACCCTGGTTCGCCGTCTCGTTCTCCGCGCGGGTGGCCGCCTGCGGGGTGCGGCGGGCGCTGCCGATCTCCTCGGCGCCCACCCGCTGAACTCCGGCCCGGCCACTCGCTCTTCCTGTCGTGAAAGGACCGCAGACATGCAAGAGGACCAGCGTGTTTTCGATGTCGCCATTGTCGGAGGCGGCATCGGCGGGACCATGCTGGCGGCGATCCTCGCGCGCCACGGCGTGCGCGTACTGCTTCTGGAAGGAAGCGGTCATCCCCGGTTCGCCATCGGAGAGTCCACCGTCCCCGAGACCACTTTCGGACTGCGGGTCCTGGCCCGCCGCTACGACGTCCCGGAGATCGAGCACCTGGCGACCAACGGTGCGCTGCGCCGCCATGTGTCGTCCAACTGCGGGATCAAGCGCAACTTCAGCTTCGTCTACCACCGCGAAGGCGAGACCACCCGCCCCGAGGAGTGCACCCAGTACCCCACGTGGGGGCCGCCGCTCGGCCCCGACTCGCACTACCTGCGCCAGGACGTGGACGCGTACATGTTCCACGTCGCCGTCTCGTACGGCGCGACCGCGCACACCCACACCGTCGTCGACGACGTGAAGTTCGACGAGGACGGCGTCACCCTCGTCACCCGGGAGAAGGGCACCTTCCAGGCCTCGTACATGGTCGACGCCGGCGGCATGCGGGCCGTGCTGCCCGAGCGCCTGGGACTCAGGCAGGATCCGCCCTACCGCACGCGCTCGCGCACCATCTTCACGCACATGGTGAACGTGAAGCCCTTCGACACCGTGGCGCCCCCGCGCGAGCAGCACAAGATGCCGAGCCCGTTCAGCCAGGGCACCCTCCACCACCTCTTCCAGGGCGGCTGGTTCTGGGTGATCCCGTTCGACAACCACACCTCCAGCACCAGCGAGTTGTGCAGTGTCGGAGTCAACCTCGACCTGGACCGCTATCCGCGTCCCGAAGGGGTTTCCGCAGAGGAGGAGTTCTGGAACCACGTAGGGCGATTCCCCAGCGTGGCCCGGCAGTTCGAGCAGGCGCGGTCCGTACGGCCGTACGTCTCGACCGATCGCACCCAGTTCTCCTCACGGACGGTGGTCGGCGACCGGTGGTGCCTGCTGCCGCACGCCAGTGACTTCATCGACCCGCTCTTCTCCAGCGGACTCGCGGTCACCGTGATGTCGCTCAACGCCCTGAGCCACCGGCTCATTTCGGCGGTGCGCCAGGACGACTTCGACACCGCCCGGTTCTCCTACCTGGAGCACTGGATCAAGCGGATGTTCCGGTTCTACGACGACCTGGTGTCCTGCAGTTATCTGTCCTTCGACGACTTCGATCTGTGGAACGCCTGGAACCGCGTGTGGACCATCACCACGCTGTACGGCACGAACGCCCAGAACCAGGCCGCCGTGACCTTCGAGAAGACACACGATCCGGCGGCCTTCGACTCCTTGGAGACACCGCCCTACCGGGGACTCCAGGGCGTCGACAATCCCTGGGTCGAGCGGCTCTTCGAGAGGGCACGCGACGCCGTACTCGCCTATGGCGCGGGCGAGCTGACGAAGGATCAGGCGATCACGCGTATCTACGCGCTGCTGCGTGAGAGCGAGTTGTGCCCGGCGGTGTGGGGCACCCTCGACCCCGAAGACCGCTGCCCGGCGGGGGTGTTCACCCTCTGGCCGCTGATGAAGATCCTGCTGTGGGGCAAGTACCGCTCGCCACGGCACGTCCGGGGTGCCTACTTCACCGGCGGGGCGCGGCTCGTGGGCAAGGAGGCGGTCCAGGTCTACGGCACCGAGCTGGGGCGCAGCGCGTCCCTGGTGCACCAGACCGCACGGGACATGTGGGTCAACTGGAACCGCGACTGGACGCGGCGGAAAGGAAGGTGAAAGGAAAAACATTCCTGCGCCATTCGGAAGCTTAAATTCCCGGTTTGCCGCCACATCGCGTCGGGTAGGAAAACCGCATGGCCGAGAATTAAATGCGGCCCAATTCCACCTGCCTGACCGAGAGACACGGGCTGCAATTAAAATGGCGCAACCTTCCACCTGCCCATCGCCCGCCCCCTGCTCCTGGGAAGAGATTTTCCAGCACCAGGACCGCCTCATGCGGCTGGTTCGCCGAAGACTCCCGAGTTTACCGGACGCCGAGGACTGCGTTCAGGAGACGATGGCCCGCGCAGCCGCGCACGCCTCGCTCGACAGAAATCGCCTGGGGCCCTTTCTGACGTCCGTGGCACTTCGCCTCTGCATCGACTACTACCGCGAAATGGAGCGCCGCAGCCGCCTGTTACAGCGGGCGGCCCTCCTGAACGATCCCGGGACCACCGAGGAGGACGTCTGTGACGAGGCCTTCGGAAAGTGGCTCATGGATCAGGTCAAATACCTGCGCGGCCGGGAGCAGGAAGTAATACTCGCCCGTGCCGCGGGGATTTCCACTGCGGAATTCGCTCGCCTGCACAACATCTCCGTCAAAGCAGCCGAAGCCGCTTTCACCAGAGGCCGGGCACGCCTGAAAACGGTGTGCGCGAAGGCCATGGAAGACCGCATCGGATAAACGTCCGCAACGACGGCTTCGCAGCACTCTCACACCGAAAGGAACTCCGTTCATGGCCAACAACAAGAACATGCAGGACATCCTCAAGGATCTGATGGGGAATATGGCCGACAGCAGCAAGGAGGCCTTCGACGACATTCTCAACCGGCCGGAGAAGTCGAAGTCGTCCGGCAACGCCGTCGAGACGCTGGCCGGGCTTCCGGCGAACGCTCTGGGCGCCCTCTCCGGTGCCCTCAATCCGGCCACGGCGCTCGCGGGCGCCGCGAATCCGCTGGCCGCCCTCGCGGGCGCCGGGGCCAACCCACTGGCCGCGCTCACCGGCGCCGCGGGCGCGGCCAACCCGCTCGCGGCCCTCACGGGAGCCGCCGGCGCCGGCAATCCGCTGGCCGCCCTCACCGGAGCGGGCAACCCGCTGGCGGCGCTCGGCGGTGCCGCCAATCCGCTCGCCGCGCTCGGCGGTGCGGCAGGCGCCCTGGGCGGCGTCGGGCAGTTGGCCGGAGGAGTGGGTCAGCTGGCCGGCGGGGTCGGGCACGCCGCCGAAGGCGTGGGCGACCTGCTCTCGCTGCCGGCCCAGCTCGCCCAGCTGACGGAACTGATCCCGAAGCTCATCCAGGCGCTCCAGGGCCAGGCCGGCGGCAAGGCTTCGGCCAGCAGCTGACCGACCGCGTCGTCGTCCCGCTCGACCGGTTTCGCCGAGCACACCGGCCGGCGCCCCCGGACCGGGCTCAAGGGTCTGAGGAGGATCACACACGATGGCGTCTGTCGTCGGCGATCGGTTACGTCTCGTGGTCAAGGTCCTGGGGAGCCTCGTCGCCGACGAGGTCGGACAGGCCACACGGCTGCGTAAGCGCACGAAACGGGGCGAATGGGCTCCGGCGGAGGCCGCCGAGGCCTCCGCCGGGGCCGAACAACGGCGCGCCAAGGCGGTGCGCCACGCGTTGGAGAGCCTCGGGCCCTTCTATGTGAAGCTCGGTCAGATCCTGTCCACCCGGCCCGACATGGTGCCCCAGTCCATCAGGGACGAGCTGCAGAACCTGCACGACCAGGTCGACGTCCAGCCGTTCTCGGTCTTCGAGCCCGTGCTGGCCGACGACCTCGGACCGGACTGGAAATTGCGGTTCGACGACATCGACACCGTCACCCCGCTCGGGGCGGCCTCCCTCGCCCAGGTCTACCGGGTGACACTGCCCGGCGGCCGGCCGGCCGTGGTCAAGCTCCAGCGGCCCGGCATCCGCGAGGGCGTCATGGCGGACATGGCCCTCATGCGCCGGGCCTCCCGGATCGTGGCCCGGGTGGCGCCCCGGTTCAACGAGGTCATCGACATCGAGGCGATGCTCGGCTCCGTCTTCGACGCGATGGAGCCGGAGCTGGACTTCACCGGCGAGGCCCGCAACATGGACGAGGCCCGGGAGAACATCCGCCCCTTCCGCACGCTGGAAGTGCCCCGGGTGCTGTACGCCGGTCCCAAGGTGCTGGTCCAGTCGCTGGCCCCGGGGAAGTCGGTGCGGCACATCGACCGGGCCCACTTCACCGACGACGAGCGCACGGAGATCGGCAAGGATCTGCTGCGCTTCATGTACCACGGCTACTTCGTCCACCGCATGTTCCACGCCGATCCCCACGCGGGCAACGTCTTCGCGGTTCCCGGCGGGCCCGCGACGCTGATCGACTGGGGCATGGTCGGCCGCCTGGACCGGCGCACCAGCCTCCAACTGCTGCCGCTGTTCATGACGTTGGCGCAGAACGACGGGTCGGGGCTGGCGCACCACTGGGCGGAGATGGGCCGGATGACGGCGTGGGCCAACATGCCGGCGTTCACCGCCGACATGGCGTCGTTCGTCCCCAAGGTCTCCCATCTCTCCCTGGACGAGATGAACTTCGGAGTCTCGCTCACCACCGTGCTGGCGAAGGCGACCAAGCGGGGCATCGGCTCTCCGCCGGCGGTCTCCCTGCTCGGCAAGTCCTTCGCGAACCTCGACGGTTCGGTGCGGTGCCTGGCGCCCGAGATCACGCTGCCGGAGGTGTTCCAGGGGGAGGTGCCGAAGATCCTCTTCGCGCTGGGCCGCGAGTTCCTCGGCCGCCATCAGTTCGCCCGCAACTCCATGGAGTTGATGCTCGCCGCCGTCGCCAGTCCCGAGCAGCTGCGCGCGGTTCTCGGCGACGTGGCCAACCGCCAGTTCGCCCTCAACATCCACGAGCCGCGGACCTCGGCCGCGATGGGCGGGCAGCGCTCGATCCACCCCTCCGGCGGCCTGCTGGCGCTGGGTGCGCTGGCGCTTGTGCTGGGGCGGCGCCGGTCCGGCTGACCCGTCCAACTCCCGACGAACAACACCATTGGCACGATCAGACGGAGGTCACTCATGCCCGACACCGCCCGCCCGCAGTCACCGCCCGTACCCAGCAGCACGCTGCCGGACGGTCTGTCGCGGGTCGCGCTCTGGACGGCGGCCGCCCATGCCGCGGAGTGCCAACGGGAGGCGCCGTACGTCCTCGATCCCTGGGCCGCCGACTTCCTGCACACGGCCGGGTTCAGCGCAGGCCCTCCGGGCGAGGGCCCGCTGCAACGGCTGCTGCCCGACTGGGCGGTGGTGCGCACCCGCTTCTACGACGAGTACCTGGTCGACGCGGCCCGCTCGGGCTGCCGCCAGGTGGTGCTGCTCGGGGCGGGTCTCGACACGCGCGCCTTCCGGCTGAACTGGCCGACCGGGGTGCATGTCTTCGAGGTGGAGCACCCTGCCGTACTGGCCTTCAAGGACCACGTGCTGGACTGGAGCCCGCCCACCTGCGGACGCCGCAGCACCATCGGCGTCGACCCGTCCGACGCCTGGGCCGAGGAACTGCTCGCCGCGGGGTTCGACCCCCGGCGGCCCACCGCGTGGCTGTGCGAGACCCTCCTCTATCACCTTCAGCCGCACGCGGTGGAGGCCATCGTCGGCACGATGACCGAACTCTCCGCGCCCGGCAGTGTCTTCGGCGCCGAGTGCGTGAACGCCGAGTCCGCCTCCTCGTCGTTCGTGGCGCCCTTCCTCGACGCCCTGTCGGCCACCGGTATCGCCTGGCACTGGCAGCTCGCCGAACCGGAAGGCTGGTGGGCGGGGCAGGGCTGGGAGGCGCGGGCGGCGGACCTGTTCACCCTGCCGTACGTGATCCAGCGCCTGTCCCCCTATCTGCCGTTGCTCACCGAGGCCGCCGCGAAGTGCGTGTTCCTGACGACGGGGACACTGCGCGACTGAGGTGCGCAGAGCAGGGGAGCCCGGGGCCATGCGGCTCCGGGCTCCCCTGTCGCTGTTCGTTTTCGGTTCCGGAGGTCGCGGCTACGCCCGCTCCAGTTCGAGGACGGCTGCAAGCCACAGGTCGGGGAGTTCGTCGGCGGTCGCCAGGGACTCGTCGTGGACGACGGTCAGGCAGGCGACGTCATGGTGGCCGGTCAGCGTCGTCAGGACCCGGATGCCCGACGCGAGGCCGGAGAGGACGACGGCCCGGCGGGCCGCGAGCCCCTGGTGGACGAGGGCCTGGCCGAAGTTCACGCTGCTCGCCGGGCCGGCGACGACCGAGCCGTTGACCAGCCGCGTCCCGATCCTGGCACCGATCGCCCGCGGGGTGGCGGCCAGCAGCAGGTTGAGGCCATCACGCTGCCGGCTCGCGCGCAGGCGGGTGGTGCGGGCCGCGACCCGGGCGAAGGCCTGCCGTGGTGTGGTTTCGTCGCACGGCAACAGCAGTCGCGCGACGACCATGTGGTTGCCGGGCGCGCACTCCTCCCCCGGCGCCCGTACCGACATCGGGACAGCGACCGGCAGAGGCGGGTGCGGGGAGCCGGTGGCCTTCAGGTGCCAGGTGCGGACGGCGTGCGAGAGCGCGGCGAGATAGACGTCGTTCACCGTCCCCCCGTGCGCGCGGCCGATGGCGCGCAGCCGCTCCAGCGAGGTGTCCGCGTGGCACGCGGTCGTACGACCACTGCTCGTCCCGTCGAAGGCGGGTTTGGCGGTCGGGCGGAAGGAGGCCGCTACGTCACCGATCGCGCCGGCGAGACCCCGCGGGGTCGGCCAGGAGCGGTGGTGCGCTGCCGGGCCGCCCTCGGGGTTGTCGTCGAGGAGGGCGCGGGCGGTGTGCGCGGCGCCGACGCCGTCCTGGAGGGTGTGGTCGGTGCGGTAGCACAGGGTGTGATCACCCTCCGGCCCGTGCACCAGCCAGACGTCCCAGGTCGGCCGCTCGCCCACGTTCATGGGCCGCGACAGCAGCAGCCGTACGGCGCCCGCGCCGCCGGCGTCGTCCTCGGACAGCCAGGCCTCGTGCACGTGCTGCTCCACCGCGATCCGGTCGACGCGCAGCAGCACCTTCCGGTCGGGCGCGACGCGGTAGCGCAAGGCCGGGATGCGGTGTGCGCGTTCGGCCACGCGCGCGCGTACGGCCTCCAGGCTCGGGGCAGGCCCACCGAACCGGAACGCGAACACGACCGGCAACGGCCGGCCACGCAGGGCCAGGTGATAGGCGACGTCCGGGGTTCCCATGGGCAGGGTGGGCGGGAGGGTGCCGTCGGTGTTGAGGGGCGGTCGCATGGGCGCCTTTCTGACGAGGTGAGGGGTACGGCTGGTTATGGCAGGTTATGACTGGTCACGGAGGGACGCCGGGCGGGACGGAGCCGGGCCCGGGCCAAGCCGCCGACCCTGGTGGCTGAGCCGGACGGGGCAGCCGCACCACACCCGAGAGCCACCCCACGCCCAACAGCCACAACCACCCCCGCCCCTCGGTCCTCAGCACGTGCGTCGCGCGGCGCGGCCGAGTGTGGCGACGTAGCCCCGTAGGAGGGGACGGGCGGGGCCTCGGACGGGGAGTCGTGGGGCTCTGGAGCGGTGCCAGGGCAGGGGGTCCCCGGGGTCAGGATCGCCCAGCAGTGCTCCGGCCACGTGGGCGCCGTGTGCCACGGACATCGCCAGGCCGTGTCCGCAGCAGCCGCCGATGTACCAGACGTCGGGGCAGCCGGGGACCGGTCCGACCACCGGCAGGTCGTCGAGGGTCATGCCGATGCGGCCCGACCAACGGTGGAGGACCGGTACGTCGGACAGCTCGGGGTGCAGGGAACGCAGCCAGCGCCCCAGCCAGTTCCAGGCCCGCTCGCGGACGGCCTGGAGCCGGGGCGGGCCGAGCCCGGCCGGGGCGGTGACCGTTCCGCCGCCCGCCACCAGCCCTCCGTCCGGAAGGAGCCGGTAGTAGGGCGCCATCGGTGCCGCGTCCACGACGGCGTACCCCGCGCGCCCGCCCAGAGCCTCGTACGCCGACCGGCGCAGGGGCGCGGTGGACACGGCGTACACCTCAAGCGGCAGGACCGTGCCGACCGGCAGACCCACTCCTTGCGCGGCGGAGTTGACGGCGAGCACCGCCTGCCCGGCGTAGAGCCTGCCGTGTGGGAAGACCAGTTCGGGTCCGACCAGGTCCCCGGGGCGCACGGCCCGCAGCGGGCTGTCGCCGTAGAAGCGCACGCCCTTGGCTGCGCAGGCCCGGGCGAGGGCGCAAGTCAGCGCGGCCGGGTCGAGGGTGGCCGCGGTGCGGTGCAGGAGCCCCGCGGTGTAGGGCACGCCGATCCGGGAGCGGATCGCGGCCCCGGACAGGACGGGCACGTCCAGGCCGAGCGCCCGGTAGGCCTTCGCCTGCCGGGCGAGGGCAGCCAGGTGTGCGGGCGAGCGCGTCGCCACGATCTGCTCGCCGCGCCGCAGCCCGCAGCGCACGTCGAGGCGCGCGCACAGGTCGAGGACCTGCTCCACCGCTCGCACGCTGGCCAGGTGCATCCGGCGTGCTTCCTGGGGACCGAAGCGGCGTGCCGCACGGTCGATCGGCGGACCGGCCCGGGGGCCCAGCAGGCCGGTCCCCCGGCCGCTGGCCCCCGCCGCGGTCCGCTCCGCGTCGACGACGGCGATGTCGAGGCCGGGGGCGCGTTCCGCGAGGTGGTAGGCGCAGGCGAGGCCGGCGAGACCGGCCCCGACCACGGCCACGTCCGCGGTGACCACGCCGTGCAGTTGAGGCTGGGGCGGCACTTCGGCCGGCTCCCAGGCGGGGGATCCGGCCGGCAGACGGCTACGGGTCGTCATCCCGGGCCGTCCGGGACGGACATGGGTACGGACACGGGCACGGGCACCGGGACCCTCTCGGCCGTCGGCACCGCATCGGCCTCATGACCCGGTGCTCTCCCAGGCTCCGGCCCAGGCTCACACTCCGTCACCCCCCGGAACCGCCGCTCGTGCCACAGCAGCGGACGCCCCCCGCCCACGTGCACGGCCGCCACTCGTCCGACGACGAGATGGTGGTCGCCGTAGCGCCGTACGTCCTCCACGAGGCACACCGACCAGGCGAGTGCCCCCTGGATCACCGGGACGCCCAGCACTTGCCGGTGGTCGGTGCCGGTGAACCGCTGGGCCGCGGTCGTCGTCGGGTTCGCGAACCGCGTTGCCAGGCCGTGCTGTTCCTCGCGCAGCAGGTGCACCGCGAAGGCTCCGTGAGCGTGGACGGCGGCGAGGGTCCGGGAGCCGTCGCGCAGGCAGGCCAGGAGCAGCGGTGGGCGGGCCGACAGGGAGGTGACCGCGGAGACCGTCATGCCGAGCGGGCCCTCCTCGCCACGGGCCGTCACGACGGTCACCCCGGCGGCCAGCTTGGCGTACAGGCCCAGGCAGCGGGCGGCACCGGGGCCCGGCTCGTCGCGCAGGGGGTCGGCGCACGGAGCGGGCCGGTTCTCGACGATCTCCCGGTCAGCCGCGAGCCACGGCGGCGCACTCATCGATCACCTCCGCGCCCACCAGACCCATGAGGATGCGGGCGATGTTGGTCCGCAGCGTGGACTCGGCCACCGGGTCGAGGATCTCCGCGAGGGTGGGGATACCGAGGTCGAAGGAGGCGGTGAAGACGACGAGCGTGCCGCCGTCGTCCCGCGCCTCGCAGCGCCAGCTCCCCTCGAAGGTCTGGAAGTCGCCGCTGAGCTGTTCGAAGGTCAGCGAGAGCGTGTCCGGCGCGAACGTGTCCCGTTCCCGCCACCGCATCAGCCCGCCCCGGAACGAGACGGTCCACTCCGACACCAGCGAGCCGTCGGCGAGCGGAGCGTCGACGCGGACCTCGCGGACGGTGTCGGTGAGTTCGGGATATCGGCGGAAGTCGGTGATGCGTCGGTAGACGTCGGCCGGTGCGAGGCCCTCGACGTTCGCGTGCAGGACCACATGGCGCATGGTTCTCCCTTTCCTTTCCGTTTCCGGTCTCCGGGTTGTGGTGTCACACGGCCATGCGCGCGGCAACGGTCCGCAGCGACTCGGCGAGGGTGATGAAGAACTGGTCGAGCGCGGCGTCCTCGACCACCGCGGGCGGGGTCAGCCGCAGCACCCGGGTGGAGTTGAGGGAGTGGTTGACGAGCACCTCGCGGGAGATGAGCTCCAGCAGCAGCTCACCGACCGCCTGCTCCTCGGCGAACTCGATGCCGATCAGCAGCCCCCGGCCGCGCACGTCCTGGACCAGGACCTCCTGATACGGCGCGCACACGGCCCGCACGCCGGCGAGGATGCGCGCGCCGAGCGTCGCCGCTCGCGCCACGGTGTCCTCCCGCTCCATCGTCTCGACGGTGGCGAGCGCGGCGGCGCAGGCGATCGGGGAGGCGCCGAAGGTGGAGGTGTGCAGGTAGGGGTCGCGGCTGAAGGGGCCGTACGCCTGCTCGGTGGCGGCCATCGCGGCGATCGGGACCACTCCGCCGCTGAGCCCCTTGCCCACGAGGAGTACGTCGGGGCTGACGCCCTCGGCGTCCACTCCCCACCAGGTGCCGAGCCGCCCCATCCCGGTCTGGATCTCGTCGACGACGAGCAGCGCGCCGAACTCCTTGCACAGCGCGGCCACTTCGCGGAGGTAGCCGGGGCGCGGGATGCGTACCCCGCCCTCGCCCTGCACCGGCTCGACGATGACGCAGGCCCGGTCGCGGCGAGCGGCGAGCGCCTGCTTGAGCTCGGTCGTGTCGCCGTAGGCGACCTGTGTGGTGTCGGGGAGCAGCGGTCGGAACGGCGCCTGGTAGGTGGCGTTGGCGGTGACGCTCAGCGCGCCCAGGGTCTTGCCGTGGAAGCCCTTGCGGGTGGTGATCACGGAGTTGCGGCCGTTCGCGCGGGCCAGTTTCAGCGCGGCTTCCGTCGCCTCCGCACCGGAGTTGACGAAGTGGACGTAGTCGAGGCCCGGCGGGGTGTGCGCGGCCAGCGCCTGGGCGGCGCGCGCGGCGACCGGTTCGAGGAAGACGCGGCTGGCCAGCGGGTGGGTGTCGATCTGCCGGTGCACCGCCTCGACGACGGCAGGGTGCCGGTGGCCGAGGATGAAGACGCCGTAGCCGCCGAAGTCGAGGAAGCGGCGGCCGTCGTCGGTGTGGATCCAGGTCCCTTCGGAGCGGACCTCGGCCATGCCGCCCATGACCCGGCCCATCACCGCCCGGCCGGAGCCGATGTGCCTGAGGTACAGCTCCACGAGTTCCGTGCCGCCGGGAAGGGGTGCGGCCGAAATGACGGGCGCGGGGGGCGAGATCGTCATGACGCCAGCTCCTTCGGGGTCGTGGCGGCCGGCCGGGCGGCGCGGTGCCGCCTCAGCACTCCGGCCCTGCCTTCGGCCCAGCTCTCCAGGTTGCGAACGAGCGCGGCACGGATATCGGTGTGGGTCAGGCGCGTGCCGCAGTCGGGGTCGCCGAGGGAGGAGGCGAACGGCAGTTCGCGCTGGAAGACCAGGAGCAGTTCCGCGTAGTGCTGGAGGCGCTGCCGCATCGACGCGGGCATCGAGGTGCCCTCCAGCATGGGCAGCAGCAGCCGGTGCACGGCCTCGACCGGGATGAGGCGCGGCCGGTGCGGTTCGGGCAGTCCGTGGCGTACGGCGAACTCGGCGCAGACATCGGAGATTTCGCGCAGGGCGGGTGCCTCCTTGCCGGCCGTCAGCCAGTACTCCCCGCCGCGCACCCCGCCCCGGATCAGGTCGCCGACGGCCCGGGTGACGAAGTCCTGCGGGACCATGTCGATGCGGGCCTCGGGGGCGCCGGGCAGCACCGGAACCTGTCCCAGCACCATCGAGCCGATCGTCTTGGTCAGCCCCTGCTGCCCGGCGATCCGCCCGGTGACGGAGTCGCCCATCACGACGGAGGGGCGCACGATGACCCCGGGCAGTCCCGCGTCGCGCACCATCTGCTCGGCCGCGGTCTTGGAGGCGAGGTAGGCGGCGGCGCCCGGGAAGCGCCGGTGGTCCTCGGCGGCCGGGCTGCTCGCCACGAACGCGGTGCTCACCAGGTACAGGGGCGCGTCGGCCCGGGCGGCCAGGTCGAGCATGGCGCGGGTGCCCGAGGTGTTGGTCCGCACGATGTCCTCGGGCGGGGTACGCCAGTTGGTCTCGGCGGCGGAGTGCAGGACGACGTCCACCTCGCCGGCGAGCCGGTCCCACGCCAGGGTGGGCAGACCGAGGCGGGGGGCGAGGAGATCGCCCTGGAGTTCACGCACCCGGGGGTCGTGCAGAGGCCGGTTGCGGCGCAGGCAGACCAGGTCGAAGTCGGGTGTCAGCTCGTCGATCAGGGCTCGCCCGAGCACCCCGGAGCCGCCGGTGAGCAGCAGGGTGGGACGCTCGCGCGGGGCGGTGCGGGGTGTGGGCAAGGGAGTGGGACTGGGACTGGGACTGGGGACTTGTCGCGGCATGGGTGTACTCCCCCAACGGGACTCGGCTGCCGTAGGACGGCGTATGCCTCGGGCGACGGCATGACACCGTCCGGCGATGGCGTGACGGTCAGGCGATGGCGAGCGGCTGGTCGGCCAGGTAGCCGGAGAAGGGGCCGGTCATCCGGGTCCGGGACGGCGGGTGCAGTGACAGGCCGTTGGCGCAGGCGGCCAGGTGGCCGATCTCGTCGGAGGTCATGAAGTTGAGTCCGCCGAGCAGTTCGACCGCGCGCGGGACGACGCGGGCGAGGGTGTCCTGGACGCCGTAGCGGATGAAGAGCGACTGGGCGAGTGCGGATTCGCCGAGGTCGCCGTCGTCCACGCGCCGGGCGATGCCCTCGGCGGCGGCCATCGCGGCCTCGGTCTCGATGTACAGGCGCACTCGCTCGTGCTCGGGGATCCGGTCGTTGAGCAGCACGCGTTCCACCAGGGCGCTCGCGGCGCCGAGGTAACTGCCCGTCATGAGCGCCTGGAACCAGATCAGTCCGGCGGTCTGGAGTTCGTCGAGCCGCTGCCCGGCGGGTGCCGCGGTGCGCAGCAGGAGTTCCGGCGGAACGAGCACGTCGGTGAGCGTGACCTGTTCGCTCTCCGCGCCGGCCAGGAAGGCGCTGGACCAGAAGCCGGTGACGCTCAGTCCCTCGCTCTCGGCGGGCACCAGGGCCACCGCGAGTTCGTCGCCCTGGCCGTCCTCGCGGGGGACCAGGACGCTGGCGGTCAGCACGTCCATGGAGCGGGCCAGGCTGCACGGGCGTTTGACGCCGTTGATCCGTACGCCGTCCTCGGTGACCGTGGCGGTCATGGACGGTTCCAGGATGCCGGCGCCGCTGCGTCCCTCGGCGAAGCCGGAGGCGATGACGCGGTTGGTCGACGCCACGCCTTCGATCAGCATCCATTCCAGGCCGTCGGCCTCGCCGCCGAGGTGGCCGAGGCCGACCAGGGTGGCCATGGAGAAGTGGTGCATGGTGGTCGCCACGGCGAGGGACGGCGAGCGGCTGCCGATGGCCCGCTGCACCCGCAGCGCGTCCAGCGCGGTGGCGCCCCGGCCCTGGTGGGATTCGGGGACCAGGAGGCCCGGGCCGCCGCTGTCCCGGAAGTGCCCGATACCGGGGCTGCCAGGCCGCTCCAGCTCCATGAGCGGTGTCTCGCGGAGCGCGGGGTCGAGATCCGGCAGGAGCTTGGCCAGTGTGGTGCGTTCACGTTCGAGGAATCTCATGGACGTGGGGTCCTCCGGGGTGGGATGAGTGAGCGCTGCTCGGTCATACGGCGTTGGTGGCGCGCAGCAGCTGCCAGACGGCACCGATGCGGGGCTTGCCCAGGAAGGCGATGTACTCCGGGAGGACCGCGTGCGGGGCCCATTTCTCCTTGTATTCGAGCTGGGAGGCGGCGGGGTAGATGGCCTTCCCGCGCTCCGCCAGCAGCCGGGCGAAGCGGGCGAACCCGCGGCTGGCGCCGGGGACTTCGTGTTCCTCGCCGAGCCCGGTGAACGGGGTGAACCCGAAGTGGAGCCATCCGGCGCCGTCGGCGACGAAGCGTTCCATGACGGTGGCGTTGAGGGCCTCCATCACGCCGGGCGGCGCGTCGGGCCGTCGCCTGCTGAGGTCGTGCAGCCACCCGGGCCGGCTGCCGTAGACCGGTGAGTAGTTGATGTAGCCGACCGCTTCGCCCTCGATGCGGCCGACGAACAGCCGGCGGTGCTTTTGCAGGGGCCCGGTCCGCTGGCCGACGAGGAATCGCAACTCCTTGACGTGCCTGCCCTTGTCCCGCAGCCAGGTGTCGTCCAGTCTGTCCAGTTCGGAGCAGTCGTCGTCGTGCTGGACTTCGGCCACCTCCAGGCCCGCCCGCCGGGCCCGCGAGATCTTGTTCCGCAGCCGCACGAACCGGGAGCCTCGCAGGGTGAAACGGGCCAGGTCGACGGCGTACGACGCTCCGATCTGGTTGACCGTGAAGCCGTGCCGCGCGTACAACTCGGCGTCCGCGCGCTGGAGTTGCACCGCGACCAGGCGGGGCCCGGCCTCGGCGACGAAGGACTCAAGCAGCCGCGCCCGGTGTTCCGGTGCGGTGAACGGCCCGCCGAACTGGAGGATGTGACGTCCTGACCTGCGATAGGCGCAGGCGCCCTCGAAACGGTCGTCGCGGAAGTATTCGTTCCCACTGTTCAGGGCGAGAAAAGAGCTGGGATTGTCACTGTGGTCGGCGAGCGTGTCAAGCACGGACGGCATGCGCACCCTCCAGGGAATCGCTTGGATTGCTCGGCTCGAAAGGGACACTGAAGGGTTTCAGGGAGTTCCCGAAGAGCGCCCGGTCGCCCATGAGATGGATGGGAAGAGCGAGCAGGGCCCATTCCGGCCGGACGAACAACGCCCACGCTCCGGCCAGTGCGCCCGCCGTGACCAGGCTGTGCATCGTGTTGTAGGCCACGTAGTAGCCCCGGGCGATCCGCCCGTCACGGCTGCGCCGGAAGGCGAACGCCCCGGGGAGGTAGCCGATGACGTCGATCACCGCGAACAGGGCGATGAACACACCCCAGCGAATTTCCGAAAGATGCTGGAAGGCGAGCACGAGTGAAACGACCAGAATGGCCAGCCATTCAAGTCGGCAGAGCGCGAAGGTAGTTTTCGTCTCGAATCTGTTCTTGGCGTCCACGGGCGCTCCTTTCACTTCTGGTTACGCGGCAGCCGGGGTGACCCCTCGCAAGAGCGGAGGATGGCCGTGGCCCGGTGCGTCTAAGGTCCCCTTGCATGACGTCATCACCGACCGGCTCCGGGACCGCCGCCGCGTGGGAGTTGCTCCTGCCCGCCGCGTCGGCGCCGGCACGCGCGCGTGGTCGCTCCCTCCAGGCGGCGCTGCGGGAGGCGGTCCGCTCGGGGCGGCTCGCGGCGGGCACGCGGCTGCCGTCGAGCCGGGACCTGGCGGCCGACCTCGGAGTGTCGCGGGGCCTGGTCACGGAGGCGTACGAGCAGCTGACGGCGGAGGGTTACCTGCGCAGCGGGCGGGGGTCCGGGACCTGGGTGAGCGACGCCGTGCGGGCCGCGCGCCCCCGCGCGCGTGATCTCGCCCCGCGCTCCCTGGGCGCCCGGGCCGAATTCGTTCCAGGATCGCCGGACCTGTCGCTGTTCCCGCGCGCCGCGTGGGCCGCCGCGCAGCGCGGGGTGCTGGCGGAACTGCCGCATCAGGGCCTGGGTTACCCCGATCCGCGCGGACTGCCCCGGCTGCGCACCGCGCTGGCCGAACTGCTCGCGCGCCGCCGGGGCGTGGTCGCGGACCCGGAGCGGATCGTGGTACTGGCCGGGGTGACCCAGGCGACCGCACTGCTCGGATTCGTGCTGCACGCGCGCGGGGTGCGCTCCGTCGGCGTCGAGGATCCCGGCAGCCCGCAGCACGCCGAGCTGTACGCCTCGGCCGGTGTCACCACGGTGCCGCTGCCCCTGGACGACGAGGGACTCGCCGTCGGCCCGCTGCGCTCCTCGAACGTACGGGCCGTCGTGACGACGCCCGCGCACCAGTTCCCCACCGGGGTCGCGTACTCCGCGCGGCGCCGCGCCGAACTCCTCGACTGGGCACGGTCCGTGGACGGGCTCGTCCTGGAGGACGACTACGACGGCGACTTCCGCTACGACCGCGCCCCCGTGGGCGCGCTCCAGGGGCTCGACCCCGAACACGTGGCGTACACGGGCTCGGTCAGCAAGTCCCTCGCGCCGGGGCTGCGGCTGGGCTGGCTGCTGGTCCCGGAGTCGCTCGTCGACGAGGTCGTCGCCCGCAAACGGACCCTCGACCTCGGCCATCCCACGCTCGACCAGGCGCTGTTCGCCCGGTTCCTGGAGCGCGGCGACTACGACCGCCAGCTGCGCCGCTGCCAGCGCGCCTACCGGGAACGCCGGGACGCGCTCGTGGCCGCCCTGGACGAGCACTTCCCCGGCTCCGAGGTGTCCGGGATCGCCGCGGGCCTGCATGTCATCGCGGCGCTGCCGGAGCGCTACGGCCCACAGGAGCGGTTCCTCTCGGAGGTGGCCGCGGCCGGAGTGACCGTACGCCCGCTGACGGCCTACACGCACGCGCGTGCCGAGCCCGACGACAGGGAGCGGGGAGACAAGAAGGGTGTGCGGCTGGTTCTGGGTTACGCGCACCTCGCGCCGGCGCGGATCCGGGCGGGCGTGCGGATGATGGCCGAGGCGGTCGCCGGCTGAGGGGCACGGTACGCATTCGCGCCTTTCGCGTCCCCGAATCGCACACGGGTTCCCGGGTGCGGGCGGTCAGTTGTTCACTTGTGGTTTCCGTGGGCGCTGCGGTGCCCCAGTAGTTGTGGCACTGCACACCGGCCGGATCCCGTCCCTGGAGGCCTCTCCATGTCACACCGTCCGTTCCCCGGGCGCCGCAGCGTCCTGCGCGGTTCCCTGGCCGCCTCGGCGGCCCTGACCCTGCCCACCGCCCTCGGCGCCGCGCCGGCCTTCGCCCTGTCCGGGCGTCCCAAGGCGGGCTGGGGCGTGCAGACGGGCGACGTGACCTCCGACTCCGGGCTGGTGTGGATACGGTCCGACCGTCCGGCCCGGATGATCGTCGAGACGTCCGCGACCGAGTCGTTCCGCAACCCGCGCAGATGGCATGGCCCGCTGCTCGGCGCGGACACGGACTTCACGGGCACGACAGCGCTGCGCGGGCTGCCGTCGGGCGAGCAGATCCACTACCGCGTGCTGCTCGCCGACCCGGACGACCCGCGCCGCACCGGCGAACCGGTCACCGGCACCTTCCGCACGGCCTCCGGCAAACGGCGCGACGGCGTACGGTTCGTCTGGTCGGGCGATCTGGCCGGGCAGGGCTGGGGCATCAACCCCGAGCTGGGCGGCTACCGGATCTACGACGCGATGGCGGGGCTCGACCCCGACTTCTTCCTGTGCAGCGGCGACAACATCTACGCCGACGGCCCGCTCGCCGAGACCGCGCCCCTGCCCGGCGGGCGGACCTGGCGCAACATCACCACGCAGGAGAAGGCGAAGGTCGCCGAGACGCTGACGGAGTTCCGCGGCAACTTCCGCTACAACCTGCTGGACGAGAACCTGCGGGCCTTCAACGCCCAGGTCCCCTCGATCATCCAGTGGGACGACCATGAGGTCACCAACAACTGGTTCCCCGGTGAGATCCTCGCCGACAGCCGGTACACCGAGAAGAACGTCGACGTCCTCGCCGCCCGCGCCCGGCAGGCGTTCTCGGAGTACTTCCCGATCTCGACGCTGCGCCGTCCCGACGGCCGGGTCTACCGGGTGCAGAACTACGGCCCGCTCCTCGACGTCTTCGCCCTGGACATGCGCACGTATCGCAACGCGAACTCGCCGGACGACCAGACCGCCGACGCGCAGGGCATCCTCGGCCGCGAGCAGCTGGAGTGGCTCAAGCGCGAGCTGGGCCGTTCCCGGGCGGTGTGGAAGGTGATCGCCTCCGACATGCCGCTCGGCCTGGTCGTGCCGGACGCCACGGACGGCAAGCCGAACATCGAGGCGGTCGCGCAGGGCGACCCCGGGGCCCCGCTCGGCCGCGAGCTCCAGATCGCCGAGCTGCTCCGGTTCGTCAAGCACCGGCGGATCACCGGCACGGTGTGGCTGACGGCCGACGTCCACTACACCTCGGCCCAGCACTACGACCCGTCGCGGGCCGCGTTCAAGGACTTCGCGCCGTTCTGGGAGTTCGTCTCGGGGCCGCTCAACGCGGGCGCCTTCCCGGCGAACACGCTGGACGGCACTTTCGGCCCGGACCGCGTCTTCGTCAAGGCGCCCACCGTGGCCAACGTCTCGCCCGCCGACGGCTACCAGTTCTTCGGCGAGGTCGACATCGACGGCGACAGCGGGGAGTTGACGGTACGGCTGCGCGAGCAGGACGGGACCGTGCTGTTCACACAGGTGTTGCAGCCGGGACGGGTCGGCCAGTAGGTCCCGTACCCTCGTAGGACGCTCCGCGCACCGGCGTCATCTCCCGGTGCGCGGCGCGCCTGCGGGCACTTTGTGGCAGCCGCCGCTGCTGTTTGTGGCAGTCGCCGCTGTTAAAAGAACAACAAAAGACACAGAATCACACTTTACCGATCAGTCACAGAGCGTTCGTGATCACGCAACACCGTTCCTTCACAGTGGACGCATGACTCGAAAAGTATCTGATGTGACACGTGTGAAGCACGGTCGCCCCGTCCACCACTGGCGCCGCGACGCGGTCGAACTCGCCGCCCTCTTCACGGCCGTCGCGGTGGCGGACGCCGTGGCGAACCTGGTCGGGCACGGCCCCGAGGGCCCGGCGCTGCTGGTGGTCTCGGCGATCGCCCTGATCGCCACGGCCGGGTTCCACACCTGGTGGGCACACCGCCACGGTCACGCACCACCGGCGGGCGATACCGATGCCCGGCCGCCGTCCGAGGGACAGCAGGCCGGGCCGTCCGACCGGTCGCCGACGGCACCGGCCGCCGCGGCCGGGGAGAGCACCCTGTGGCGCATGCGGACGACGGTGAAGGACGAACCCGGTTCGCTGGCCGCCCTGTGCGCGGCCCTCGCCGGACGGCAGGTCGACATCCTGAGCCTCCAGACGCATCCCCTGGCCGACGGCACGGTGGACGAGTTCCTGCTGCGCGCTCCCGCCGGGCTCGCGGCCGGCGAGGTCACGCGGGCGGTCGCGCTGGCCGGCGGTTTCGACACCTGGATCGAGCGTGCGGACGCCCACGATCTGGTGGACGCGCCGACCCGGGTCCTCGGCCTGGCCGCCCGCACCGCGCTGGACGCGGCGGAACTCCCGCTGGCGCTGCGGCAGTTGCTCGGCCGGTGCACCATCCGTTCGCTGCCCGCCGCGCGGGCGGCCGGTGGCGGCCGGGAGCCGCAGGCCGTGCCGGTGGAAGGGGTGCTGGAGGACACCGTGATGCGGCTGCGGGCGCCGGAAGGCGGAGTGATCACCGTGGAGCGGCCGTATCTGCCGTTCACCCCGACGGAGTTCGCGCGGGCGCGGGCGCTGGTGGAGCTGGACGCGCGGCTCGGTCCGCGGGTGCCGCGCAGCCAGGACGTGCTGACGCTGCCCGAGGGCAACGCGATCACCGTGCGCCGGGCCGACACCGACGACCTGGACGCCGCGACGGCGATGCACGAGCGGTGCTCGGCACGGACGCTCGGCATGCGCTACCACGGACCGGTCGGTGACGCGAACCGCTACCTGAGCCACCTGCTCAGCCCGCGCTTCGGCCGGACGCTCGCCGTGCAGACGCCCTCCGGGCGCATCGTCGGGCTCGGTCATCTTTTGTGGGACGGGGACGAGACGGAGGTCGCGCTACTCGTCGAGGACGCCTGGCAGCGGCGCGGCATCGGCGGCGAACTCCTGGGCCGGCTGGTCGCGATGGCGGTCGAGGCCGGCTGCGAGAGCGTGTACGCCGTGACGCAGTCGTCCAACACCGGCATGGTCGCCGCGATGCGCGGACTCGGGCTCCCCCTCGACTACCAGATCGAAGAGGGCACCCTGGTGATCACGGCCCGCCTGGACGCGGCCTCGGTCGCCTCGGGATGGCCGTACGAGGAGTCCCGGGAGCGGGAGTTCGGGGAGCGGATCGTGCGGGACTAGAGCACCGGCGCTTACCACGACACCACGAACGGCCCGGCGGACCTCGCCGGGCCGTTTCCCCTTGTCGCCCCCCTGCTGCCCCCTGTCGCCGCCTGCTACGCCCTCGGCGCAATCCGGGTGACGTGCGGCGACCCCTCGTACGAGGATGGTCCGCATGTCGCAGACCAAGAGCCCGCTGCCCCGCGAGGTCGCCGACGCCTACGTCGACGAGCTCATCGCCCTCGATCCGGTCACCGGTACCTATCTCGGCGTGAAGGAGAGTTCGAGCAGGTTGCCCGACCTCTCGCCCGCGGGCCAGGCGGCGCTCGCGGACCTTCACCGTTCCACGCTCGCCCGGCTCGACGAGGCCGAGCGCCGGCCCGGCGCGGACAGTGACATCGAGCGCCGGTGCGCACGCCTGCTGCGCGAGCGGCTCACCGCGGAACTCGCCGTGCACGAGGCCGACGAGGGCCTGCGCTCGGTGGGCAACATGGCCACGCCCGCGCACTCGGTGCGCGAGGTCTTCACCGTCACGCCGACCGAGTCGGACGAGGACTGGGCGCAGGTGGCCGAGCGGCTGCGCGCGGTGCCGGCCGCCTTTGCGGGCTACCGCGAGTCCCTCGCGCTCGGTCTGGAGCGCGAGCTGTACGCGAGCCCGCGCCCGACGGCCACCTTCGTCGAGCAGCTCACCGAGTGGGCGGACACGGACGGCAAGGGACGTGGCTGGTTCGAGGACTTCGCGTCGGCCGGACCCGAGTCGCTGCGCCCGGAGCTCGACGAGGCAGCCCGCGCGGCGACCGCGGCCGTCGCCGCACTGCGGGACTGGATGCGGGAGGTGTACGCGCCGGCGATCGAGGGCGCGCCGAACACGGTGGGCCGTGAGCGCTACGCCCGCTGGTCGCGCTACTTCAACGGTACGGACCTCGACCTGGACGAGGCGTACGCCTACGGCTGGGCCGAGTACCACCGGCTGCTGGCCGAGATGAAGAAGGAGGCGGAGAAGGTTCTTGCGGGCGCCGAGACGCCGTGGGTGGCGCTCGCGCACCTGGACGAGCACGGCAAGCACATCGAGGGTGTCGACGAGGTCCGCGACTGGCTCCAGGGTCTGATGGACCAGGCCATCGAGACGCTCGACGGCACCCACTTCGAACTCGCCGAGCGGGTGAGGAAGGTGGAGTCGCGGATCGCCCCGCCCGGTGGTGCGGCGGCGCCGTACTACACGCAGCCGTCCGAAGACTTCTCGCGGCCGGGCCGCACCTGGCTGCCGACGATGGGCCAGACCCGCTTCCCGGTCTACGACCTCGTCTCGACCTGGTACCACGAGGGCGTGCCGGGTCATCACCTCCAGCTCGCGCAGTGGACGCACGTGGCCAAGGACCTCTCCCGCTACCAGGCCTCGATCGGCATGGTCAGCGCCAACGTCGAGGGCTGGGCGCTGTACGCGGAGCGGCTGATGGACGAGCTGGGCTTCCTCACGGACGCGGAGCAGCGGCTCGGCTACCTCGACGCGCAGATGATGCGGGCCGCCCGGGTCATCGTCGACATCGGCATGCACCTGGAGCTGGAGATCCCGGCGGACTCCCCCTTCCACCCGGGCGAGCGGTGGACCCCGGAGCTGGCCCAGGAGTTCTTCGGCGCGCACAGCAGCCGTCCGGCGGACTTCGTGGAGAGCGAGCTGACCCGCTATCTGACGATTCCCGGGCAGGCGATCGGCTACAAGCTGGGCGAACGGGCCTGGCTGCTCGGCCGTGAGAAGGCGCGCGAGCGGCACGGCGACGCCTTCGACCTCAAGGCCTGGCACATGGCCGCCCTGTCCCAGGGCTCCCTGGGCCTGGACGACCTGGTGGACGAGCTGTCGCAGCTGTAGCTCTTCTTGTGAGGGTCAGCGCCGGAAGCCGCCCTCCGAGTCGATCACGTTGCCGGTGACCCAGCCCGCCTCGTCCGTCGCCAGCCAGGCGATGAGACGGGCGGGGTCGTCGGGCATGCCCCACCGGCCGCCCGGGAACATCGCGGCGACGGTGTCGTACGCCTCGCCGGTCAGGTAATCCGTGTCCACCGGGCCGGGGTTGACGGTGTTCACCGTGACCGCGTGCTCGGCGAGCGTGGTCGCCAGGGAGCGGGTGATGGAGGCGAGGGCGCCCTTCTGGAGTGCGTACGCCATCTCGCCGGGCATGCCGGCGCCGTGGTCCTGACCGGAGGTCATCATCACCACCCGGCCGCCCGGGATACGCGCCGGCAGCCCGGCCCGCAGCCGGGCGTAGGCCTGCACGAGCAGCAGCACCGAGCGGGTGTCGATCGCCCAGTGGGCGTCGAGCATCGCGGCGTCGATCGTGTCCAGGGTGCCGTCGAAGCCGCTGAGGGCGTGGTTGGCGACGAGGATGTCGAGCCGTCCGCCGAGCTCCGAGGCGGCGGTGGCGATCAGCTCGGCGGGCGCGGCCGGGTCGGACAGGTCACCCGGACCCGCGACGACCCGGGCGTCCGGATCGCCGAGCGCCGCGCGCACGGAGGCCATCACCTCCTCGGGCCGGTCGGCGCCCCAGGGCATCTCCTCGTCGTGCGGGACATGGTGATGCAGATAGACGCTCGCCCCGTACGCGGCGAGCCGCCGCGCCACCGCATGCCCGATGCCGGCCCGCCGGCTGGCTCCGGTGACCAGGGCGGTACGGCCGCGCAGGGGCAGGGGGTCGCGGCGCAGTTCTTCGGGGCTGGGGTGGGGGAATCGAGGCATGCCGACGATGATGGGCCGCGCCCGGGCGAGGGCGCACGGGATTTTCGCCGTCGGGTCAGGTCGGCAGTTGGCGTAGCTGCACGAGGCCGAGCCAGGTCTCGGGGCCGGGCCGCACGTGGGCGGCGCGGACGGCGTACCGGCCGGGTTCCAGTTCGACCCTGACGTGGTCGGTGCGGGCGGAGTCGGGGCCGGGCCAGGCCGCGTCGAACAGCAGCACCGTGCCGGGGACGTTCCAGCGCACCTCCGGCTCCCACACCGCCGCGTCCAGCGCCGACGGCACCTGCGCGAGCAGCGCGGCCTCGGAGTCGGCCGCGGACCAGCGTACGAAGGTGGCGTGGTCCGGCAGATACGTGGTGGAGGCGGGCTCGTCGCCGAACACCAGGGCCGCGCTGTCCCCGACGGGCAGCAGCCCGATGAACCCCTCGACCTCGCACGCCCGGTCGTAGTCGGACGCGGTCTCGTCGCCGTCGGCTCCCGCCCAGAACGGCAGGACCGTCTCCGGCACCGCTATGAGCGGCCCACCGCCCGACTCGACCCAGTCCACCGTGCCCGGCTCCTCGTATCGCACCATGCGCCAGAACCTACACGCACAGGAGGCCCACTGGTTTCCCGCCTCAGCAGCCGCAGTCCTCCGCGTCCACCGGCGCGGTCAGCCGGTCGGCGGGTCGGCGCTCGCGGCCTTCCCAGGTCTCGAACTCGAAGCCCTCGCGCGCCCAGTACTCGAAACCGCCGAGCATCTCCTTGACCGGGTAGCCGAGTTCGGCGAGGGCGAGGGCGGCGCGGGTCGCTCCGTTGCAGCCGGGGCCCCAGCAATACGTCACGACCGGCACCGACTTGTCGAGGAGTTGCTCGGCCCGCTCGGGGATCAGCGCGGTGGGGAGGTGGACGGCGCCCGGGATGTGGCCCTGGTCCCAGGACTCGGTGGAGCGGGAGTCGAGGACGACGAAGCCGGGGTCGCCGCCGGCCGCGAGCGCGGCGGCTACGTCGGACACGTCGGCGTGGAAGGCGAGACTGGCACGGAAGTAGGCGGCTGCCGCGCCGGGGGCCGCCGGGGCGACGCGCAGGACGGGGTTGGCGGCGGTCGTGGTGACGCTCATGGTCTGGCCTTCCTCAGCTGTTCAGCTTTGTTCTGCTTGTTTGTTCTGCTTGTTTGTTCTGCTTGGCCAGAAATCTACGAGCGGTGGTCCCCGTCCCAGAAGGGGCGATCCCCGGCCCTCCCCTTGCTTCGCCGGGGATTCCCCTGCTATCCCTCGGGCATGACCGCGTATTCCCCGGACGCCACGGACTGGCGCATCCTCGACGTCCTCCAGCGGGAGGGCCGGGCGAGTTTCGCCGAGCTCGCCCGGGCCGTCGCCATGTCAGCGAGCGCGGTCACCGAGCGGGTGCGGCGGCTGGAGGAGGCGGGCGTCATCCAGGGGTACGCGGCCGTCGTGGATCCGGAGCGGCTCGGGCTGCCGATCCTGGCGTTCGTCCGCCTGCGCTATCCCAACGGCAACTACAAGCCCTTCCACGATCTGGTCGCCGTGACGCCCGAGATCCTGGAGGCACACCATGTGACGGGCGACGACTGCTTCGTCATCAAGGTCGCGGTCCGCTCCATGCGCCATCTGGAAGAGGTGTCGGGCAAGATCGGCACGCTGGGCTCGGTCACCACCAGCGTCGTCTACTCCTCCCCGCTCCCGCGCCGCCCGCTGGGCCACTGACCTCACCCGACACCGCGCTGTCGCAGCACCGACCCCGAACGCCCCTTCACTACCTCCAACTGCGCGTGGATCCGCCGCCGTAGATCGGGGACATGGCTGACGATGCCGACGCTGCGGTCCCGCTCGCGCAGGGAGTCGAGGACGTCGAGGACCTCGTCCAGGGTCTGCTCGTCGAGGCTGCCGAAGCCCTCGTCGATGAAGAGGGTGTCCAGCCGGACCCCGCCGGCCTCGTCCGTGACGACGTCCGCGAGGCCGAGGGCGAGGGCGAGCGAGGCGAAGAAGGTCTCGCCGCCGGACAGCGTCGCCGTGTCACGCTCCCGGCCGGTCCAGGCGTCTACGACATGCAGCCCGAGACCGCTGCGACCGCGCCCGCTGCGGTCGGCGGAGTGGACGAGGGTGTACCGGCCCGACGACATGCGCTGAAGCCGTACGGTCGCGGCGGCGGCGACCTGCTCCAGCCGGGCCGCCAGCACATACGACTCCAGGCGCATCTTGCGTTCGTTGTCCGCGGAGGTGCCCGCGGCGAGGCCGGCCAGGCGGGCCACGCGGTCGTACTCCTCGCGCAGCGGCGCCAGCCGCCGTACGCCCTCGGCCGCCCGCCCGGACAGCCGGTCCAGTTCGGCGCAGCGCCGGGCGGCGGCGTCGCGGGCGGAGGCGGCGTCGCGCAGCCGCTGGGCCGCGGCAGCGGCGGCGCCTTCCGCGGAGGTGAGGTCGGCGGGCGGCTGCTGGGCGGCGGCAGCGGTGTCCTCCTCGCCGAGGACGGCGCGTAGTACGGCGGCCTCCTCGGCCTGCCAGGCGTCCAGCCGCCGTTGCAGCTCGCGGTGGGCCGCGTCGTCGAGGAGTGCGGAGGCCGCAGACTGCGGGGTGTCGAAGCCGGCGCGGAAGGCGGCGTCGGCGAGGCGGGCGTCGGCGTCCTTGAGGCGCTGGGCGGTGTCCTCAGCCACGCGCGCGGTGTCGGCGGCGTCGGTGAGCCGTGCGGCCAGCCGCTCCAGTTGCGCGGCCCGCGCGGCCACACTGTCGGCGGCGCCGCGCGCCTTGGTCAGCTCCGCTTCCAGCGCGGCCTTCTCACGGTCCAGCCGCTCCCGGTTGCCGACCCGGGAGGCGGCCCTGACCGCCGCCTGCTGCCGGGCCGCGGTGCGCTGCTCGTGTTCGCCCTCGGCCCGGCGCAGCTCCTCGTGCGCGGGGTGCAGCACGGAGGCGTCCCGGCGTGCCCGCGCGTACCGCCGCTCCAACTCCTCGGCGGCTTCCGCGAGTTGTGCGGTGGGTGTGTCGCCGGCCTCGGCGGTGGCGGCGGCCAGGGCCTCCCGTACGACGCCGAGCCGCCGTTCGTCCTCGGCGCGCCGGTCGTCGGCGTGCTGGTAGGCGGCGAGGGCGCGTTCCTCCGCCTCGCGGTCGACGTGCCCGGCGACCTTGCGGGCGGGGGCGGGGTGTTCGGTGGCTCCGCAGACGGCGCACGGCTCGCCGTCGGTGAGGTGCGCGGCCAGCTCGGCGGCGATGCCGTTCAGGCGCTGTTCCTTGAGGTCGAGCCAGTGCGCGCGGGCCTCCACGGCGCGTTCGGCGGAGGCGAGGGCCCGCTGCTGCGCATCGTCCGTGTCGACCGCGAACTGGTCGCGCTGCCGGGCCGCCTGGAGCCGCCGCTGGGCGGGTTCGCGCTGCACGGCGAGTTGTTCGGCCCGGGTGGCGGCTTCCTGAGCGGACTCGATACGGCTCTGTAGTGCGGCCCGCGTCCCCTCCCACCCGGCGAGCCAGGCCTCCGCCTCCAGCCGGACGTCCTCGTCGGCCCGCTCCTGCCGGTCGAGCTCGACGCGCTCCTCGTCCAGTCCGGCCAGCCGCCGCTCGGCCCGGCGCGCCGACTCCAGCCCGCCCAGCTCCTCGGCGGCCCGGCGCGCGGCGGCGGCGAGTCCGGCGGCACCGGCGTCGGCGAAGATGCTCCGCGGCGGGGCGAGGGCGTGCGCGTAGGCACCCGCTTCGGTGCAGGCACCCGCTGGCTGGGAACCCTCGGGGCTGTGGGTGACGGCACCGTCCGGCCGGGGACCTGCGGGGGTGTCGGCGAAGGCACCGTCCGGCCAGGGGCCTGCGGGGCTGTCGGCGAAGGCACCGTCCAGCCAGGGGCCTGCGGGGCTGTCGGCGAAGGCACCGTCCAGCCAGGGGCCTGCGGGGCTGTCGGCGAAGGCACCGTCCAGCCAGGGGCCTGCGGGGCTGTCGGCGAAGGCACCGTCCAGCCAGGGGCCTGCGGGGC
>NZ_JBFAIR010000038.1:0-53775 GCF_040654815.1 Streptomyces sp. NPDC050619 | reverse complement strand
GGCTGTCGGCGAAGGAATCCCCCGGCCCAGAACCAGCGCGGTCGTCGACGAAACCACCCCCCGGCCAAGCACCCCCACGCCCCTCGGCGAAAGCACCCTCCGCCCAGATACCCGCATGCCCATCGGCGAACGCTTCCCGCAACAGCCCACGCGCGTGTGCCTCGGCCGCGGCCGCCCGCCGGTGTTCGGCCTCGGCGACCTCCCGCAGCTCCAGGGCGGGCGCCACCGCCTCCGCCTTGCGAGCCCGTTCCATGCGCGCCTGCGCCTGCCGGTGGGCGTCGGCGCGCTCCTCCAGGCGCGCGGCCCGCTCCCGCCCCTCGGCGAACCGCCGCTGCAGCCTGGCCAGTTCGCGTACGTCGTCCAGTGCGCGCTCGGCCGCCGCCTCGGCGGACTCGGCGGCCGTGAGGCCGCAGTGGGCGATCGTCAGCTGTTCGCGGACGGTGCTGCGGGCGACGGCGACGGCGCTGAGGACGGCCTCGGCCAGGCCCGGTTCGCCCGGCGCCAGCTCCGGCAGCTCCATGGCGCCACCGGCCGCCTGCTGCATGCGGTGCGCGTCGGCGAGCAACTGGGCGTCCCCGTCGCGCACCTGGGCCTCGGCCGCGCGCCGGCGCTCGGCGAGCCGCTTCTCGACCTCGGCGAAACGGTGGGTGTCGAAGAGACGGCCGAGCAGCCTGCCGCGGGCTTCGGCGTCGGCGCGCAGGAAGCGCGCGAAGTCGCCCTGGGGCAGCAGCACGACCTGGCAGAACTGCTCGCGGCTCATGCCGAGCAGCTGGGTGATCTCCTCGCCGATCTCCTGGTGCGAACGGCTGAGGTCCTTCCAGGCGCCGGCCCCCGCGTCGTACTCGCGCAGCCAGCTCTGGGCCTTGTCCAGCGTGGTCCCCGAGCCGCGCTTCTTCGGGCGCTCCCAGGGCGGCTGCCGGGTGACCTCCAACCGCCGCTCGGCGACGGTGAGTTCGAGGCGGACCTCCGTGCGCGTACCGGGCGCGGCGTGGTCGCTGCGCAGGGTCATGCCCTGGCCGCTCTGCCGGGCGCCGGGCACGGTGCCGTAGAGGGCATAGCACACGGCGTCGAGGACGGAGGTCTTTCCGGCGCCGGTCGGTCCGTGCAGCAGGAAGAGCCCGGCGGCGGACAGCTCGTCGAAGTCGACGGTCTGGGAGCCGCCGAAGGGGCCGAAGGCGGTGATCTCCAGTCGGTGCAGCCTCAACGCGCCACCTCCCGCACAACCTCGTCCGCCCGTACGCCGTCGAACGCGTCCCGCAGCACCGCCTGTTCGCGCCGGTCCGGTCCGGCGCCGCGGACGTGGGCCACGAAGTCCTCCGCGATCTGCTGGTCGCTGCGGCCGGCCAGCCGCCTGGCATACGAGACGGCGGGGTCGTCCGGCGCCCGCTCGGGGTCGAAGACGAGGCTGAGCGTGTGCGGGAAGCGCTCGGTGAGCCGGGCCATGGGGTCGGCGGGCCGGACCGGGTCGGTGAGGGTCGCCTCGACCCAGGCCTCCTCGTGCCGGGCGAGTTCGGGATCGGCGAGGAGTTCCTCCAGGGGCCCCCGGATGCGGGCCAGCGCGCGCGGCACCGGGCAGTCGACGCGCTCGGCGGTCACCGCCCCGCCGGCGTCCAGGTCGATGAGCCACATGCTCTTGCGGTGGCCGGCCTCCGAGAAGGAGTACGGCAGCGGGGAGCCGGAGTAGCGCACGCGCTCGGTGATGGTCTGGCTGCCGTGCAGGTGCCCGAGTGCCACGTAGTCGACACCGTCGAAGACTCCGGCCGGCACGGCGGCCACCCCGCCGACGGTGATGTCCCGCTCGCTGTCGCTGGCCTCGCCGCCGGTGACGAAGGCGTGCGCGAGGACGACGGACCGCGTCTTCCTCGGTCCACGCGCGCGTGTGGCGAGGTCGGCGCGAACGCGATCCATGGCGGCGGCGAGCACGCCCTCGTGCCCGGCCTTCTCCACCCCGAACTCGTCTTTCACCAGCGCCGGTTCGAGATACGGCAGCCCGTAGAACGCCACGTCACCATGGACGTCGCAGAGCACCACCGGCGTCCCGCACGCCGACGGCTCGGTCCGCAGATGGATTCCCGCCCGCCCGATCAGCCCGGCGCCCACGCCCAGCCGGCGGGCCGAGTCGTGGTTCCCGGAGATCATCACCGTGGGCACGCCGAGCGCGGCGAGGCGGTGCAGGGCGTCGTCGAACAGCTCGACCGCGGCGAGCGGCGGGACCGCGCGGTCGTACACGTCCCCCGACACGACCACCGCGTCCACGCCGTGCTCGCGCACGGTCGTGACGAGGTGGCCGATGAACTCGGCCTGGGCCCCGAGCATGTTGACCCGGTGGAACGCCCGGCCGAGATGCCAGTCGGAAGTGTGCAGCAGTCTCATGATCCCCGAGACTAACGGCCGGGTCTGACATCACGGGTTGTCACTCCCGTATCGCCCGTCATCACAGGCTCCTCGCCCGCCCGTTATGCCCCTTTCACCGGCAACTCCTCACAGCCGCCGCCGCGGAACGGATCGTCACCCGTCCCCGTAGGCTTCCCCGCCCAGTTCGAACCCGGCCGTCCCGGCGGTGACGTCGGCCAGCCACGCCCGGAAGGCTTCTACATCGGCGTCCGGCAGCCCGATCTCCATCGTGACCGCCTCTCCGTAGCGCACGTCCCGCACGTCGCGCCCTGTCGACCTCAGGTCGTTGTGGACCTTCCCGGCGCGCTGGTGGTCGACCGTCACCGTGGCCAGCCGGAACCGGCGGCGCGTGATGGTGCCGAGGACGTCCAGGGCCTCACCGACCGCTCCGCCGTACGCCCTGATCAGGCCGCCCGCGCCGAGCTTGACGCCGCCGTAGTAGCGGGTGACGACGGCGACGACGTACCGCATGTCGCGACGCAACAGCATCTGGAGCATGGGAACGCCGGCGGTGCCGCCGGGTTCGCCGTCGTCGCTCGCCTTCTGGACGGCCGCGTCGGCGCCGATGACGTACGCGAAGCAGTTGTGCGTGGCGTCCGCGTGCTCCTTGCGGATGCCCGCGATGAAGTCCTGGGCCTCCCGCTCGGTGGCCGCCGGTGCCAGTGCGCAGATGAAGCGGGAGCGGTTGACCTCGGTCTCGTGCACGCCCGCGTGGGCGACGGTGCGGTACTGGTCCGGCATCGGGCCAGCCTATGCCGCCGAAGGTGCGGCCGGTCCACGCGTGCGCGTACGCGCGGGTCGGCTCATCCCTTCTTCTTGCCCCGATTCTTCTTGCCCCGTGTCTTCTTGCCCCGCGCGACGACGACGTCCGTCAGCAGGGCCGTTCCCGAGGTGAGGGCCTCCCAGCCGGTGCCGCGCCAGGCCAGGACGGCGATCGCCGAGGTCGGGAACTTCGCCCGCACCTCGTCCAGCGCGTCGTCCAGGGCGTCCCCGGCCAGGTCGAGGACCAGTTCCTCCAGACCGGGGTTGTGCCCGACGAGCAGCAGCGTGTCCACCTCGACGGGCACGGTGTGCACGACGGCCAGCAGGTCGGAGGCGTCGGCCGCGTACAGCCGTGGGTCGAGTCGCACCGGCGGCGGTGTGCCCCACTGGGCGGAGGCCAGCTCCCAGGTCTGGCGGGCGCGTACGGCGGTGGAGCACAGGGCGAGGTCCGGCAGCAGGTCGGCCTCGGCGAGGGCGCGGCCCGCGGCCGGCGCGTCCCGGCGGCCGCGCTCGGCGAGCGGGCGCTCGTGGTCGGCGACGCCCTCCGGCCAGGCGGACTTGGCGTGCCGCAGCACGACCAGATGGCGCAGCGGGCCCGCTCCCGCCCGCTCGATCACGCCAGGGATCCCACGTCGCGGGTGAGTTCGAGGCCGAGCAGCCGGTCGGCGTAGGCGTACGTCTCGAAGCGCGCGCCCTCCGGCAGGTCCGACGCCTCCACCCACTCCAGGACCCGGAGGACGGCGGGTGTGTCCAGGTCGTCCTCCCACGCCGTACGCAGCCGGCCGCGCGCCTCCTCGGGGATCGCCCGCGACGGCCGGCGCGCCCAGTCGGCGACGGCATGGCGCCAGCGCGCGAGAGTGTCTTGGGCCTCGGCCAGGGCATCCGCGTCGAGCCGCACCGGCTCGCTCCGGCGCCGGGAGAGCAGCGCCAGGCGTACGGCGGCCGGGGCGGCGTCCTCCGGGATCACGGAGGACGACGGGTCGACGGGGGCTACGGCGATACGGACGCCCTCGGGAGCCGGGACGCCCTCGGGGAGCGGGGTGCCCACGGGAGTCGTACCGCCGCCTTCGCCCACCACATGGATGGCCTGGGCCTCGCCCGGTCCGGTCCCGGCGTCCCGGCTGTCCTCGAAGGGCCGGATGCCGAGGGCCGCGGCGGCCGCCCGCAACTCTGCCTGCTCCCGCTCTCCGGCCAGCAGCGCCCAGACCGGCGTACTGCCGAGCTCCAGGGCACGGACCAGGACGTCGGCGACGAGCAGCACCCGCAGGGCGGTGGGGTCGTAGCCCGCCGCGTGGACCACGACACGGGTCAGGCCCCGGCGGGCGGGGGCGGCGTCGACGGGCTCGCCGGTTCGGGCGTCAATGATGTGCAGCACGAGGTGAGCGTAGGCGTGCGGACGGCCGGGCGCAGTCCGGCGGTGCGGATTCCGGTCGCGGCCTATGACCCTTGAGCAGGCGGGGCACGGCGCCTGGAGGTCGTCGGGTCACGACACGTCACGCCAGGTCACGGAGAAAAGCACGGACCAGCCCGGTGGCGGCGTCGGTGAGGCCATCCAGCAATGCCTCGCCCTTGGCCCCCGTCGCGGTCGTGGGGTCTCCGAAGACCCCGGAGGTGGACATGGTCTCCAGCCCTGCGAACAGGGCCGGAAAAGTGGGCGGGAACTGGGGGTATTCGGCTACGGCGTGCCGCAGGTCGACGGCGTCCGGGGCCGCGGCGAGCATGACGGAGGTCTCCACCTCGTCGGCGTGGAAGAAGCCCGGTCCGGCGGGTTCGGTGTCGCAGACAGCGGCGGCGGTCTCGGCCAGGCCCGGGTAGTCGACGACCAGGACCGGCAGGCCGAAACGCTCGCGGGCCTCACGGGCGGCGAGTTTCAGCGGTGCCTGGTTGCCGAAGTCGCCGTTGACCACGATGAGCCCGCGGGCGCCGTGCCGGTGCAGGGCGGAACAGACGTCCAGTGTGATCGCCCGGACGGTGTCGAAGGACAGGGAGATCGTGCCGGGGAAGCCCGCGTTTCCGAAGGTCTCGCCGTAGGCCACCGCCGGGAGCAGCAGACCGCCGACCCTTTCGGCGATGCGCCGCCACCGCATGCGCATTGATTCCATCCGGGTCTGGGACGGGGATCAGGAGACCGGCCCGGCATCCGTGCACTGGGACGGCGACCGGATCACCGCCGTCGAAGGCGCCGACCGCGACCGCTGGCCGGAGCTGTCGGTGATCCCGGGACTGGTCGACACCCATGTCCATCTGCTCGGCCACGCCGGTCCGGGCACCGCCGACTTCGCCACCTGGCCGCTGGTGACCCCGCGCGAGGAGCAGGTGCTGCACGCGGTGGCGCACGCCCAGCGGGCGATGCGGCTGGGTGTCACCACGCTGCGCGACCTCGCAGGCGACGAGGCGCAGGTGGCCGTGGGCCGGGCCTTCGAGAGCGGGATCCTGGACGGGCCGCGGGTCCTGGTGCACGGAGTGGTCGGAATGACCGCCGGCCACAACGACCTGTTCACCCCGGCGGCGCACCCGCTGCGCAAGCCGGTGGCCGACGGCGCGGACGAGTGCCGCAGACTCGTCCGCACCTGGGCCCGGTCCGGCCTCGACGGGATCAAGATCACCACCAGTGGTGGGGTCCTCTCCATGGGCGACAAGAACACCTGGCGGAACTACACCGCCGCGGAGATCGAGGCCATCGTGGACGAGGCGCACGCGCTGGGCATGAAGGTGGCCGCGCACGCCCACTCCGAGCAGGGCGTACAGGCCGCCCTCGACGCGAAGGTGGACTCCATCGAGCACGCCACCTTGATGACGGGGGCCCAGGCCGAGCGGATCGCCCGCGCCGGCATCACGGTGGCGCCCACCCTGCTGATCAACGAGGCCATCGCCACCGCACGGGTGCCGGTGTCCGCCGAGGCCCAGGACAAGGCCGCCGAACTCGTGGCCGCCCGCGACGCCCTGTTCCGCGGCGCCGCCCGCGCCGGCGTGCCATTCGTGCTGGGCACCGACGCGAACGGAGTGCATGTCGCCTTCGGTGACCAGATGGCCGAGGTGATCCGGATGACCGACGTCATGGGCATGGAGGCCGAGGCGGCCCTGCGGGCGGCGACCTCCGAGGCCGCCGGCGCGGTCGGGCTCGGCGCGAGGACCGGCCGGATCGCGGCTGGAATGGGCGCCGACCTCCTGGTCGTACGCGGGCGTCCGTGGCGGCGGATCGCCGACCTGACCACCGGCAATCTGGTGGCGGTGGTCAGCCGTGGCCGTCTCGTCGCGGGAGAACTGCCGGTGTGACGCCCGGTGTGCCCCCGTCCGGCGCCGCGGCGGTGTCCGGCAGCAGTTCCAGGGCGAGGTAGAGATCGGTACGGTCGCGCATCGAGGACAGATCGCGCCCGGTCAGCTCCTCGATGCGCTGGACGCGGTAGCGCAAGGTGTTGACGTGGATGTGCAGTTCCTCCGCCGAGCGCTGCCAGGAACCGCAGGTCTCCAGGAACGACGCGAGCGTTCTGTGCAGTTGCGTGCCCCGCGTCTCGTCGTACGCGAGCAGCGGGGCGAGCAGCCGGTCCCGGTAGGACTCGCGCAGCCGCTCGGGCAGCGAGGCGAGGAGAACGAGGTGGGTGTCGGCGTCGGTCGCGGACACCACCGACACGGGACCCGTTCCGCGCCGGGCGGCCTTCAGACGGCGCCGGGCGACGTCGAGGGACGAGGCGAGCTGGCTGACGCTGGTGGCGGGCTCGCTGATGCCGACCAGCAGCCTGCCGCGCTGGAGCAGTGGCTGGTACCGCTCGGCGACCTGCCGCACGGCGTCGGTGAGCACGTCGGGCCGGGCGCCCTCACCGTTGACGACCAGCACGAGTTCACCGGCGACGCCACGGCCCGGGGCGGCCAGCGCCTCCCCGAAAACGGCCGCCATCGCCCGGGCCCGCACGTCCGAGCCGTCGAGTTCGGCCACCACGATCGCGGTCGGCAGCCGGGGATCGGCCCCGATCAGGCGCAGATGGGCCGATACCTCGCCGGGCGCGGCGGCGTCGGAGCCCAGGACGTCTATCAGCTCCCCCACCCGTGCCTGCTCGGTGTCGCGCTGAGCTGCGAGCATGTCGAGCTCCATGGCCAGCAACCCCAGGACGGTCCGTACCGGCTCGGGCGGCACCGGCCGAGCCGCGGGGCCGCCGACACGGCAGGCCAGCACACCCTGGATGCCGGAGGCCGCGTACGGCGACCGGACCGGAGTCATGGCCAGCGGCCTGCCCGCCAGGGGCGTCAGAACCTCCGCCGAGCCGCCGGCCGCGAGCGCGTGGCTCCACACCGCGAACATCTCCTCGGCGGAAGGCGGCTCCCCGACGGAGGTGAGCACCGCGCCGGCGGCGGACAGCACCCAGCAGTCGACGCCGTACTCGTCGTGGAACACCTCCAGGATGCCCCGCATCCCACGGGCCCGGCTGACCGTCTCGACCAACCGCTGGTGGAAGGCCGCGGCCCGCCGGACGGCGGCCGTGGGTTCGACGAGGTGGTGCAGCGTCACCGCCTCGATCACCGGGGCGAAGGAGCGGTCGGGCGCGATGGTGAGCAGTTGGAGGCCGCTTTCCGCGCATGCCTCGATCAGCTCTTGAGGCATCGTGCCCAGGACGAGCAGCCCCACGACGAGCGCGACGGCACCGTGCTCGGACAGGGACGCCACGAAGCGCTCGCAGTCGCCGGGCCCGGTGTGCCAGGTACCGCTCGTCAGGACGAGATCACCGGGCTGGAGGTAGCGTCCCGGGTCCGGAAGGTCGGTGACGTACGCCCGCCGCACTTCCGCGTTCAGCCGCCGGACATCCACCACGACGGACAGACCCAATGCGGTCCGCCGCACGAGGTCCATGACTCTGAGCGGTTGCTCCCCGGACAAGGCGGGCGCTTCTCCGGAGTCGCTCAGCTCATCCGTCCACACATGATTCCGTCTGTCTCCCCCATAAACCGGGCGCTGCCGGATGTGGCACCCTACGGGGCACCCGCAAGGACGGCAAGGACGGGTTGCCCGACGGCGGCCGCGAGGAATCACCGTGCTCCCCCCGACGTTGAACCGGCACAGCAGCCCTGGCACGACCCCGAGGAGACCGAGCGTGTACGGCGACTCAGCAACGATCCGCAAGATCCTCACCGAGCTGGGCGACACCTGGGCGATCGTGGGCCTGTCGTCGAACCAGCGTCGCGCCGCCTACGGCGTCGCCGACGTCCTCCAGCGCTTCGGCAAGCGCATCGTGCCCGTGCACCCGAAGGCCGAGACGGTCCACGGTGAAAAGGGATACCCCTCCCTGGAAGCGATCCCCTTCCACGTCGACGTCGTCGACGTGTTCGTCAACAGCGACCTCGCCGGCCCGGTCGCCGACGAAGCCGCCACCATCGGTGCGAAGGCCGTCTGGTACCAGCTCGGCGTCATCGACGAAGCCGCGTACCGGCGCACCCGCGCCGCCGGCCTCGACATGGTCATGGACCGCTGCCCCGCCATCGAGATTCCCCGACTGGGCTGACGGGCCTCACGAGACACCGAGTTCTTGAAACACTATCCAGGAATTCCCCCCGGGCAGGTCAAAACTCCCACAACAGCCTTCTGCTGAATAGCGCCTGATTCCTAATCTGAGGCCTCTTGCCCATTGAACGCTTTTTGTTCATTTATGAGAGGCCCCTTAAGAAATGGTAAGCGTTGACCACGCCACCCCGGAGGTCACCAGGGGCCCGGGCGGCGGATTGCGGCGGAACGTCGGCCTGATCGGCCTCATGTGGGCATCCGTCGGTTCCATCATCGGCTCCGGCTGGTTGTACGGCGCCAAGAACGCCGTCGTGGCGGCCGGACCGGCGGCGACCATCTCATGGGTGATCGGCGCCATAGCGATCGTGCTGCTCGCGCTGGTCCACGCCGAACTCGGCGGAATGTTCCCGGTCGCGGGCGGCACCGCGCGCTATCCGCATTACGCGTTCGGCGGCCTGGCCGGAATGTCCTTCGGCTGGTTCTCCTGGCTCCAGGCGGCGACCGTGGCGCCGATCGAGGTCGAGGCCATGATCGGCTATGCCGGGCACTGGTCCTGGGCGCAGGGTTTCCAGCACGCCTCGGACGGGACGCTGACGACGAGCGGCTTCATCGCCGCCGTGGTGCTGATGGCCGTGTTCGTCGTCGTCAACTTTCTCGGCGTACGAGTTCTCGCGCACACCAACAGCGCCGCCACCTGGTGGAAGATCGCCGTGCCGCTGGCCGCGATCTTCATCATCGCGATCGGCAACTTCCATCCGGGCAACTTCACTTCGGAGGGCTTCGCGCCGTTCGGCGCCAAGGGCGTGCTGACCGCGATCAGCACCAGCGGCATCATCTTCGCCCTGCTGGGCTTCGAGCAGGCGATCCAGCTGGCGGGGGAGAGCCGCAACCCGAGGCGCGACCTGCCGCGGGCGACCCTCGGTTCGGTCGCGATCGGCGCGGTCATCTACGTCCTGCTCCAGGTCGTGTTCATCGCCGCGCTGCCGCACAGCTCCTTCGCGCACGGCTGGGCCAAGCTCGACTACCCGGGGATCAGCGGTCCCTGGGCGGGTCTCGCCACCGTGGTCGGCCTGGGCTGGCTGGGCACCGTGCTGTATCTGGACGCCGTGATCTCCCCCGGCGGCACCGGCCTGATCTACACCACCGCCACCTCGCGCGTCTCCTACGGTCTGGCCCGCAACGGCTACGCGCCGAAGGTCTTCGAGCGGACGGACGCGCGGGGTGTGCCGTGGTTCGGGCTGGTCATGGCCTTCGTGACCGGCGTGGTCTGCTTCCTGCCCTTCCCGAGCTGGCAGCAGCTGGTCGGCTTCATCACCTCGGCGAGCGTGCTGATGTACGCGGGTGCCCCGCTGGCGTACGGCGTCTTCGCCGACCGGCTGCCGCACCACGACCGCCCCTACCGGCTGCCCGGCGGCAAGGTGATCGCCCCGCTGTCCTTCGTGGTGGCCAACCTCGTCATCTACTGGTCCACCTGGGACACCCTCTGGCGGCTCGGCATCGCGATCGTCCTCGGCTACCTCCTGCTCGGCGGCTACGCCTGGTACGCCACCCGCAAGGGCCTGCCCGACGCGCCCCGCCTGGACTGGAAGGCCGCCCAGTGGCTGCCGGTCTATCTGGTGGGCCTGGGCCTCATCTCCTGGCAGGGCGGCTTCGGCGGCCAGGGGAACATCCCGCTGTGGTGGGACATTCTGGTCATCGCGGTCTTCTCGCTGGTGATCTACTACTGGGCCCGGGCGACCGCGTCCCAGCCCGAGGAGATCGAGCGGAGCATCGACGAGGTCACCGTCACGGACGCGCCCCTGCACTGAGAGCGAGGGGACGCCGCAGCGTGCTGACGCCGCCGATCGGGCGTCCGCGCGCCGCGGCGTCCGGCCACTCCCCGCTTTCACAGCGCACCGACATAATGCTCGGGTGACCTCCACCTCTCCAGAGCCCGACTCCGGTGCCCCGCGCGGCTTTCCGGTCGTCGTCGTGGGCGCCGGTCCCGCCGGGCTCACCATCGGCAACATCCTGCGGGCCGCCGGCGTCGACTGTCTCGTCCTCGAAACCGAGACGCGCGAGTTCATCGAGCAGCGGCCCCGGGCGGGCGTCATCGAGGAATGGGCCGTACGCGGGCTCCAGCGGCGCGGCCTGGCCGACACCCTGTTGGAGCGGGCGCAGTCGCACACCGAGTGCGAGTTCCGGTACGGCGGGGAGCGCTTCCGGTTCTCGTACACCGAGCTGACGGGGCATCACCACTTCGTCTATCCACAGCCGTTGCTGGTGACGGACCTGGTGCGCGAGTACGCGGACGTGCGGGGCGGGGAGATACGGTTCGGCGTCCGGGACGTCCAGTTGCACGACCTGGACACGGCCCGGCCCTCGGTGTCGTATTTCTGCCCCGAGACGGGCCGCCGCGAGCTCGTCGAGTGCGATTTCGTCGCGGGCTGCGACGGGGCGCGCGGGGTGACCCGTACCGCCCTGCCAGAGCAGGCGCACACGTCGCGGCACGACTACGGCATCGGCTGGCTGGCGCTGCTGGCCGAGGCGCCGCCGTCCTCCGACTGCGTCCTGTTCGGCATCCATCCGAAGGGGTTCGCCGGGCACATGGCCCGCAGCCCCCAGGTGACCCGCTACTACCTGGAGTGCCCGCCGGGCGACGACCCGGAGAACTGGTCGCACGAACGCGTCTGGTCCGAGTTGCAGCAGCGGCTCGCGGCGACGGGCACCGGTCCACTCACCGAGGGACCGCTGATCGAGAAGCGCGTCCTGGACATGCACAGCTACGTCGTCGAACCGATGGTGTTCGGCCGGCTCTTCCTGGCCGGGGACGCCGCCCATCTCACCGCGCCGATCGCGGCGAAGGGCATGAACCTCGCCCTGCACGACGCCTTCCTGCTCGGCGACTCGTTCGTCGCGTATCTCACCAAGGGCGAGGAAACCGGCCTGGACGGCTATTCGGAGGCGTGTCTGCGGCGCGTGTGGGACTACCAGGAGTTCTCGCAGTGGCTGTCCGAGGTGTACCACGGCGCTTCCTCGGGCGACGCGTACCGTGCGGGCACCACTTTCGCCCGGCTGCGGCGACTGTTCACCTCGCCGGGCGCCGCGGCGGCCTTCGCCGAGCAGTACCTCGGCACCGCCACCGTCTACTGACCCGCGTCCGCCTCGGCCAGTCGTGCGGCGGCCGGTCGCTGAGCCGGTGGTCCGCCACGTTCAACGCCTCGGCCACGAGCCGGCGCAGATGCCGTCGCGCAGCGAGTAGATCACCGGCCTCCCCCGCCGTCAGGGCGTGCAGCAGCGTGAGCCGGGTGCGGTCGCCCAGCAGGGCGAGGAGCTCGGCGGCGAGCGCGAGCTAGTCCTCGCCCGGGGTGCGCGGGTGCACATCCTGCGCAGGTGACAGGTGCATGCGTGCGCTCATACGCACATAATGGCGTGGTGGGCGTCATGCGTCCACTCCCGGCGCACGAAAGGGGATCCACGTGAGCGACCGGCACGAGCACGGACATCATCACGACCACGGGCATGACCACGGGCACAGGCATGGGCATGGGCATGGGCACGACCACAAGCACGGCCCCGCTCCTTCGCGTCTCCGCCCCCGGCTGCCCCACCGCCTCGCCCATCTCCTCACCCCCCACTCCCACGAGAGCGCCGACAAACTCGACTCCGCCCTGGAGTCCTCGGCCCGCGGCATGCGCGCCCTGTGGATCTCGCTGGCGGTGCTCGGTGCGACGGCGCTGGCACAGGCGGTCGTGGTAGCGGTCTCCGGGTCGGTCGCGCTGCTCGGCGACACGGTGCACAACACCGCGGACGCGCTGACCGCCGTCCCGCTGGGCATCGCCTTCGTGCTGGGCCGCCGGGCGGCCACCCGCCGCTTCACCTATGGCTACGGCCGGGCCGAGGACCTGGCGGGCATCGTGATCGTGCTGACGATCGCCGCGTCCGCGGCCTTCGCGGGCTGGGTGGCGATCGACCGGCTGCTCGACCCGCGCCCCGTCCAGCACGTCCCGGCGGTCGCCGTGGCCGCGCTGGTCGGTTTCGCGGGCAACGAGTGGGTGGCCCGCTACCGGATCCGGGTCGGCCGGGACATCGGCTCGGCCGCGCTGGTCGCGGACGGACTGCACGCCCGGACGGACGGGTTCACCTCGCTGGCGGTGCTGCTGGGCGCCGGCGGCTCGGCCCTGGGCTGGCAACTCGCCGACCCGATCGTGGGGTTGGCGATCACGGCCGCGATCACCCTGGTGCTGCGGGACGCGGCGCGCGAGGTGCTCAGGCGGGTGATGGACGCCGTGGACCCGGCGCTCGTGGACCGGGCCGAGCGGGCGCTGCGAGAGGTCGAAGGGGTGCGCGACGTGGGCGAGTTGCGGCTGCGCTGGATCGGCCACCGGCTGCGTGCCGAGGTGGCGGTCGTCGTGGACGGCGAAGTGACGGTACGTCAGGCACATGCCGTCGCCGTCGACGCCGAGCACGCCCTGCTGCACGCCGTGCCACGCCTCACCGCGGCCCTGGTACACGCCGATCCGGCACCGTTGCCGGGCGCGGTCGATCCCCACCTGGCGCTGGCCCACCACACAGCGGGGTGATGTCAGGCCACCCCCAGCCCCTCCAGCACCACCGCACCCGGCAGCTCGGCGAACGCCTTCCCCGGCACCAGCAGCTTGCCGCGCCGCCGTCCGCTGCCGACCAGGACGTACGGCAGATCGACGACGGCCGAGTCCACCAACACGGGCCAGCTGTCCGGCAGTCCGAGCGGGGTGATGCCGCCGTACTCCATGCCGGTCTCCCCCGTGGCCGTGTCCATCGGGGCGAAGGAGGCCTTGCGAGCGCCGAGTTGGCGGCGGACGACGCCGTTGACATCGACCCGGGTGGTGGAGAGCACGACACATGCGGCGAGCGTGCTCTCGCCGCCGCGCTTGCCCGCGACGACCACGCAGTTCGCCGACCGCTCCAGCAGCTCGCGCCCGTAGTGCTCCACGAAGGTGGCGGTGTCGGCCCACTCCGGGTCGGTGTCGACGTAGACGATCTGCTCCGCGGGGACGCCGCCGCTCCATTGGCGTACGGCCTCGGCGACCGGGCCGATCAGCCCGTCGAGGCAGTCGGGGGCGGGTGTGGCGGAGTCGAAGTGTCCGATGGGTGCGTCCATGACCGCACGCTAACAAAGCCCGGGACGCCTCACTGCACGGGCGGGACGGAGACGGCCATCAGCATCCCCATCGGAACCTCGCCCTGATTGCCGTACGTGTGCGGGGTGTTGGCCTCGAAAGAGGCGGTCGCGCCCGCCGGGACGCGGTACTCCACACCGTCCACGGTGAGCGTCAGCTCGCCCTCGGTGACATGGACCAGCTCGGCGGTGCCGGTGGGATGCGGGTCGGAGGAGCTGTTCTCGCCCGGCATCAGCCGCCACTCCCACAGCTCCAGCGGGCCGGGGGCCTCGGTTCCGGCAAGGAGGAGGTTGTAGCTGCCGGCATCGGTGTGCCACAGCCGTACGGCCTGGTCCGCGGGGACGACCCGGACCTTCGGCCCCTGCTCGTAGTCGAGCAGGGTCGTGATGCTGATCCCGAGCGCGTCGCCGATCTTGACGACCGTACCGAGGCTGGGGTTGGTCCGGGCCTGCTCGATCTGGATGAGCATGCCGCGGCTGACCCCGGCCCGGGCGGCGAGCACGTCCAGGGTGAAGCCGCGTACCGCGCGCCAGTGCTTGACGTTGCGCGCGAGGGACTGGGTCAGCAGGTCGAGGTCCGACACATTCCGTCCAAGATTCTCAAGACTGGCGTCCACTATTCTGGATGACACAGTTCACTTCGTTGCACTACGGTGTGGTGCACCCGATCGTCCACCGAACTGTACTGCGAGGCGACCCGTGACAGCATTCTTCGCCCTGGCCACCAGCCTGCTGTGGGGGCTGGCCGACTTCGGCGGCGGACTGCTGACCCGACGCACTCCGGCGCTCACGGTGGTCGTGGTCTCCCAGGCGATCGCGGCGGCCGTCCTCGGCGTGATCGTGCTGGCCACCGGCGGGTGGAGCGAGGCCGGCCCGCGCCTGTGGTTCGCGGTCGCCGCAGGCCTGGTGGGGCCGGTCGCCCTCTTCTCCTTCTACAAGGCGCTCGCGCTGGGCCCGATGGGCGTCGTCTCACCGCTCGCCACGCTGAGCGTGGCCGTCCCGGTCGGTGTCGGGCTCTTCCTCGGCGAGCGCCCCGGCCTGGTGCAGTTCGCGGGGATCGCGGTCGCCGTCGCCGGTGTCGTCCTCGCGGGCGGGCCGCAGCTGCGGGGCGCGCCCGTCCAGCGCCAGGCCATCCTCCTGACCCTGATCGCCGCTCTCGGCTTCGGCACGGTGTTCGCGCTGATCGCGGAGGCGTCGACGACCCTCACCGGCCTCTTCCTCGCGCTCTTCGTGCAGCGCGTGACCAACGTGGCGGTGGGCGGCGCCGCGCTGTACACCTCCGTCAGGCGGGGCGGCGAGGCCCTCCCGGAGGGCGGCTTCCCCTGGGCCTCACTGCCGGCGCTGGCCTTCGTCGGCCTCGCGGACGTCGCGGCGAACGGCACGTACTCGATCGCCGCCCAGCACGGCCCGGTCACCGTGGCCGCCGTACTCGCCTCGCTCTACCCGGTGGTGACCGCCCTGGCGGCACGCGGCTTCCTCAGCGAACGGCTGCGGGCGATCCAGACCGCGGGAGCGGGGCTGGCGCTGGTGGGCACGCTGCTCCTGGCCGCCGGCTAGAACAACAGGTCCAAGACGTATCCCTAGACGTCCGCGTCCAACTCGGCGAGCCGCGCGGCGCTCTCCTCGTCCAAGTTGCCCAGCGCGACCAGCTGCTGCGGCGTGACGCCCTCGGGGATCGGCACCGGGGCGGGGGTCCTGAGCGGCGGCTGCCAGCCGTCGCCGGGAGTCCACCGCCGTACGACCCGCGCGGGCGCCCCCGCCACCACCGCGTGGTCGGGCACCACACCGCGGACGACGGCACCGGCCGCCACGACGACGTTCCGCCCGATGCGCGCCCCGGGAAGTATCACCGCCCCGGTGCCGATCCAGCACCCCGGACCGATCTCCACCGGCTCCATCCGCGGCCACTGCTTGCCGATGGGCTCGTGCGGATCGTCGTACGAATGGTTGGTGGACGTGACGTAGACGTACGGGCCGAAGTAGCAGTCGCTGCCGATGGTGACCGTGGTGTCGGCGATGACGTGGCTGCCACGGCCCAGGACGACGCCGTCGCCGATGCGCAGGATCGGATCCGGGCCGAGGTCCAGGTCGGGCATCAGGCCCGCGGTCAGGGTGACCTGTTCGCCGACGATGCAGTGGGCGCCCAGCTGGATCCAGGGTTCGCCGAAGACCGTGCCGAGGGGGAAGGCGAGCCGGGTGCCCGGGCCCAGGGCGCCGAAGCGGAAGCGGCCCGGGTGCTCGGCGGTGACGGAGCCGGTGCGCTGCACCCAGGCCCAGCCCGCGTGCACGGCGCGCTGCGTCAGTCGGCGCCGCCAAGATGAGAACGTGTTCCTGCGCTTCGGCACCCGCTCACCGTACTCAGCGTGCGCGGGGCCCATGAGAGCGAAGGGCTGTGATCTTCGCCCCAACCAGGTGGCGTACGGTGCCTCTGTCATTGACGTTGTCGACGTTGTCGGCGTTATCGACAACCGGGCTATGAGGAGAGGGCGATGGCGCACCAGGCGTTGATCACGGGCATCGGCGGCAGGGAACCGAAGATCGACTCAGCGGCGTTCGTGGCGCCCACGTCCTCGGTGATCGGCGACGTGACGCTGGAGGCGGGGGCGAGCGTCTGGTACGGCGCGGTGCTGCGCGGCGACGTGGAACGGATCTCTGTCGGGGCGCGGAGCAACATCCAGGACAACTGCACGCTCCATGCCGACCCCGGGTTTCCCGTCACCGTCGGCGAGCGCGTCTCCGTCGGCCACAACGCCGTCGTGCACGGCGCGACCGTCGAGGACGACTGTCTGATCGGCATGGGTGCCACGGTGCTCAACGGCGCGGTGATCGGGGCGGGGTCGCTGGTCGCCGCCCAGGCCCTGGTACCGCAGGGGATGCGGGTGCCCCCGGGCTCACTCGTCGCGGGCGTCCCCGCGAAGGTCAGGCGGGAGCTGAGCGCCGAGGAGCGCGAGGGCGTCTCACTGAACGGGACGAGGTACGCGGAGCTGGCGAAGGCGCACCGGGAGGTCCACGAAGAAGGCTGAGGCCTATTCGGCGGCCGGAACCGGCTCCCGCTCGGCCGCCGTCTGCCGCTCGGTCGTCGCCTTCTTCGCCTTGCGCTTGAGTACCAGCATCGACGTGAGCCCGATCAGCACCGCCGCCACCAGCCCCAGCCAGGAGAACCGCTTCAGCCAGGACTCCGCGACGATGCCGACGTAGTAGATGACGGCGGTCGTGCCGCCCGCCCACAGGATGCCGCCGAAGACGTTGGCGATCAGGAACTTCCAGTACGGCATCCGCAGCACACCCGCCAGCGGCCCGGCGAAGATGCGCAGCAGGGCGACGAAGCGGCCGAAGAAGACGGCCCACATGCCCCACTTCTCGAAGGACCGCTCGGCCGTGGCGATGTGCCCCTCGCTGAAGTGCTTGGGGAACTTCCTGCCGAGCCAGGCGAGGAGGGGGCGCCCGCCCTTGCGGCCGATGGCATAGCCGATCGAGTCGCCGATGATCGCGCCGGCGCTGGCGCACGCGCCGAGGATGACGGGGTCGATCTCGCCGTGCTGGGAGGCGAGCAGCGCGGAGGAGACCAGGATGATCTCGCCGGGCAGCGGAATGCCCAGGCTCTCCAGGCCGATGACCAGTCCCACCAAGGCATAGACGGCCGCCGCGGGCACCGTGTCGAGCCATTCCTGGACGTGCAACGCCGGTTCCTCTCCAAGTGGGTCCCTGTATTGCCGGCGTGCGCCCGGTCGGCCGGGCGCACGCCGGGAAGCCTACCGGGTCACTGGGATGCCTCCGCATCCCACAGGTCGCACTGGTGTTCCTGGCCCACGGTCCGGCTCAGGACGTTCCCGCCCTTCGACGCCGTCCGCAGCGAGAGCACCGTCCCCGGCCGGCCCGGCATCGCGGGCTGCCCTTCGGCGCGTGGCGTCCCGCCCCGGACGAAGGACCCCCAGTACTGGACCATCTGCCGCGCCAGCACCCGCTGCTCGGCGTTCAGCGGTGAGTCGAGCCCGAAGTGCTTGAAGAGGTACTGCACCTCGTTCACATGGGTCGCGCCGAAGTCGAAGTCCGTGTTCAGGTTGCGCAGCGAGGCGAAGGGCGGGCCGGTGCGGTCGGCGAACTCGTACGCGTACACCGGTCCGCGTCCGGCGAGCACATCGTCGAGCCGCAGCGCGGGGCAGGCGAACAGCCGGTCTCCCGGGGCGGCGGCGTAGGCGAGAGTCGGCGACGGATACGCCGACAGCGGGTAGCGGCTGAGCGCCGCCTCGCCGAAGTCCTCGCGCATGACGGTGGGGTACCGCTCGGCCGTGAGCGGGGTGCCGTTCAGGTCGAACCGGGAGAACGCGAGCGTCCTCCCCTCGTCCTTGTTAGCCCCGTTCAGCACGGGCACTCCGGCGGCGGCGCCCTGCGCGAGGGCCTGTTCCGGCGGCACGGGCAGCGTGCTCCCGCCGGTCACCGGACCCCAGTCGAACTGGGCCTGGGCGGCGAGGACGTCGGCGGCGGACCTGCCGCGCAGACACGCCACGCTCGCGCATCCCAGCTTCTGGGCGAAGGCGGCTCCCCGGGCCACGGCTTCCTCGTGCGTACGGGCGCCGCAGTCGCCGTACGCACCGCTCTGGATGATGCCCGCCCGGAACAGGCCCCGCGCTGTGGGCGAGGCCAGCTGGGTGCAGACGGAGCGGCCGCCCGCCGACTCGCCCGCGATGGTGACGCGGCCCGGATCGCCGCCGAAGCGGCCGATGTTGGCACGCACCCAGCGCAGGGCGGCCTGCTGGTCGAGCAGGCCGAAGTTCCCGGAGACGCCGTCGCTCACCTCGCCGTCGAGGCCGGCGGTGGCGAGGAAACCCATCGCGCCGAGGCGGTAGTTGACGGTGACGACGACCGTCCCGGTCTGCCGCGCGAAGGTGTCCGGTACGACGTCCTGGCCGGCGCCCGCCGTCAGGCCCCCGCCGTGGAACCAGACCATGACCGCGCGGCGGGCGGCGCCTTCGGGCGACTGGGCGGGGACGTACACATTGAGGTCGAGGCAGTCCTCGGTGTGGCTGGGCTGCTCGTACCCCGGGTCCCAACTCGCGCTCTGGACACACTTGTTGCCGAAGTCCCCCGCGCCACGCACCCCGCGCCAGGGCGAGACGGGCCGCGGTTCCCTCCAGCGGAGTTCGCCGACGGGCGGCTCGGCGTAGGGGATGCCGAGGAACTGCCGTCCCTCGGCGGTGGTTTCACCGCGTACGCGGCCGGCATCGGTGCGGACGACGACCGGATCGCCCGGTTGCGCCGCCTGTGCCGGAACAGCCGAGACAGCCGGAACAGCAGGGACAGCCGAGACAGCCGGTAACGGGGCGACGAGCGTGGTCACGAGGGCGGCCAGGGCGACAGCGACACGCCGGATCATGCGCCCACCTCCGCACTCGTCCGCAGCCGCAGATCCCGCGCCGACGCCCCGACCCAGACCGAACGGCGACCTGTTCCCAGCACCCAGTCGTGCCGCGCGGAATCCCACGAGGACAGCGTGCGCGCGTCGACCCGCACGGTGACCCGGCGCCGCTCCCCCGGCCGCAGGACGAGCCGCCGATATCCGCCCAACGTCCGTACCGGCTGGTCCAATCGCAGATCCGGGGAGCTTCCGACGTACACCTGCGGCACCGCCACACCCTCGCGCCGGCCCGTGTTGCGAACGGTGAAGCTCACCTCGAGGCCGCGCCGGCTCCCTCGCGCCGAGACGTCCTCGTAGGCGAAGGAGGTGTACGACAGTCCGTGCCCGAAGGGGTACAGGGGCCGTACGCCCTCGGCGTCGTACCAGCGGTACCCGGCGTGGATGCCTTCCGAGTACTCCTCGGTGCCGTTCACACCCGGGTAGCGGCGGGGGTCGCCCGCGACCGGGTGGTGGTCGTCGTCGGTCGGGAAGGACTGGGTGAGGCGCCCGCCGGGGTCGCAGTCGCCGAACAGGACGGCGGCGGTGGCGGCCGCGCCCTCCTGGCCCGGGTAGTACATCTGGAGCACGGCGCCGGTGCGCTCCAGCCAGGGCATCGACGTCGCGGACGAGGTGTTGAGGACGACGGTGGTGCGCGGGTTGGCCGCCGCGACGGCCTCGATCAGCCGCTCCTGGTCGCCCGGGAGCGCGATCGTCGTACGGTCCAGGCCCTCGGTGGCGTCCTCGTAGGCGAACAGGACGACGTCCCGGGCGGCGCGGGCGGCCCGCACGGCCTCCGCGATGTCCTGAGCCCGGGTCGCGCCGGTGCTGTGCCGGAGCCGGAACAGCTGTCCGGCGTCCCCGCCCTCAGCGGTGATCCGCAGCTGGTGGGCGCCTTTGGTGAGCTTCAGGGTCTTGCGGCGCACGGACAGGCCGTCGGGTGCGGCGGAGACCAGGCCGCCGGAGAAGAACTCGCCGTAGCCGGGAGCCTGCGGGAAGAGTTCCTCGCCGTCGAGCTGCACCTTGGGACGTGCGGCGGGCGCGGCCGAGAAGTGCAGGACGAAGGTCCATTCGTCGGCGTCGGAGACGGTGAGCGTCCCGTCGTAGGTCCAGGTCTTCCCGGCGTCCACCCGCTGTTCTTCACTGTCGAAGGCGGGGCTCAGGGCGGACGCGGGGAGGGCCTTGCCGAAGAGGTCCTCGCCGAGCGCGTACGTCACCTGGGCGCCGGAGCGTGCCTCGATGGCGTCGAGGGGGCTGTCGGCGTCGTCCGGGACGACGTGGGCGCTGCCGCCGCCGCTGACGAAGGGGACGGAACCGGTCGGACCGATCACGGCGATGCTGCCGCCGCCGGTCAGGGGCAGGGTGCGGTGCTCGTTGCGCAGCAGGGTGGCGCCCGCCTTGGCGATCTCCAGGGCGACGGCGGCGCCCGCCTTCGCGTCGCGGTCCGGGCGCGGCGGCGCGCTGCCGTCGAGCAGCCCGAAGCGGTCCATGACGGAGAGGATGCGGCGGACGGCCCGGTCGACGTACCGCTCGGACACGCTGCCGTTGCGCACGGCCGACTTCAGCGGCGTACCGAAATAGGTGCCGTCGGGCATCTCCATGTCGAGGCCCGCCGTGATGGCCCGCTTCGTGCTGTGGGCGGCGGACCAGTCGGTCATCACCCAGCCCTCGAAGCCCCACTGCTCGCGCAGGATGTCGGTGAGCAGGGTCTTGTTCTCACAGGAGAAGGTGCCGTTGACCTTGTTGTAGGCGCCCATCACCGCGCCCGCGCCGACGTCGACGGCCGCCTCGAAGCCGCGCAGTTCCAGCTCGTGCATGGTCCGTTCGTCGACGCGCACGTCGATGGACATGCGGTCCTTCTCCTGGTTGTTCATCGCGAAGTGCTTGACGGTCGCGACGAGCCCCTCGCCCTGGATGCCCTCGATCTCGGCGGCGACCAGGTCGGAGGCGAGCAACGGGTCCTCGCCGAAGGTCTCGAAGTTGCGTCCCGCGTACGGGGTGCGGATGAGGTTGACCATCGGGGACAGCAGGACGTCCTGGCCGAGGGCGCGGCCCTCGTGTCCGATGACCCGGCCGTAGCGGCGGGCCAGGTCCGGGTCGAAGGCGGCGGCCAGCAGGACGGGGGCGGGCAGGGCGGTGGCGGGCTTGGTGATGCGGACGCCGGCCGGGCCGTCGGCGAGGCGCAGCGGCGGGATACCGAGGCGCTCGACTCCGGGGATGTAGCCCGCCTGGCCGAGCGAGTCGGGGTCGGTGGCGCCGTGCAGCAGGGAGATCTTCTCGTCGAGGGTGAGCTTGGCGATGAGGCCCTCGACGCGCGGACCGGCGCTCGGGTCGGTTCCGTCCTGCGCGTAGGCGCGCGACGGCGCGGTCAGGCCGCTGGTGGCCGCCGCGGCGACGGCGATGGCGCCGCCGAGCAGACGCAGCGCGGATCGCCGGGAACGGGTGGAAGTGGGGGTGGGGGTGGAGCCGGGGGTGGAAACAGTGTCGGTCATGGGCCGTCACTCCTTCGGTGTGCGGGCACGACGTTGTGAACCGCGGATGCGCCCGGCGCCCCGGTCTGCCTTCGCCCTCTGAACGCACACTCCGTCAGGAACGCCATGGCGCGTCGGAAACGTAGATCCGGTGGTGACTCGTGTCAACGAGTTGAACAAGAAACGACCGGGCGCCGACAAGAACCGAAGGTGGGGTCATCCTCCCTGTGGATGACCCCGGTCTGTCAGTCGCGGGTGGTCGCGGCCGACGTCAAGCCGCCCAGAACCTCGCCCACGAGGGTGCCCGCCCCCTCGGCGGGAGCGGCCGGCTCGGGTTCGGTGCGGTGGTCGGCCTGAGCGACCCGTGTCTCGTACCGCGGCGGCGGGTCCACCGGGGCGTCCTGCGGAGGAGTTGACCCGGAATCCTTCCGCGGGGAGTCGGCGTCCGGGGCCGGGGACGGAGGCGGGGGAACTTTCAGCTTCAGCGAGTCCGAATCCGGGCCCGAGTCCGAGTCCGAGTCCAGGCCCGAGCCCGGCGCCGCGGGGTGGCTCCCCGGCACCTCAGGGAGGCTCTCCCCCGTCGCACCCCTTGCCCGCGCACCGCCGCCCGTGTCACCGCTCCCCGATTCGAGGAGCCACTGCTGCCCCGCCGATCCGTCCCGTTCGGCGACGACCACGCTCCTGCCCGGTCCCGGCGCGACGAGCAGCCCCTTGCCCCGGCGCAACAGCAACTCGCCCCGCACGGTCAGGTCGTAGCGGACCTCTCCGGCGTGCACCACGCAGTGGGCCAGGACGACCGAGCCCTCGTCGGCGTCGGCGTCGAGGCAGAGAGTCGGGTAGGCGGCGCTGCGCAGCAGGCCGTCCCCCTGGTACGACCACTGCTGCGAACCGGCCGACGAGCATGCCGCCAGCGCGGTCTCCGCCCCGGCTCCGACCTCGGGCCCGCGGTCGGAGACGTCGAGGCAGAGTCCGGCGACGGGATTGCGGAGCCTGCCGTGGCCCACCTCGCCCCGGTTTCCCACGGAGGCGGCGGACGAGGATCCGGCGGACGTCGACTCGGCAGTGGACCCCGGGGAGACCGAATTGCCGCTCTCCGCACCCCAGGTGGCGCGGGGCCCGAGGACACCGCCTTCGTCGGACCAGCTCCTGGCGACGAGCACCGTCGCGAGCAGCGCGAGAGACACGAGACCGGCACCGACGAGCACGGCCTTCGTGGGTCGGCGCGGCGGCGCGAGGAAGCCGACCGGTGCGGGACGGTGACGTCCGCCGGTTCTCGGTCGCGCGGCCGGGCGCGTCGGCGTCGCCCCCGGGCCGGCGCAGCGGCCGGGCCGCGAGTCGAGATAGCGGCGGGCGCCCCAGCCGAGCACGGTCTCGGCGAGCAGGACTTCGAGCCCGCCGTCGAAATGGCTGAGCTGTTCGGCGGCGTGCCGGCAGTAGCGGCATACCGCCAGATGCCGTTGGACGTCGGGCAGCAGGGCTCCGCCGCGGCCGATCGGGACATCGAGGAGACGGTTGTAGAAGCGGCATTCCCTGGTGGGCGCGAGTTCCCGGTGGGCGCGCGCGCAGCCCGCCCGGAATTGGTCCCGCGCCTGGTCCAGCGCGGCCGATGCCCGGGCCGCGTCCACCCCCAGCAGACCAGCCGGTACGGATATCGGCTCCGCTTCCACCTCCGTGTGCCACAACAGGCATTGGGAGCCCGCCGGAAGAGCCTGGAATGCGCGCTCGGCGAGCTGTCGCCTTTCCGGAGTGACCGACCTCGCCGCACGCAGACCGCGACCGCCGGTCGGTTTACGGAGTTCCGGCAGCACGGCGGAAATGCCGTCGTCCGTCGCCCACTCCCTCACGATGTCCCGTACGCCCATGAGGAGTTGGGGCCGCAGGGCGCCGCCGCCCGGGTGTCCGAGCACCCTGTGGAAAGCGGCGGCGGCCACCATGGATGCCGAACTCGCCGAAGAGGCAAGGCAGATGACCGCGTAGTCGTGGGTCGCCCGCCAGTGCCGCGCCATCAGCAGCGCGACGGCATGGGGCGGGTACGGGGGACGTGGGGGGTACGGGGGACGTGGGGGGTACTGGGATTGCACTGAACCATTTCCTTCCAAGCCGCAGGACGGCATGCGGAATGCGCGTCCATAGGAAAGCAGGTGCCTGATTGGTGCGTACCTGTGCCGCGTCAGGGGCGGTCGGTTTTTCAGAGCGGTCCACTACGGGGTCGCTCACTTTTGCACAATTGGCTCACAAGAAACAAGAAGTTCGAGTGACCCATGTTCAAAATGCGTCCACTTCAGAAAAGTTACCGGCGGTATCCGCACCCGTATTCGAAAATGATCGGTACTGCCGGTCGTCGACAAGCCAGCCATCCAGTACGTCGTCGAGGAGGCATCTGTACGGCTGCGCAGCCGTCGAGCCGACCGGGGAGGACCGTCGTCCGCGTCACCGGCCTGGTCGAGAAGCCGTCGCCGAGCAACGCCGAGCGCGTACGCGGTCATCGGTCGCTACGCCCTCGACCCCGCCGTCTTCGACACCCTGGAGCGCACCCCGCCCGGCCGGGGCGGCGAGATCCAACTGACCGACGCCCTGGGAGAACTCGCCGCGGGCGGCACGGTGCACGGGGTCGTCTTCGACGGACTGCGCTACGACACCGGCGACAAGGCGGACTACCTGCGCACGGTGGTCCGGCCCGGCCTGCGACCGCCCGGATCTCGGCCCCGAATTCGCGTCCTGGCTCAAGGAGTTCGTCGCGGATCTGGAGAGCGACGAGGCCGAGCGCCGGCGTCACGCGGCCCGACCAGCCCCCATCCCCCCGCGAGCCGTCATCGCTCAGCCGTTGGGACGCAGCGTCCAGGTCACCGTCATCTCTCCGGTGACGGCGCCGTCCGCACGCTGGATGGCGACGGCCACGGGGAACTCCGGGCGCTTGCCCTCGTCGAGCTCGGCCACGACTTCGGCGGCGGGGCGCCCGAGCGTCGCGGTGGCCGTCACCGGCCCCAGGGCGATCTTCTTGAACGCGATCTCGGCGGTGACCGGAAGCGGCACGGCCCGCGAGAGCTGGTCCCCGAAGGCCGCCAGCACGATCGCCCCGCTGGCCGACTCCCCCAGCGTGAACATCGCGCCGGCGTGCGGTCCGCCGACGTGATTGCGGTACTCGCTCTGGTCCGGAAGGGCCAGCACGGCCTTTTCCGGAGTGGTCTCCAGGTACTCCAGGTTCAACGTCCGAACCATTGGCACCGTGGCGGCGAGCATCTCGCCGATGGACATCTGATCTGCGTTCATTTCGATATGTTACCTATGAGTAGCGTCGGCTGACCAGCCCTGTCCCGGACGCCACGGTCCGTCAGGCCCTCAAGGCCGTACGGCTCCACGAGTCCACGAGACCACGAGTCCACGGGACGAGCGCCGATTTGCTACGTCCCTGACAAGGGCCGGTGGCCGAATCGTGTCCCTGGCAGGGCTAGGGTGGCTGGCCATGTGGCCAGGACAGCAGCCGCCCGGGGGCGAGCAGAACCCGCAGCACCAGAACAACCCGTACCAGCAGCCGGGGTACCAACAGCCGAATCCGTATCAGCAGCCCGGATTCCAGCAGCCCAACACCTATGCGCAGCAGCCGCAGTGGGGTGCGCCGGCCCCGGCGGGGGCGCCGAAGCCGCCGAGCGGGGGTGACGGCAACCGGACGAAGCTGGTCGCGATCGTGGCGGCGACGGCCGTGGTCGTGGCCGCCGGCGTGACCGGTTTCCTTGTTCTCGGCGGGGACAAGGACGACGAGGCGGACGGCCGCAACGGCACAGACGTGAAACCTACGGTGAGCAAGTCCGCCGAGCCGAGCGTGTCCGAGGCCAACCCGCGCGGCGGTGAGGGCGCCAAGGCGACCGTCAAGGGCTGGAAGGTCGTCGTCAACCCCAAGTGGGGCACGGCATTCGATGTGCCGGCGGACTGGAATGTCGACACGCCCGGCACCTTCATCGGCTTCGAGGACGACAAGAAGGGCGACGGCTCCGTCCTCATCGGCATGTCCGCACCCGCCTTCTTCAAGGAGACCTGGTGCACGTCCGATCCCGACAAGGACGGCAGGACCAACGACACGGAGCTGGCGGCGGCCGGCACCAAGGGCCAGAACGGCGCCAAGGACACCGCCGAGGTCGCGCGCAACGACTCGGCCTGGTGGGTGTTCGGCGGCTACACCGACCAGACGGATGCCGCCAAGAAGAAGCTCACCCTCGTCAAGGCGAAGCCGTTCACCACGGCGTCGGGCGTCAAGGGCAGTGTCGCGGGGGCGTACTCGACGGGCGTGACGAAGAAGGACAAGTGCGACACCGACGGCAAGGCGACGACGTTCGCGTTCAAGAACTCCGCGGGTGACTACGTCGCCTGGAGCTTCTACGGGGTCAAGGGCGTCGACGACGAGGTGCCCGAGGAAACGATCTTGAAGATCCTCAGCACGGTCCGGCTACAGGGAGAGCCCACGGGGTGACCTCGCCTCGCCTCGGGGCCCGACCGACCGGGACCGGACCGTCCTGAAAAGGATTGGCGAGCCGGGCCCCGCGCGGGGATAGTCGGCCGATGACCTCAGCCGCCGACTCCCCGCGCCCCTCCCGCAGGCCAGGCTCCCGCAGACCCGAATCCCGCAGGCCCGGCTCCCGCCGACCCGCCTGGGCGGGCCGCAACTACAGTCTGCTGACCGCCGCGGCGGTCGTCACGAACCTGGGCAGCCACGGCGCGCTGATCGCCGCCGCGTTCGCCGTGCTCGAGGCGGGCGGCGACGGCGGTGACGTGGGACTGGTGGCCGCCGCCCGCACACTGCCGCTGGTGGTCTTCCTGCTGGTCGGCGGCGCCGTCGCGGACCGGCTGCCCCGGCATCGTGTGATGGTCGCGGCCAACGCCCTCAACTGCCTCTCCCAGGGCGCGTTCGCGGTGCTCGTCCTCGCCGGGGAGCCGCAGCTGTGGCAGATGATGCTGCTGACCGCGCTCGGCGGCACGGGCCAGGCGTTCTTCAGCCCGGCGGCCGAGGGCATGCTGCTGTCCTCGGTGAAGGGCGAACAGGCGGGCCGTGCCTTCGCAGTGTTCCGGATGGCGATGCAGGGGGCGTCGGTGGGCGGCGCCGCGCTCGGCGGTGCGATGGTCGCCGTCATCGGGCCGGGCTGGGTGCTGGCGGCGGACGCGGTGGCGTTCGCGGTCGCCGGTTCGCTGCGGTCCTTCCTCGACGTCAGCCACATTCCGCCGCGCGCGCCGGGCGGCGGACTGCTCGCCGATCTCCAGGACGGCTGGCGGGAGTTCGCCGGCCGGCCGTGGCTGTGGAGCATCGTCGTCCAGTTCTCGATCGCCAACGCGGTCTTCGCCGCCGCCGACGCGGTCTACGGCCCGCTCGTCGCCCGGGACCACCTGGGCGGCGCCGGCCCATGGGGCCTGGCACTGGGCTTCTTCGGGGCGGGCACGGTCGTCGGCGCCCTGCTGATGACCCGCTGGAGACCGCGCCGCCTGCTGCTCGCGGGCACCCTGTGCGTCTTCCCGATGGCCCTGCCGTCCGCCGCGCTCGCCGTCCCGGTGTCGGCGGCCTACTTGTGCGCGGCGATGTTCGTGGCCGGCGCGACGGTGGAGGTCTTCGGCGTCTCCTGGATGACCGCCCTGCACCAGGAGATCCCGGAGCACAAGCTCTCGCGGGTCTCGGCCTACGACTGGTTCGGCTCGGTCGCGCTGGTCCCGGTGGCGACGGCACTGGCTGGCCCGGCGGAGTCGGCGTTCGGGCGGACGGAGGCCCTGTGGGGCTGCTCGGCGCTGATCGTGGTGGTCACGGCGGCGGTGCTGTGCGTGCCGGACGTACGCAACCTGCGGCGCGGCGGCAAGCAGGTCGCCGCCCAGGGCGCGGGCGCCGGCAACGGGTCAGCCGATGCCGAACGCCCCGTCGGGGGGCTCGGGTGACGGTACGGCGTCCTCGTCCCGTACGGGCGTGGCATCGCCGATGAAGTCCCGCAGGGCCGGCCCGTGTTCGACCCGGGCCGGGAAGACGTCCGAGGCGGTGCGCCGGGCCAGGGCGGCCGTGTCGACGGGGTGGTGCGCGGCGACGAGCACCGCGTTGCCGAAGCGGCGCCCGCGCAGCACGCCCGGCTCGGCGATCAACACCAGTTCCTCGAACACCGTGGCAAGGGTGGCGAGTTGGGAACGCAGGAAGGCGAAGGGCGCGGCGTCGGCGAGATTGGCCAGGTAGACGCCGTCCGGGCGCAGGACCCGCGCGGCCTCAGCGGCGTAGGCGACGGACGTCAGGTGCGCCGGAACCCGCGACCCGCCGAACACGTCGGCGACGAGCACGTCGGCCGAACCCGCGGGGGCTGCTTCCAGCCAGGCGCGGGCATCGACCGCGTGCACGGCGATACCCGCGCCGTCCGGCAGCGGCAACTGTTCCACGACCAGCTCCAGCAGGGCACGGTCGGCCTCGACGATGTCCTGCCGGCAGCCGGGCCGGGTCGCCGCCAGGTACCGGGGCAGGGTGAGCGCACCGCCACCGAGATGCAGCACGTCCAGCGGACGCCCCGGCTCGGCGACGGTGTCCAGCACATGCCCGAGCCGCCGCGCGTACTCGAACTCCAGGTGCGTCGGCTCGTCCAGATCGACGTACGACTGCGGCGCCCCGTCGACGGTCAACAGCCAGGCCCGCTTGCGGTCGATGTCGGGCATCAGCTTGGCAATGCCCTGATCGACGGTGCGGGTGACGGGGACAGGTTCGTTCACCATCCCATTGTGCCGTTGTGCAGCTGGCCCAAGGGGCGCGGGGAACTGCGCGACCAGCCACAGCCGGCCCGCAGCTCCCCACGAACAGCCACCACCCTCACTCGACGGCTGTCACGGTCCCCGCCCCAACAGTCCGCCCACCCTCACGGATGGCGAACCCGAGCCCGGGCTCGAGAGGCACCTCCCGCCCCAACTCCACGGTCATCACCACCGTGTCGCCGGGCCGAGCCACCGCCGTCTCCCCGAGGTCGACATCCCCGACCACATCCGCCGTACGGATATAGAACTGCGGCCGATACCCACTCGACACCGGCGTCGTACGCCCACCCTCCCCCGCCGACAAGACATACACCTGCGCCGAGAACCGACGTCCGGGCACCACACTGCCGGGCGCGACCACCACGTGCCCACGGCGCATCGTGTCCCGGGGGACGCCCCGCAACAGCAACGCCACGTTGTCCCCGGCCTGCGCCTCCTCCATCGGCTTGCCGAAGGTCTCCAGCCCGGTGACGACGGTCTCCACACCCGCACCGAGCACCTCGACCCGGTCCCCGACCCGCACCGTGCCTCGCTCCACCGCGCCGGTCACCACGGTCCCGCGCCCCGTGATGGTCAGCACGTTCTCGACCGGCAGCAGGAAGGGCGCGTCCAAGTACCGCTCGGGCATGGGCACATATGTGTCCACGGCGTCGAGCAGCGCCTCGACAGACGCGGTCCATCGCGGGTCCCCGGCAAGCGCCTTCAGCCCCGAGACCCGTACAACGGGCACCGCGTCCCCGCCGTAGCCGTGCGCGGTGAGCAGTTCACGGACCTCCAGCTCGACCAGGTCGGTCAGTTCCTCGTCACCCGCGTCTGCCTTGTTGAGGGCGACGACGATGTGGTCGACGCCCACCTGCCGGGCCAGCAGCACATGCTCGGCGGTCTGCGGCATGATCCCGTCGAGCGCAGAGACGACAAGGATCGCCCCGTCGAGCTGCGCGGCCCCGGTGACCATGTTCTTCACGTAGTCGGCATGACCGGGCATGTCCACGTGCGCGTAGTGGCGGGTGTCGGTCTCGTACTCGACGTGCGCGATGTTGATCGTGATGCCCCGCGCCGCCTCCTCCGGCGCCCGGTCGATGCGGTCGAACGGGACGAACGTGCCGGAGCCGCGCTCGGCCAGCACTTTCGTGATCGCGGCGGTGAGAGTGGTCTTGCCGTGGTCGACATGGCCCATCGTGCCGATGTTCAGATGCGGTTTGGTGCGGACGTACGCCGTCTTGGACATGGCGGTACCTCGAAGCCTCTTCGTAGGAAATGGGGACCCCGAGGACTCGCCGACCCTCCCCCGCGGGGTCCGCCGGACGATCCGGAGAGGGTCAGCTTCGGGCGCCGTCGACAGCGGCCGGGAAGAAGGGAACGGCAGCCTTCGGGGCATCCGCGACCGCGGATGCTGCGAGGAGGAAGGCGTACCGGAACATGACGCAGATCATTGCCGACGCTTTGTCCCACGTCGAATGGTTTTTGACCGTGCCGATCCGCACAACGGACGGGATCCATACGGCGATCACACATGTCCGTCGGCTACCGTCACTGGATGCTCGATGCCACCACCCGCTCTGGGGGCACCGCCACGGCCTCTCCCCCGGCCGCCGCCACGGAGCTCGCCGTCGCCGGTCCCCCGGCGCCCCTTGCCCCTCCCACTCCGGCGGGCTTCGCCGCGCGTTGCACGAGAGCACTGCTCTCGCCGTGGTCGCGGCTGTCCCTGCTCGTCGCCCTGCTCGCGGGCGCCGCCACGACCGTGCTGCTCTTCGAGCCGCAGCGGCTGCTGGCGAACGGCTGGCCGCCGCAGGTCGGCGGTGCGATGGCGGCACTGGTGTTCGCGGTGGCGTACGGGCTGTGCACCGTGGCGTTCGTGCCGCGCCCCCTGCTGAACCTCGCGGCGGGCGCCCTCTTCGGCTCCCAGTTCGGGATCGGCTCGGCCATCGCGGGCACCGTGCTCGGCGCCGGGATCGCCTTCGGCCTGGGCCGGATGCTCGGCCAGGACGCCCTGCGCCCGCTGCTGCGCGGCCGGTGGCTGAAGGCCGCGGACGGGCAGCTGAGCCGGCACGGCTTCCGTTCGATGCTGGCGGCACGGCTGTTCCCCGGAGTGCCGTTCTGGGCCGCGAACTACTGCGCCGCCGTCTCCCGCATGGGCTACATACCGTTCCTGCTGGCGACGGCGCTCGGGTCGATCCCGAACACCGCCGCGTACGTCGTCGCCGGCGCCCGTGCCTCGACGCCGACGTCACCGGCCTTCCTCATCGCGATGGCCTGTATCGCGTTGCCGGCCCTGGCGGGCGCGGTGGTGGCCTGGCGCAAGCGCCACCACCTGCGGGGCCGCCCGTAGCCCCCCCCTGCATCAGACCTGCCTGCTTCAGACCTGCCTGCTTCAGACCTGCCTGCTTCAGACCTGCCTGCCGCGGATCTGAAGCAGATCGCCGTTCACACCGCCGTTCACACCGCCTCCAGGATCATCGCGTTGGCCAGCCCGCCCGCCTCGCACATCGTCTGGAGGGCGTAGCGGGCGCCGCGTTCCCGCATCGCGTGCACGAGGGTGGTCGTCAGGCGGGTGCCGCTCGCGCCGAGCGGATGGCCGAGGGCGATCGCGCCGCCATGCACGTTGACCTTGGCGAGATCGGCGCCGGTCTCCTGCTGCCAGGCCAGCACCACGCTGGAGAAGGCCTCGTTGACCTCGAAGAGGTCGATGTCCGCCAGGGACAGGGACGCACGGCGCAGCACCTTCTCCGTGGCCGGGATGACACCCGTGAGCATCAGGATCGGGTCCGAGCCGGTGACGGCGAAACTGTGCAGCCGGGCGATCGGGCGCAGGCCGAGCCGGGCGGCGGTCTCGCTGGAGGTGATGAGCACGGCGGAGGCGCCGTCATTGATGGGGCTGGCGTTGCCCGCGGTGACGTTCCACTCGATCTGCGGGAAGCGCTCGGCGAAGTTCGGGTCGTGGTAGGCGGGCTTCAGGCCGGCCAGGGTCTCGACGGTACTGTCCGGCCGTACGCACTCGTCGCGCGTGACGCCTTCCAGGGGCGCGACCTCGGCGTCGAACAGGCCCGCGTCCCAGGCCGCTGCGGCCTTGCGGTGCGAGGAGACGGCGAAGGCGTCCATCTGCTCGCGCGTGATGGACCACTTGGCGGAGATGAGCTCGGCGCTGATGCCCTGCGGGACGAGGCCCTCCTGGTAGCGCTCGGCGACGCCCGGGCCGAAGGGGTCCTTGCCGGCCGGCACGTTCGACCACATCGGCACCCGGCTCATGGACTCGACTCCGCAGGCGACGACGAGGTCGTACGCGCCGGAGATGACGCCCTGCGCCGCGAAGTGCACCGCCTGCTGGGAGGAGCCGCACTGGCGGTCGACGGTGGTCGCGGGGACGGTCTCCGGGAAGCCCGCCGACAGCACGGCGTAGCGCGTGGTGTTCATCGCCTGCTCGCCGACCTGGTCGACGGTGCCGCCGATGACGTCGTCGATCAGCGCCGGGTCCACGCCGGAACGCTCGACGAGGGTGCGCAGGGTGTGGGCGAGGAGCTCTACGGGGTGGACCTGTGCGAGGGCGCCGTTCGGCTTGCCCTTGCCTATGGGGGTGCGTACGGCTTCGACGACGACTGCGTCACGCATGGTGCCCGCCTTCACGATTACCGGTAAGTAGGAAATCCGAACTCACCATAACTCGGTACGTTTGAAAAACAAACCCTCCCCTAGACTGGGCGTCATGGCCGCCACCAAAGACCCGCGCCCCTGCTCGATCGCCGACGCCCTGGCACTCGTCGGCGAGAAGTACTCCCTGCTCGTCCTGCGGGAGGTGTGCCTCGGCAACCGGCGCTTCGACCAGCTGGTGCGCAACATCGGCGCCCCGCGCGACATCCTCGCCACGCGGCTGCGCCGGCTCGTGGACGCCGGGATCCTCACGAAGCGGGCCTACAGCGAGCGGCCGCGGCGCTTCGAGTACCGGCCGACCGAGGCGGGACTCGAACTGGAGCCGATCCTGATGACGCTCATGGCCTGGGGCGACCGGCACGTTCGCGAGGACGACGAGCGCCCCATGGTGATCGAGCACGTCTGCGGCGACGAACTGGTCCCGGTCGTCACCTGCCGGGCCTGCGGCGACGCGGTCCGGCACGAGGATCTGACGGCCCATCCCCAGTCCCCGGGCTGGACAGTGGCGGGCCCGACGGCCGCATAGCCCGCGCACCAGCGCGAGTTACCTGTTCGAAACCCCTGTGGCGGACCTGTCACCCGGGGGCGCTACGCTGCCCCTCGACACCTGAGATCACACCGCGCCCGCCGGCGCGGTGCGCCCGTCGCCTCTCTCCACGATCAGCGCTTGGACTCCGTAACTTCATGTCTTGGTTTGAATCCCTCATCCTCGGACTCGTCCAGGGGCTGACCGAGTTCCTCCCTGTCTCCTCCAGCGCGCATCTGCGGCTGACCGCGGCCTTCTCGGACTGGAAGGACCCGGGGGCCGCTTTCACGGCGATCACCCAGATCGGCACGGAGACCGCCGTGTTGATCTACTTCCGCGAGGACATCGGGCGGATCATCTCGGCCTGGGCCCGCTCGCTCACCAACAAGGCGATGCGGGGGGACCACGACGCCAAGATGGGCTGGCTGGTGATCGTCGGCTCGATTCCGATCGGTGTGCTCGGGGTGACGTTCAAGGACCAGATCGAGGGGCCATTCCGCGATCTGCGCATCACCGCCACGATGTTGATCGTCGTCGGCGTGGTCATCGGCATCGCCGACCGGCTGGCGGCACGCGACGAGAACGGCGGCCGGCACCGCGCCCCCAAGCAGCGCAAGGGCATCGAGCACCTGGGCGTGAAGGACGGCCTGATCTTCGGCCTCTGCCAGGCCTGCGCCCTCATCCCAGGCGTCTCCCGCTCCGGGGCCACCATCAGCGGCGGCCTCTTCATGGGCTACAAGCGCGAGTCCGCGGCCCGCTACTCCTTCCTCCTCGCCATCCCCGCGGTGCTCGCCTCCGGCCTCTTCGAACTCAAGGACGCGATGGAGACCGGCAGCGTGTCCTGGGGCCCGACGATCTTCGCGACGGTGATCGCCTTCGGGACCGGTTACGCCGTCATCGCCTGGTTCATGAAGTTCATCTCGACCAAGAGCTTCATGCCCTTCGTCTGGTACCGCATAGCCCTTGGCATCGTCATCGTCGCCCTGGTCACGGCGGGCGTCCTGAGCCCCCACGCGGCGGAGTCGGCGGGCTGAGGCCGGCCTGGGGGCCGTACGCACGATGCGAACCGTGAGCCCGTGACCAATCACATACGGGATGAGTAGCCGTCTGGTAGCGGGCTGTCAGTGCTTGCGCCTAGGCTTGTGCGCATGTCCCCCGATTTCCCAGCCCCTGGTTCCGTGCGGTCTGCTGCCGAGGTGAACGAAGAGATCCGTGCGCTCTGGCTGCGCGCGGGCGGCACCCTCTCGGCCCAGGAGCGCGCGGAGTACGAGCTGTTGGTGGTCGAGTGGGCGGCCGCGGTCCGCGGCGAGGTCATCAAAGCGGCCTGAGACAACGTAAGGCTTGGGTGTGCCGACCCGAATAGCGCCGCGTCCCTCTTGGCGACGCCCGCGCGATGCTCAACACTGAGCCGATGACGCAGCGTGTGGAGCTCGCCACCGTGATGGACCGGTTGGCCGTCGACGAACTGATCACCGACTACGCGATGGTGGTGGACGACGGCGACTGGGAGGCATACCGAGGCCTGTTCACCCCCGACGGGCGGGCGGACTACCGCTCGGCCGGCGGCATCGAGGGGGAAGCCGGGAAGGTCGCCGCATGGCTCGAGGAGAACTTGCGGCTGTTTTCGATGCGCCAGCATCTGATCGTCAACCGCCGGCTGCGCTTCGGCGTCCTGGACCACGACACGGGCGACACGGCCCAGGTCCGGGCGGACTACGTCAATCCGATGCGCCTCGCCACAGAGGGCGCGGACGAGGACCCGGCCGCCCCCGACTTCATCTGCGGCGGCCGGTACGACTTCGGTCTGGTGCGCACGTACGACGGCTGGCGGCTGCGCGCGGTGGTCGTCCATGAGAAATGGCGTCGCCTGCCCGGCCGCGCCCCGGCCCCGGTGATCGACTGAGCTGACGCCCCCTGTCCCAAGGTCGTCCCCAGCACGCACACTGGAGACACCCACGGGGTAGGAGGTGCCGTATGAAGACGTTCGGCCACTGGCTCGCCTCCCCGTGGCGGCGCGCGACCATCGCCGCGCTGGCGGGCGCCCTGCCCGTGCTCGCCTTTCCCGCGCCGTCCCTGTGGTGGTTCGCCTACGTCGCGCTGGTCCCCTGGATCCTGCTGGTCCGCTCGGCGCCGACCGGCAAACGGGCGGCGTACTACGGCTGGTGGGGCGGGTTCGGCTTCATGCTGGCGATGCACCACTGGCTGCTGCCGAGCCTGCACGTGTTCACGTTCGTCCTCGCCGCGCTGCTGGGTGCCCTGTGGGCACCGTGGGGCTGGCTGGTGCACCGGCTGCTCGCCGGCACACCCCCGCGAGGGCGGATCGTGGTCGCCCTCCTCGTCCTGCCGTCGGGCTGGCTCGCCGTCGAACTGGTCCGCTCCTGGCAGGGGCTCGGCGGCCCCTGGGGTGTGCTCGGCGCCAGCCAGTGGCAGGTGGAGGCGGCGCTGCGGCTCGCCTCGGTGGGCGGGGTGTGGCTGCTCAGCTTCCTGGTGGTGGCCGTCAACGTGGCGGTCGCCGTTCTCGTCGCGATCCGCCAGTCCCGGGTGCCGGCCGTGGCCGGGCTCGTCGCCACGGCGGCCGCGACCTCGGCGGCCTGGGTGTGGTCGCCGCGTCCCGACGTCGACGACCGGGCCAGGATCGCGGTCGTCCAGCCGGGCGTCGTGACCGGCGGCAACCCCCGCTTCGACCGCGAGGAGCAGCTGACCCGGCGGCTCGTCGGACAGGACGTCGACCTGATCGTGTGGGGCGAGAGCAGTGTCGGCTTCGACCTCACCGAACGTCCCGACTTCGCCCGGCGGATCGCGGCGCTCTCCCGCGAGACCGGCGCCGACATCCTGGTCAACGTGGACGCCCGCCGCTCCGACAAGCCCGGCATCTACAAGAGCTCCATCCTCGTCGGCCCGGACGGCCGCACCGGCACCCGCTACGACAAGATGCGGCTCGTCCCCTTCGGCGAATACATCCCGGCCCGCTCACTGCTCGGCTGGGCGACCTCGGTCGGAAAGGCGGCGGGCGAGGACCGCAGGAAGGGCTCCGAGCAGGTGGTGATGGACGCCGGGCACGGGCTGCGCGTCGGCCCGATGGTGTGCTTCGAGACGGCCTTCCCCGACATGACCCGGCATCTCACCGAGGACGGCGCCGACATACTGATCGGCCAGTCGTCGACCTCGACGTTCCAGCAGAGCTGGGCCCCCGAGCAGCATGCCTCGCTGGCCGCGCTGCGCGCCGCCGAGACGGGCCGCCCGATGGTGCACGCGACACTGACGGGCGTGTCCGCCGTCTACGGCCCGAGCGGGCAGCGCATCGGATCGTGGCTCGGCACGGACGCGAGCACGACCCAGGTCTACGAGGTACCGCTGGCCGGGGGCGTCACGCCGTACGTCCGCTACGGCGACTGGACCGTGCAGGCGGCGCTGCTGGTCCTCGCCGCGTGGTGCGCCGGCGAGGGCATACGGACGCTGCGGTTCAGGCGGCCCGGTCCTGAACCGCGCGTACCACCCGTTCGCACAGTTCGTGAGTCGCCAGCGCGTCCCGCGCGCTGAGCACCTTGCCCGCGCGCACGGCGTCGAGGAAGGCACCCGCCGCCTGCTCGATGCCGCGCTGCCGGGCCACCGGAACCCAGTCGCCGCGCCGCCGCACGGTGGGCTGCCCCTTGTGGTCGATCACCTCGGCGAGATTGAGCACCTGACGCTTGGTGTCCTGCCCGGACACCTCCAGGATCTCCTCGGCCGAGCCGCTGAGCCGGTTCATGACGCCGAGCGCGGTGAAGCCGTCCCCGGCGAGCTGGAGCACCACGTGGTGCAGCAGGCCGCCCTCGACGCGGGCGCGCACGGTGACGTCGTCGACCGGGCCGGGCACCAGGAAGCGCAGCGTGTCCACGACGTGGATGAAGTCGTCGAGGATCATCGCGCGCGGCTCTTCGGGCAGCCCGATCCGGTTCTTCTGCATCAGGATCAGCTCGCGGGGATGGTCGGCGCACTGCGCGTACCCGGGGGCGTAGCGCCGGTTGAACCCGACGGCCAGACTCACGTTCCGCTGCTCGGCGAGCGCCACCAGCCGCTCGGAGTCGGCCAGTTCGTACGCCAGCGGCTTGTCGACGTACGTCGGTACGCCCGCCTCCAGGAGTCTCGTCACGATCTCGGGGTGCACGGGGGTCGGGGCGTGCACGAAAGCCGCGTCGAGTTCCTGGGCGAGGAGGGAGTCCAGGTCCGCGTGGCGCTGCCCGCCGGGGAGGTGGAGGCCGTCGGCGACCCGGGTGAGCGTGGCGGGCGTGCGGGTCTGCAGGTGCAGCTCGATCCCGGGCCGCCCGCCGAGCACCGGCAGATAAGCCTTCTGCGCGATGTCACCGAGTCCGATGCAGCCGACCTTCACGGGGTCTCCTTAGCGGTTGCCTGCCGGGGTCATTCCGGAGCATACGGTCTCCCCCACACTGCACGATCTCGGCCGGGAAAACGTGTGGTGGGCGCGGGACGATGTGGGCGACCATGCGTGCATGACGACGCAGCGCAGCGAACCCGCCCTGAACGCCGGCGAACGCACCATGCTGGAGGGCTGGCTGGACTGCCACCGGCAGACCCTGGCCTGGAAATGCGAAGGTCTCACCGATGCCCAGCTCCGAACCGCCTCGGTACAGCCCTCCGAACTGTCCCTGATGGGGCTGGTGCGGCACATGGCGGAGGTGGAGCGGGGCTGGTTCCGCAAGGTGCTCGTGGGCGACGATCCAGGGCCGATCTACTACACCGAGGAGGACCAGGACGGCGACTTCCACCTCACCGAGGCGGACACCTGGGCGGAAGCCCACGCCACCTGGCAGGCCGAGATCGAGATCGCCCGGCGCCACGCGGCCGGCTTTGCCCTGGACGACCTCTCCAAGGGCAAGAGCAGCTTCACCGACGAGCCGTTCAGCCTGCGCTGGATATACACGCACATGATCGAGGAGTACGCCCGCCACAACGGCCACGCCGACCTGATCCGCGAGCGCATCGACGGTGCCACCGGGTACAGGCCTGTCGCAGAGGACTGACGTCAGCCGCTGTGGGCCCGCCCCCTCCGTATGGGGCCGGAGATCACCCGTGTGGGGCATCCTCCGCTGGTCCGCTGTCCAAAGGCCGCCCGACCCAGCAGAGTTGCGCGCGTGCATCGAACGACGACCACCGCAACGCTCCTGGTCACCGTGGCTTTATCGGCCCTCTCCGGCTGTGTGACGGTCCAGCGCCCGCCCGTGCCCGGCCCGCCGACGGTACCGTCCCAGCCTTCGGCGCCTCGTCCGGACGGCCGATCGGGGCCACAGGTCGTGCAGGCGCCGGCCCGCGAGGCCCTGGAAATGATCGGCCCGTCCCGCCGCCCGGAACCGACCGCGACCGCGTCACACGGTGTCGCCCAGACGGCCCCGGCGCAGCCACGGCAGCAACCGCCTCCGCGCTCGCACCCGGCACATCCGGCACATCCGGTGCACCCGGCGCATCCAGCACGTCCCGAACCCCGGCAGCCCGACATCCGGCACTCCCGGCAACCGCACGCGGAGATCCCCGACGTGTCCAAGTCGGTCCCCAAAGATCAACGAGACGTCTGTGCCCTCGGCAAGAAGTACGGCGGCTGGCGGGCGGACAGCCCGGAAGCGGCGATCTGCACGCAGACGTACGGGCGTTGAGACAGGCACACCCACGGGAAGTACGGGGATTCAGGGCCGCTGTCGAGGCGGCCCCCACGCTCCGCCTCCTTTGGAGTCCCCCTCCCCCAGGCGCAGCTCCAGTCGGCTGATCGCCGCCCGTACCCCGTCCCCGTAGCTGTCCTCGGCCAGTGCGTCGGCCGCTCCCCGCGCCCGGCGCAGATGCGTGCGGGCGGCCTCCGCGCGGCCGAGTTTCACGTAGTCGGCGGCCAGATTCAGGTGCAGCGAGGGGGACAGCGCCCGCACCGCGAGGGCTCCCTCGTGCTCGGCGAGCCGGTCGTCGATGAGTTCCTCGGCGGCGGTCAGCGCCCGCAGGTCCCAGGCCAGTTCGTCGAACGGGTCGTCCTGCGTGTCGGCCAGGTAGTGCGCCAGGGTGCAGCGGTGCAGCGGGTCGCCGTCCTCCCCGATCTCCGCCCACAGGTCCAGGAAGCGGTGCCGGGCCTCCTCGCGGTCCCCCGCGTGATGCAGGATGACGACCTGCCCGATCCGCGTCAGCAGGGCATCCGGGGCCGCCTGCTCCTGTCGCTCCGCCACCGCGTCCTCCGCACCACTCGTCGGGCTGTCGGCTGTCACGGCCGACGCTAATGGCAGCAACTGACAATCCCCGTCAGGCGGCACCGGGCCGGCCGGTTCGGAGAGGAACCGGCCCGGCCCAGCGACGGTCAGCCCAGATTGGGGATGGTCCAGTCGATCGGTTCGTGGCCGTGGCGCGCGACCGCCTCGTTGATCTGCGTGAACGGGCGGGAGCCGAAGAACTTCTTGGCGGACAGCGGAGAGGGGTGCGCGCCCTTGACCACGGCATGCCGGCTCTCGTCGATCAGCGGGAGCTTCTTCTGCGCGTAGTTGCCCCACAGTACGAAGACCGCCGGGTCGGGCCGGTCGGCCACCGCACGGATGACCGCGTCGGTGAACTTCTCCCAGCCGCGGCCCTTGTGCGAGTTGGCCTCGCCGCCGCGGACCGTGAGGACCGCGTTGAGCAGCAGGACGCCCTGCTCGGCCCACGGCATCAGATAGCCGTTGTCCGGGACGGGCAGGCCCAGCTCCGCGTGCATCTCCTTGTAGATGTTGCGCAGCGAAGGCGGGGTCTTCACGCCGGGGCGGACCGAGAAGCACAGGCCGTGGCCCTGCCCCTCGCCGTGGTACGGGTCCTGGCCGAGGACGAGGACCTTCACCCGCTCGTACGGCGTCGCGTCCAGCGCGGCGAAGACCTCCTCGCGCGGAGGGTAGACGGGGCCCTTCGCCCGCTCCTCCTCGACGAACTCCGTCAGCTCCTTGAAGTAGGGCTGCTGGAGCTCGTCGCCCAGGACCCCGCGCCAGGACTCGGGCAGCATGGCGGTGTCGGTCACGTCAACTTCCTCACGGTGTGCGGTGACTGCGGTGTGCGGTGGCCGCGATGTGTGATCGCTTCCAGACCACAGAACCTACCGGCGACCACTGACAACCGGCCCCGCGGACCGCGCACCGGCCCCACGGACCGCGCAACCAGACGCCTACCAGCTGGTCTTCCAGGACAGCTCCCACATCACCATCATCGTCGCCGGGTCGATGACCTTCTTCAGACCGGCGATCTCGTCGTTCGCGGCCACGTACTGCTTGCCCTGCCACAGGGGCACCAGCCGCGCATCGTCCACGAGGATCTGCTGGGCCTCCTCGAACTGATCACCCACGGCCCCGCGGTCGCTCTCCTTGCGCGAATCCGGCAGCAGCTTGTCCGTGATCTTGGGTGCTTCGTACGGGGTGCCGAGAGCGTTCTGCTTGCCCACGAAGGGCGCGACGAAGTTGTCGGCGTCGTTGAAGTCGGGGAACCAGCCGCGCCCGAACACCGGGTACTCGCCCTTCTGGTATCCCGCCACGTAGGTCTTCCAGGGGCGGCTCTTGAGGGTGACCGTGAACAGGTCGGAGGCCTCGAGCTGCCGCTTCAGCTCCTCGAAGGCGGGCTTGGTCGTCGAGCCGTAACGGTCGCTGGTGTACCAGAGGGTCAGCGGGACGCGATCGGTGATGCCCGCTTCCGCGAGGACCCGCTCGGCCTTGGGCACGCTGGGAGCCCCGAAGTCGTCGAAGAAGCCCGTGGTGTGGCCCACCAGCCCCCTGGGGATCATGGAGTACAGCGGCTCGACGGTGTCCTTGTAGACGTTGTGCACCAGCGCCGGGCGGTCGATGACATGGGCGACCGCCTTGCGGACCGCGGGTTTCGCGGCCCACGGGTCGCTGGGGTTGAAGACCAGATAACTGATCTCAGTGGTGGGGTTGACGACGAGCTGGAGCCCCTTCGCCTTCTGGTTGACCTCGATGTCCAGGGTGTCCGAGGCGCCGAGACCGCGATAGATGACCGCGATCTGCTTGTTCTTGAGGGCCTTGACCATCTCGTCCGACTGCTGGAAGTAGCGGATGGTGACGGCGCTGTTCTTGCGGTCCGCTATGCCCTTGTAGTTGCCGTTGCGGACGAGCTCGGCCTTCTTGCCCTCCTCGAAGGAGGCAAGGCTGTAGGGCCCCGAGCCGCTGATCTTTCCGTCCTCGCGAAGCGCGTCCGCGGGGTACTCCTCGGGATCCACGATCGACATGGCGGGCGTGGTCAGCACGAGGGGGAAGGTGGCATCGGGCTGGCTGAGATGGAAGACGACCTCACGGTCACCCTTCGCCTGCACCCGGGAGAGAGTCCCCAGCAGACCCGCGGGGCCGCCATTGACGTTGATCTTCTTGATCCGGTCGAACGAGTGCTTGACGGCATGGGCGTCCATCTTGTGCCCGTCGGAGAACTTCAGGCCCTCGCGCAGCGTGCAGCTGTACACCATGCTCGTCTTGTCCGTGAAACCACACTTCTCGGCGGCGTCGGGCTCGGGCTTGACCCCACCAGGGGTGTAGTTCAGGAGCGTTTGGTACACATTGCGGAACAGCTCCCAGGAGTTGTCCCAGGAAGCCGCGGGATCCAGCGTGGCCGGAGCACTGGTGGTTCCCACGACGATCGGCGCCTCGTCTCCGGAAGCGTCCGAGGAGAACACGCCACATCCGGCCACCATGGATATGGACGCGAGGGCCGCGAGCGGCGGCAGGAAACGATTCCGGATGAACACGCGGTTGCTCCTCGAAATGCCGTACCAAGAGTTGGCCGACCATACCGCAGCACTTCCGCTGAACCTACGCTCGAATCGATCTGTTGATCGAATTGTGCATGACGACGTTGTCATCGAGAGGTGAAGCTCTGACGCCGACACGGGCGCCGCCTTCGTCAGCGAGCGCCCGTGCCGAGGTTCACAAGGATCAGCCCACGCCCGCGTTCAGGAAGATGCCGCCGTCGACGACGAGCGTCTGGCCGGTGATCCAGTCGGACTGTTCCGAGGTGAGGAACGCGGCGGCGCCGCCGATGTCGGAGGGCACACCGAGCCGGCCCAGCGGATAGGCCGCGGCGGCCTCCGCCTCCCGGCCTTCGTACAGGGCCTTCGCGAACTTGGTCTTCACGACCGCCGGGGCGATCGCGTTGACCCGCACCTTGGGCGCGTACTCGTGGGCCAGCTGCAAGGTCAGGTTGATCATCGCGGCCTTGCTGATGCCGTAGGCGCCGATGAAGGGCGAGGCGGAGACTCCCGCGACGGAGGCGATGTTGACGATGGCGCCGCCGTTGTCCTTCTGCCAGGCGTACCAGGTCCTCTGCGCGAAGCTGAGCGCCGAGACCACGTTGGTCTCGAAGACCTTGCGCGCGACGTTCAGGTCGAGGTCGGCGATCGGCCCGAAGACCGGGTTCGTACCGGCGTTGTTGACCAGGAAGTCGACACGCCCGAAGGCCTCCATGGTGCGCTCGACGGTGGCGGCCTGGTGGGCCTCGTCGTGGACCTTGCCGGCGACGCCGATGACGCGGTCGGCGCCGAGCTTGTCGACGGCCTCCTTGAGGGCTTCCTCGTTGCGGCCGGTGATGCACACGCGGTCACCGCGCGCGAGCAGCGCCTCGGCGACGCCGTAGCCGATGCCGCGACTGGCGCCCGTGATGAGCGCGACCTTGCCCGAAAGCTCGGGGAGTTCCACCGAAGTCATTTTCCTGGTCCTCTAGTCGAGCGGTCCGCCGGCCACGTACAGCACCTGGCCGGAGACGAAGCCCGCGGCCTCGGCCGTGAAGAAGGCGATCGCGTTGGCGACGTCCTCCGCCTCGCCGACGCGCTGCACGGGGATCTGGGTGGCGGCCGCGGCCTTGAAGTCCTCGAAGCCCATGCCGACGCGCTCGGCGGTCGCCGCGGTCATGTCGGTGGCGATGAAGCCGGGGGCGACGGAGTTCGCGGTGATGCCGAACTTGCCGAGCTCCTTGGCGAGGGTCTTGGTGAAGCCCTGCATGCCGGCCTTGGCAGCCGAGTAGTTGACCTGGCCGCGATTGCCGAGCGCGGAGGACGAGGAGAGGTTGACGATCCGGCCGAAGCCCGCGTCCACCATGTGCTTCTGGCAGGTCTTGGACATCAGGAAGGCGCCGCGCAGGTGCACGTTCATGACGGTGTCCCAGTCGGAGACGCTCATCTTGAACAGCAGGTTGTCGCGGAGGACGCCCGCGTTGTTGACGAGGATCGTCGGCGCGCCGAGTTCCTGGGCGATACGCGCGACGGCCGCCTCGACCTGCGCCTCGTCCGAGACGTCGCAGCCGACCGCGAGGGCCTTGCCGCCGGCCGCGGTGATCTTCTCCACGGTGTCCTTGCAGGCAGCCTCGTCGAGGTCGATCACGGCGACCGCGCGACCCTCGGCAGCCAGTCGTACGGCGGTGGCGGCGCCGATGCCGCGCGCTGCACCGGTGACCACGGCGACCCGCTGCTCAGTGGTGGACATGACTGGTTCTCCTCGCCCTCGAAATGCGGCTCGAGCGGCCCACTCTCGGGTGAGCGACCGCTTAGTACCTTCAGCAGACGTGACGCTAGAAGCCCTGGCACCCGGTGTCAACGGCAACCAGGGGTGTGTGATCCATTACCTGTGCGGCCGACCCTCCTGGCGGGCCCGCAGCCACCTGCCATCGTCCCGCACGGATGCCCACCGGCGACACCCGATCGGCTCAGCGCCGCGCGCCTGTGCCCCATGCGGCCTCTAGCGTCGGGGCGACGACCATTCGTGGCCGGAGAGGAGGCGCTCCATGCGCCGTCGTACCGGTGCCGTCGGCACGCTGATCGCGCTCGCCGCGATAGTGCCCTTGGCCGACACCGCTCACGCACAGGACCTGGACTGCCGCGACTTCACCTACCAGGAGGAGGCGCAGGCCGTGTTCAACCTGGACCCCACCGATCCGAACCGACTCGACGAAGATCAGGGGCCGGACGACGGCATCGCCTGCGAGGTGCTGCCCCGGCGCGGCGCCCCCGTCACCTCCTCGACCACCGCTCCCCGCACTCCCCTCCGTTCCGCGACGCCGACTCCGGCCGCGACTGCGACTGCCGTCACCCCGCCGCGGGGCGTGCGCGGCGGGGTGGGCGGCGCGTCGAACTCCGGGCGGAGCGGCTGGGACATGGGCATGGGCATCGCCTTCGTCGCCGGGGGCGTCCTCGCGGCCGGCTATGTCGTGAGGCGGCGCCGGGTCTGACGGCCGGCTATGTCGTGAGGCGACGCCGGATCTGACCGCCGGCCATGCCGCAAGACGGCACCGGATCTGACCGCCGGCCATGCCGTAACGCGGCACCGGAACTGACCGCCGGCCATGCCGCAAGACGGCACCGGAACTGACCGCCGGCACAGGCGCGGTCACCGCCGGCGCGGGCACGGACGCGGTCACCGTCAGCGCCGGCACAGGCGCGGTCACCGCCGACGCCCGTGCGGGCGCGATCACCGCCGGCGCCGGCACAGGCGCGGTCACCGCACGAGCAGGTCGAGCAAACGCTCCGTCTCCGCGGCCGGATCGCCGGTCAGGCCGGTGTGTACGGGGCCCGGCTGGACGACCGTCGAGCGGGGTGCGACCAGCCAGCGGAAGCGGCGTCCGGCGTCGTCGTGCGCGGCCTGTCCGGCCGCCTCACCGCCGGCGCACACGCCCTCGACGGCGCGCAGGGCGGCCCGTACGCCGGCCAGGTCCACGTCCGGGTCGAGGGCCAGGAGTCTGGTCTCGTCGAGGTGGGTGCGCGCTCGCACGAAGGACTGGGCGCGGCAGTACACGAGCACCCCGGCGTTGATGCACTCGCCGCGCTCGATCCGGGGCACGATCCGCAGCAGCGCGTACTCGAAAACGTCCCGCTCGCTCACTGGTCCCCCTTGACCTTGACGCGTTCGTGGATGTCGGCGGCCCGCGCGAGCAGGGGCCGTGCGTAGGCCCGACGGAGGTCGTCCGGGGAGTCGAAGCCGGGCTCGTCCGCCAGCCAGACGTCCGGGATCTCCGCGGTGACCTCGGCGAGGAGTTCCTCGGTGATCAGCGGCGCCAGTTCCAGACCCGCTCGCGCGACATCAGGTGCGAAGGCCCTGAGCGCATGGTCGGAGATGTCGTACGGGCGAGCGGCGGAGGCTTCGGCGCCGGGCCAGTTGTGGTGCCAGATCATGCTCGCGCCGTGGTCGATGAGCCACACCTCGCCCTGCCACATCAGCAGGTTGGGGTTGCGCCAGGAGCGGTCGACGTTGTTCACCAGCGCGTCGAACCAGACGATCCGCCCGGCCTCCTCGGGGCTCACCCGGAAGGCGAGCGGGTCGTAACCGAGCGCGCCGGAGAGGAAGTGCATGCCCAGGTTGCGCCCTGCGCTGGATTTGAGGAGTTCCTGCACCTCCTGGTCGGGCTCGGCGAGTCCCAGTACCGGGTCGAGGCCGATCGTCACCAGCCGGGGCACCCGGAAGCCGAGCCGCCGGGCGAGTTCCCCGCAGACAACCTCGGCGACCAGCGTCTTGCGGCCCTGCCCGGCGCCGGTGAACTTCATGACGTACGTCCCGCGGTCGTCGGCCTCGACGAGGCCCGGCAGCGAACCGCCCTCACGCAGGGGTGTGATATAGCGGGTCACGGTGACCTCAGTCAGCATTTTCTCAGGCCATCCACTCTCATCGCCTTGCAATCCACGAACAACTCCACGCTGACACAGGTTAGGCGTCGGCCGCGATCAGCCTTGGGGAGAATCTGGGGAGTTTCGAATGGCACACTCAGCTCCTGCTGCCTCCCGAGGAGTCCGTCGAGGACGGTACGCCCCTTACTCCCGGCCTCCGGCATGAAGTGAGCATAGTAACCGAGCGTGATCGTCGGCGAAGAGTGCCCAATGTGTTCACGGCCAGCCACGGCGTTGCCGAACCGCGTGGTGAGCAGAAAGGAAAATTTCTTCCGCGGCCGTCCGCATAGGCCAACTGGAGCGCAGCAAGACGGCATTGCCGGATGCGTGGGCGATCGTGTGCCACTTCTACGACGTCGAATCCGGCCGTATGGAACTCGCCGTCCGCGGGCGCGGCAGGGACTACGAACGGTTCGACATCCCCATCGCGCGCGACGGCGGGATCACCGGGTCACCTTTCGTGTCCGGTCACCTCGAGGGAGGGTGCCCAGCGGGGGAGCTCGCCCCTCCCGGAGAGCAGACGGATGTTCTTGCTGTAGCCGTACTCCTGCAGGGTTTGCGCCGAGGTCTCCCGGCCGTAGCCACTCGCACCGACACCGCCGAACGGCGTGCCCGTGAAGTTCCGGTTGTAGTTGTTCACGAAGACGAACCCGGTGTGCAGGGCGCGGCTGACCCGCAGCGCGCGCTCGGAATCCGGCGTGAACACTGCGGCAACCAGGCCGAAGTCGGTGCCGTTGGCGATCTTGACGGCCTCGTCCTCGTCGCGGAACGGGATCATCGCGATGACCGGGCCGAAGATCTCCTCCTGCGCGATGCGCATGTCCGGACGGACACCGGTGAACAGCGTCGGCGCGACGTAGAAGCCGCCTGCCAGCTCCGGGTCGTCGGGCAGCGATGCCTGCGCTGCGATCGTGGCTCCCTCCCTGACGCCGACGTCGATGTAGTCCAGCACCCGCTTGCGCTGGGCGGCGGACACCATCGGTCCGATGTGCGTGCCGGGGTCGGCGCCGTTGCCGACGCGCAGCCGCTTCACCGCGTCGCCATAGCGGCGCGCGACCTCGTCGTAGACGTCGGCGTGCACCAGGACGCGGGACGCCGAGGTGCAGGCCTCGCCCTGGTTGAACAGGCCACCCTCGATCGCCCACGGCAGTGCCAGGTCGAGGTCCGCGTCCTCGAAGATGATGAACGGGTCCTTGCCACCGAGCTCCATCAGGGTCGGGGTCAGGTTGTCGGCCGCGGTCTTGATGACCGAGACGCCGGTGGTGGGCGACCCGGTGAACGAGATCTTGCCGACGAGCGGGTGCCCGGCGAGCTGCGACCCGACCGGGCCGGTGCCGGGAATGATGTGCACCACGTCGTCGGGCAGGACGGACTGGATGATCTCCACCATGCGCATGGCCGACAGCGGGGCCTGCTCCGGCGGCTTGATCACCACCGCGTTGCCGACGGCCAGCGCCGGGCCCAGCTTGCTGGCGGTGTGAATCGGCGGCCAGTTGAACGGCACGATCGCGGCGACCACACCGTAGGGTTCGAGCACCGTGATGTCCAGCAGGCTTCCGCCGTCGTTGACCTGGCCCGGCATGGAGTCGCACAGGCTCGCGAAGAACTCGAAGAGCCCGATCGCCGCGTTCAGGTCCATATTGCGCGCCTGGGACAGGGGTTTGCCGTTGTCGCTGCACTCCAGGGCCGCGATCTCGTCGGCGTGCTCGCGTATCGCCTGAGCGACCTTCCGCAGCCAGCTGCCGCGCTCGCGGGCGGTGCGGGTCTTCCAGGAGAAGTGCGCGTCGTAGGCCGCCCGCACGGCCGCATCGACCTCCTTGTCGCCGGCACCCTGCACGAGGGCCAGCGGCGCGCCGGTCGCGGGGTTGTCGACGGTGAACTGGTCGGCGGCGTCCTCGGACGACCACCGAGTGCGGATCGCACCTTCGGGTTGTGACGATATTGCCACGGTCCTGCTCCGTTCAGGGGTGTGCTTGGTTCGACGACTCGCTCGCCCGATGCGGCGGCCGCCGGTCGATGTCGGCCTCTCAGGGCCTGAGAACGATCTTGCCGTTTGTGTGACGGCGTTCCAGTTCCCGGAAGGCGTCGCGAACTTCGTCGAGCCGGTGTACGCGGGCGATGGGGATTTCCAGATCACCGTCGGCGATCAGTGTGGCGAGTTCCCGCAGGACGTCGGCGCTTGCCGCCTCCGCACAGCCGTCCGCCTTGGTGCCGTGCTTCGCCGCGCCCGCGAAGTCGATCGAGCCGTCGGCCGCGGCGCGGATGCGCTCGCCGACACCCTCTCCGTAGGTCAGCGGGATCGCTCCGTGCCGGGTGAGCCAGGCGTGGTGGGGCTCGCTCGCCAGACCGAGGACGGTGGCCCCGGCGTGCCGCGCGAGTTGTACGACGAGAGAGCCCACCCCGCCGGCGGCCCCGGAGACGACGACGGTCTCGCCACGCCCGGCCCTGACGGCGTGGACCGCCGCGTATGCCGTGGTTCCGGCGATGAAGAGCGCGCCGGCCTGCTCCCACGGCACGCCCGCCGGTCGGGGGTGAGCTGGTCCTCCTCCACGATCACGTACTCGGCGTGGCTGGCCCGCTGGTTGGTGAAGCCGATCACCTCGTCACCGACGTCGAATCCGGTGACTCCTGCGCCGAGTTCCTCGACGATCCCGGCGAGGTCGCTGCCCTGACCCGAGGGGAAGGTCGCCGGAAACCTGTCGTGGAAGAACCCCTGCCGGATCACGGCCTCGCCCGGGTTGATCCCGGCGGCCACCACCTTGACAAGTGCCCGCGGGATTACGCGGGCTGTCGGTCGTTCACAGCCCCAGAACGCGGTCGGCATTGCCGTGCGCGATGCGCCCGAGGTCGGCGGGTGCGTACGGTGCGGTGCGCAGGAACTCCACCGCCTCGGCGCTGGACTCGAACGGGTAGTCGATGGAGAACAGCACCCGGTCGACGCCGACCGCATGGACGGCTCCCAGCAGTGCGGCATGTGACATGACTCCGCTGGTGGTGACGTACACGTTGTTCCGCAGGTAGTACGAGGGCAGGTGCTGCACCCTCTGCTCAGCAGGCACGTGGGGGTAGCGGCTGTCGAGCCGGGCCATCTGGAAGGGCAGCAGCTCACCCATGTGACCCAACGTCAGCGAGGCGCCCGGGAACTCGTCGAACACGCCGCCGTAGATCAGCCGGAGCGCATGGGCACCCACCGTCGCGGTCCAGCCCCAGGTCGGCCCGACCAGCACGGAGTACCCGTCGAAGACATGCCAGTTGTCGGCCGGAATGACGGCCGGATGCAGATACAGCGTGACGCCGAGGCGCTCCAGCTCCGCCCAAACCGGCCTGAACTGCGGCTCGTCCAGGTAGTGCCCCCGCACATGGTCGTTGTACAGCACGCCCTTGAGCCCGAGCTCCTGCACCGCCCGGCGCAGCTCCACGACCGCGGCCTTCGGGTCCTGCAGCGGAAGGACCGCGAAACCCGCGAACCGGTTCGGATGACCGGCGACCGCCTTGGCCAGATAGTCGTTGATCCGCCGCGCGGCGGCCACCGCCTCCGCCGGATCCTCGATCACTTCCAGACCCGGCGTGGAATACGAGAGGACCTGGACATCGACGCCGTTGGCGTCCATGTCCGCCAGCCGCAGCTCGGTCAGATCGTCCAGGCGCCGAAACCACTCCTGCTTTATCTCCTCCGGCACGTCCATGCGCTGACGGATCGCTGCCTCCTGCCGGATGGCTCCGGGAACTGAGAACGCCTCTTCCACGGCCACGATGCGCATCTTCTTCTCCTTCTTGGTGTTCCGGCGGTCCTGCGATCCGCTGACCGTCGTCGAGACACGGCTGCCAGGCGCGGCCTCGGCTGCCAGCGCGGGCGACCCCGCGACCAGGCCGCCGACCACGGCGGCTCCTGAGGCAGCGGCGGCCGCGGCGATGAATCTTCGCCGGGTGGCCTCGGCGGCAGGCTCGGCGGGCGGGGTCACGACTTGGAAAAGACGGTCGTCGGACATATCCACTCTCTTTCGGTGGTTGCACGGTGACTGCCGGGGTCCTGCCGGTGCTGTTGCGCTCCGCGAAGGTGCGCGTTGTTCCTCAGTGGCCCGAAGGCCCTCCGTGCCGCCGCCGTTGGAGCGTGGCGGCGGTCAGGGCGCGTCGGCCGGTCGTGGTCGGCACGCAGAGTCGACGGGCCGCCTCCGGCGACCGGTCTCGTGACGGGGGATGCCGGACCGGGCTCGGCCCGGAACGTTCACCTCTGCCCGTCAGTCGGCGGTCAGTCGGTCTTCTGGCCGCCCTCGGCCAGGATCCGGTTGCGCACGCCGGCGAGGGCTCCCGCCATCGCGCCCGCGGGCCTGCCGAAGGTGGTGGCCGAGAACGCGCTCCCGTCCGGTCCGATGACTCCATCACGCGTGATCGTCGGAGTGTTGTTGGTCACGGGTTCTGCTTGATGGCCAGTAAGGCTGTTGTTGCTCAGTCGGTCAGGTCAAGTGCGGCACGAACGATGCTGTCCGCATCGAGCCCGTGATGGCGGTAGACGTCCTCGAGCCCTCCGGACTGTCCGAACCGGGTCACGCCAAGGGAAGAGACGGGCACGCGGTTGACGGTGGCCAGGAAGGCCAAGGTGTGCGGATGGCCATCGAGGACGGTGACCAGAGGTGTGGCGCGCTCGGCCGGGAAGACCTGATCCAGCACCCAGGACTCGGCCCGTTCGTGGCCCTGCCTGGCGCGCACCGCCCGGTACAGGAGGTCGGGGCTGGTGACACACACGACGTCCGCCGGGAAGCCGACCTGCGCCAGACGGTCAGCGGCTGCCAGCGCCTCCGGCACCACCGCGCCCATCGCGGCGACGGTGACCTTGGCGCCGTCGGTGCGCACCAGGGGATAGGCCCCGGCGACGACTTGGCGCCGGCGACGCTCGCGTGCGGCGGGGTCACCGGGCACTGCGGCCAGCCTCTGGTCGATGGGCCGCGTCGACAGCCGTACGTATGCGGAATTGCCGTCCGGTCTGCCGAGCCGAGCCATCCCGGCGAGCAGCGTCCATTCGGCGTCGATGGCGAACGCCGGTTCGTAAGTGACGCAGCCGGGTTGCTCCAAGCCGATCGACGGGGTCTTGATCGACTGGTGCGCGCCGCCTTCCGGGGCCAGGGAAACTCCGGAGGGGGTACCGACCAGAAGGGACTGCCCGCCCGCGTAGATGCCGAAGGACCAAGGTTCAAGGGCGCGTTCCACGAAGGGGTCGTACAGCACACCGATCGGCAGGAGCGGCTGCCCCCACCTGCTCCAGCAGGCACCCAGTTCGCCGATCAGGCCGACGAGGTTCGTCTCGGCGATGCCTAGTTCGATGTGCTGCCCGGAGGGTCTTTCCCGCCAGTGCAGGACGGTCTCGGCGTCATCGGCGAACCAGTCGCGTCGTTCGCTGGACGACCACACGCCGACCTTGTTCACCCACCCGCCCAGGTTCGTGCTGGAACTGACATCGGGGCTGACGGTCACGACCCGCGCGGCCACCTCCGGGGCCGCTCTGGTCAGGTCCAGCAGAAGTCGGCCCAGCGCGGCCTGCGTGGTCGCCGTCCCGGACGGCGTCCGCCCCATGTCGACGGGTACGTCGGCCGGCGCGTGACGCGCCGACTCGCTCCTGCGCAGCCGCTCCGCGGCCTGTCGGCACACCTCATGGGCCGCGCGGTCCTCGCCGAAGGCGCGCCAGGGGTGCGCCGGGTCGGCTCCGAGCCGCTCGGCGAGCTCCCGCATCTGCTCCTCCGTCAGCAGAGCTGAATGGTTCTGCGGATGTCCCTTGCTGGCCAGTCCGTAGCCCTTGATGGTGTAGGCGAGGATCACAGTAGGGCGGCTGTCGTCGATCGCCGAGAAGGCCGCATCCAGCGCGGCCAGGTCGTGGCCGCCCAGGTTGGCCACCGCGTCCACCAACACCGAGTCCTCGACCTGGTCGACCAACGCGCGGATCCGGTCGGCGCCGGGGCCTTCGGACAGCCGCAGACGCAGTTGCCCGGCATCGCACCGCAGGAGTCGTTGATATTCCGGGTTGGGCATCGCGTCGATCCGCTGCCGCAGCTCCTGGCCGTCCGGCCGGGCGAACAGCTCCTCGAGCTGCCGCCCGTACTTGAGGGTGATCACCTGCCAGCCGGCCGCGGTGAACATGCCCCGCAGTTTCTCGGCGGCGATGTCGGGCACGACCCGGTCCAGCGACTGCCGGTTCAGGTCGACGACCCAGACCACCTCTCCCAGTTCGCCGACAGCGGGATCCAGCACCGCCTCCCACACCGCGCCCTCGTCCAGCTCGGCATCGCCGACCAGCGAGAACTGCCGCCCGGTACCCACGTCGCCGACGGTGGCGTTGACATAGCGTCGCGAGAGCGCGCCCCAGATCGGTGCGGTCGCACCTATGCCGACGGACCCCGTCGAGTAGTCGACGGGGTCCGGATCCTTGGACCGGCTCGGATAGCTCTGCAGGCCGCCGAACTCGCGCAGCCTGGACAGATAGGAGGGTTCCAGTTCGCCCAGCAGGTAGTTGATCGCATGCAGTACCGGTGATGCGTGCGGTTTCACCGACACTCGGTCCTGGGGCCGCAGATGCCGGAACCAGAGCGCGGTCATGATCGACACCATGGACGCCGACGACGCTTGGTGCCCGCCCACCTTGAGTCCCGAGGGGTTTGCCCGTACTCGGTTCGCGTGGTGGATGATCGCCGACGACAGCCAGAGCACCCTGCTTTCCACTTCGCGTAGAACGCCGAAGTCGTCCTGGGTGTCGGACGGTGTGGTTACTGGGCTGCTCATGACTGACCAACTCCTGCGGTCGGCGGCGGATTCGGAGACCCGCGGCCCGGCCCGAACGAGTTCGGGCACCTATCTCGGTAAGTCGCGGACACCGCTCACTGTTTTCAGAGCGCTCTTGGGTGCTGTGAGGCCGCCCACTCCCCACTCTTGAACCAGAGCCAAGATAGTTCTAGAGTGCTTTCCAGTCAACAGGAAGGAGAGAAGCAGGATGCATCCGAGTCGAATCTCATGACTCCAAGTCAAGAGGTTGGGGAGTCTCTCAGCCTGGGCCGACCGCCACGGTCAGGCCACGCAACCGGCTACGCCTCGGATCGTCGGACGGTTCAGTTCCTGATCCACCCCTGGTAAGCCGCCTGGCCGAGGTCCGCTCACACACGGTCTCACCGGGCAGGCGAGGCGCAGGCGACTCCATGGACCCCCGATGAACCGCGTAACGATCTGAAGGAACGTGAGAGTGGAACAGACCATGATGGCGGTCCGCCTGTTCGAACATGGCGGGCCCGAGGTGCTCACGTACATAGAGGCACCGATTCCCGAGGTCGGCCCCGACGACATCCTGATGCGCGTACACGCCACGGCCGTCAACAGCTGGGATCTCCGCTACCGCGCGGGCAACCTGCCGCAGCCTCTCCCGGGACGGCCGCCGTGGCCGCTGCCGTTCCAACTCGGCCGGGACGCCGCCGGTGAAATCGTCGCCACCGGCGAGAACGTCACCAGGTGGCACCCCGGCGACAGGGCCGTGCAACTTCCGCACCCGCCGTGCCGCACCTGCGCCCTGTGCGTACGCGGGCTCGAAAACCTGTGCGTCGACACCGCCTACCCCGGACACCAGGTCTTCGGCGGATACGCCCAGTACGTCGTACGCCGCCAGGACGCGATCCTGCCCATCCCCGACGGCGTCGACTACGAGACCGCCGCAGCCACCATGTGGACCTACACCACCCCCCTCAACTGCGCACGGCAAGCACCCGTCGGCCCCGGCGACACCGTGGTCATCACCGGCGCCAGCGGCGGAATGGCGATCGCCTGCGCACAACTGGCGAAGCTGAGCGGAGCCACCGTCATCGCCACCACCACCAAGCCGGACCGCGACGAAGCACTCAGCAAGCTCGGCTACGACCACATCCTGCACTCCACCGATCCCCGACTGCCCGCACAGGTCAGGGAACTGACCCGCGGTCTGGGCGCCGACGCCGTCTGGGACTGCGTCGGCGGCAACGACTTCTTCCAGCTCTCCCTTTCCTGCATACGCCTCGGCGGCACGGTCATCGTCCTGGGCACACCCACCCACCACGGATCCCGCCTCGAACTGGACGCCCTCGCACTCATCGGCCAGCAGGTGAAAATCGCCAGCGTGCGCGGCGCCACCCTGCGCGACCAGCAACTGTGCCTGGAACTGCTGACAGACGGAAAGATCAACCCGATCATCGACCGGGCCTACCCCCTGGCAGAGGCGGCCGAGGCCCACACCTACCTCGAAAGCCACCGGCAGACCGGCAAAGTGCTCCTCCTGCCATGACTGAGTCACAGACCGCCGGTCCGAGCAGGCAGGCAGCCAACCGGAAACAATCGCCTGCCCTCCGTTCGCGACTGCCCTAAGCTCGCGGTTCCGTGTAGCGAGCCGCGAGCGTGGGCTGGTTGCCGCCCTGGACGAAGGCGGTCTCCGCGGCGAGCACGGCGTCCAGGGCGGAGTCCTGACCCTCCAGACCAGGGGCACAGACGGTCTCACCGAGGCGCAGCCCGGCCAGGCTGGCCGACGCCACGTCCTCGGGCGTCATCGCCCAGGGGATGTT